>NZ_BAAAFG010000013.1:0-74526 GCF_039523415.1 Gangjinia marincola
AACAATCAGATATCAATAACGGTGAAGTAGTAAATTCAGCTACTGTAACTGCGGATGGACCAAACGGATTGACTGCGACAGATGTTTCAGATTCATTGAACCCTGCTGATGATACAGGAGCAGATGATGATGATACAGTGGAGCCACTACAACAAGTCATTGATGTTACGCTCACTAAAACCGGTGTGATAAATGACGGTGGTGATGGAGTAATCGATGCGGGCGATACGGTAACCTATACATTCGTCGTAACGAACACAGGAAATGTAACGATCACAAACTTTGTATTGACTGATCCATTGTTTGATGCTAGCGGAATCGTATTTGATAACACCACGCTTGATCCGGGTGAGACCGCGACAGGAACTTTGACCGATATCTATGTATTGACACAAGATAATGTGGATGATGGTTTTGTGCAAAACAGCGCAACGATTGAAGTCGATGATACGGTGATAGGTTTATCTACGACAGATGTTTCAGATGCAGGAGATGAGACGGTTGAGACTCCAGATGGAAACGGAAATACCGATGGCGATCCAACCAATGACCCTACTGTGCTTGACATTCCGCAGTTACCACAATTGAATGCTGTTAAAACGGCTGCAGTGACTGATAATGGTGACGGAATTAATGGTGCTGGAGACATCATAACCTATACGATTACGGTTGAAAATACGGGTAATGTAACACTGGATAATGTAACGATAACTGATGTTCTAGTGGATTTAAATGGAAACCCATTAACCCTAGACAGTGGTCCTAACTTTGTAAACGGTTCATTAGGTTCTGCTGAAGGTGATCTTCAGGTGGGCGAAATAGCTACGTATACCGCTACTTATACCTTGACACAATCTGATGCAGATAATGGTGGTGTGGCTAATCAGGTTACCGCTGCCGGAGATGGGCCAGACGGAACTAATACAACAGATGTAAGTGATGATGATGATGATACTGACGGAAATACTGAAGATGATCCGACAGAGACCATCGTACCACAGAATCCTTCCGTAGAACTGGTGAAGAGTAGTCAGTTTATTGATAATAACGGCAACGGAATTCCAGATGCGGGTATTGATACGATTGAATACACTTTCACGGTAACCAATACAGGTAATGTGACATTATTTGATCTTGAAATTGATGATGCAGATGATATTGGTGTAACTATTCCTATTGGAACACTAGCACCGGGTGAGAGTGTTACCGTTACAGATGCTAGTTATGTGATTCAACAGGAGGATATCAACCAAGGTCAAAAGGTGAATTCGGCTGAAATAGATGGAGTAACTTTATTAGGTGACCCAGCTGAAGATGTTTCAGACTCTGGTAATCCGTCTGATGATACCGGGGCAGATGATGATCCTACGGTAGAACCCTTAGAGCAAGTTATTGATATGTTCTTAACTAAGACGGGTGTATTAAATGATGTGGATGGCGATGGTGTTCCAAACGCAGGGATTGATACGGCTACCTATACCTTTGTAATAACCAATACGGGTAATGTTACTATAACCAACTTTGATCTGATCGATCCATTGCTAGGAGATCTATCTGGGGTAAGTTTTACACCGGTATCACTAGATCCAGGTCAAACGGCTACATCTACAACGGTGGATTACGTCTTGACGCAAGCAGATATTGATTTAGGATATGTGCAGAATAGCGCAACCGTTACGGTAGAAGATACGCTAGGAGGATTGAGCGATACCGATGTGTCTGATACGGGTGATGAAACGGTTGAAACACCAGATGGTGAAGGTAATACAGATGGTGATCCAACCAATGATCCAACGGTGATTGAGATTGAGCAATTCCCTGGAATTGCCTTGATTAAAACCTCTGAAATTATTGATGTGGATGGCGATGGATTAGATAGTGCGGGAGATGAAATTGTATTCACCTTTACTGTTTTAAATACGGGTAACGTGACCTTAACCAACGTGAATGTGACCGATAATGTGATTGGAGTGGCAAACTTATTGGTTGATCCAAATACCTTATTACCTGGTCAGCAAGGAATAACGACTGCAGTATACACCATCATGCAATCAGATATCGATGCTGGTGAATTCTTTAATTCGGCGGTAGTTGAATCAATTGATCCTAATGGAGATTTAATTGATGATATCTCTGATGATGATAGTTTTGAAGCTGGTCAGGATGAAGAAACAATTACTCAATTTGAGCAGGTACCAAGTGTTTCATTAGTGAAAACTGGTATGTATTTGGATGCAGATGATAATGGTATTGTAAACTCTGATGATTTTATCGAATATACCTTTATCATCACAAATACTGGGAATGTAACATTAGACAACTTCATCTTTGAGGATCCTGATGCTGATTTCACCTTTACGTTAGATGAGTTGGCACCGGATGAAAGTGAAACCTTTACAGGAACTCATCAAATCACAACAGGTGAAATTGATGAAGGAGAATTTACAAACACGGCAGAAGTTTCTGCAATATCACCACTTGGTGAGCAAGTAGAAGATACAGACAGCCATATAGAAATATTCCCTGAAACGGATGACTTTATTGTAAATGATGGTATTTCGCCAAATGATGACGGTATAAACGACGAGTTTAGAATTAAAGGGCTAGACCGTTTCCCAGATAACAATGTGAAAATATTTAATCGATGGGGTGTGTTAGTCTTTGAAACAGACGGATATGAAACACCTGGTGTAGAATATTTTACAGGTGAAAGTAATGGAAGAATTACAATCAATAAGGGAGATAAACTCCCGGTAGGAACATATTATTACATCCTGACCTATAAAGATAGGAACGGAGAGGACGAAGGAAAACTAAGAGAACAAGCTGGTCCACTGTATCTTAACAGATAGACAAATCATAATGTAATTGTTAACATTCCTGTGCATAAGTATGTACAGGAATGTTATACAGTGCATGGTATTGTTTGTAATTTTTCTTCGGTTTAATCCATCAATTTTAAAGAGTGTAAATGAGGCTCCATAAGTACTTAAATAAATTATTTTTTCTTGTAGTACTTAGTATGTGTTATGCGGTAAATGCTCAGCAAGATGCGCAGTATACCCAGTATATGTATAATACGATGAGTTTTAATCCTGGTTACGCGGGAACGAGAGGGGTATTTAGTGGTCTTGGTTTGCACAGGTCACAATGGGTAGGTCTAGATGGAGCCCCAAGAACTCAAACATTTTCTGCTCATTCTCCCATAGGGATAGGTAAAATAGGAGTAGGGTTTAATTTAACGAATGACGAAATTTTCATTACAAGAGAAACCTATTTTGATGCCATATTTAGTTATAACATAAATGTAACAGAAGAAACCAAGTTGAGTTTTGGAGTTAAGGCTGGAGCTCAATTATTGGATAATGATTTTAATCGATTGGTATTAGATGAAAAGGTTGACCCTTCTTACTTACAACAAATTGACAACAGGCTTCTTCCCCAAATAGGTTTAGGAGCATATATGTATAATAATAATTATTACGTTGGACTAAGTGCTCCTAATTTATTAGAGAATGATCATTTTGAAGATTCTGATGGGGTTGCTCGTATTGCTAAAGAACGAGTCAATTTTTATCTTATGGGAGGCTATGTTTTTCAGGTAAATGATGATCTTAAACTAAAACCTGCTGTGCTAAGCAAAATTGTATCAGGTGCTCCTTTGCAATTAGACTTGTCCTTAAATGCGCTGATGTATGAAAAATTCACATTAGGAGGAGCGTATCGTCTGAGCGCTGCATGGAGTGCGATGGCAGGATTTCAGTTTTCAGACGCCATGATGATAGGATTTGCCTACGACAGGGAAACCACTGAATTAGCACAATTCAATAGCGGTAGTTTTGAAGTTTTTCTGCGTTTTGAGTTATTTAGGCAGTACGGTCGAATTTTAAATCCGAGATTCTTTTAATGGGTATGACAGGAAAAACGAGACAGATAATTTTACTAGTGCTATTTGTAGTTTTTACTGCGCAGCCCTCCTTTTCTCAAAATACCCGATTAGAACGAGCAAATAGAGAATATGAGCGTCTTTCTTATATTAAGGCTCAGCGTCTTTATTTAAAGGTAGTCGAAGACGGCTACCGCGGAGAGGAATTGTTTCAAAAACTGGGGGATACCTATTATTATAACGGAGATTTTAAAGGTGCAGCTAAATGGTACGGGGAACTCATGGAAGAATTCAGCGAGTTTACAGATCCGGAATATTATTTTAGGTATGCTCAAAGTTTAAAGTCATTAAGAGATTATGATGCCAGTGATCAATGGATGAAGCGATTTATAGCTGCTAGAGGTGATGATACGCGATCAGCCTTATTTACTGAAAATCAGGACTACCTGGAGCAAATTAGTTACCAGTCTGGGCGATATGAGATAGACCCTGTGAGTATAAATTCTGAATTTTCTGAATTTGGTTCAGCTTTTTATGACAAAAAGGTTGTTTTTGCGTCTACTCGGGATACCGGGACCTTCACAAGAAAAATCAATAAATGGAATAATCAGGCATTCTTGGATTTATATACAGCAGAAGCCGATAGCATTGATGGAGATTTATCCAATGTTAAGAAGATTAAAGGAGATGTCAACACCATCTACCATGAATCTACACCAGTTTTTACCAAAGATGGTAAAACAATGTATTTTACACGTAACAATTATAATGATGGGGAATACAGACAAGATAAAAAGTTTTATAACCGTTTAAAAATCTATAAAGCTACATTTAATGATTTGACCAGATCATGGGATCGTATAGAAGAGTTGCCATTTAATAGTGATGACTATGCAGTGGCACATCCAGCGTTGAGCCCAGACGAAAAGAAATTGTTTTTTGCAAGTGATATGCCTGGTACAGTTGGGCAGTCTGATATTTTTTGTGTTGAAATTTATGACGATAATACCTATGGTAAACCCATGCGTTTACCGGGAGAGATTAATACTGAAGGAAGGGAAACATTTCCTTATGTAAGTGAAAAGGGATATTTATATTTTGCATCAGATGGTCATCCCGGGCTTGGTGGATTAGATATTTTTGTTACTTCTTTAACTGTAGATAACAAAGTTGGTGAAATAGTCAATGTAGGTGAACCGGCAAACAGCCCAGATGATGATTTTGCCTTTGCGGTAAGCGACGTGAGTAAGCGAGGTTATCTAACTTCGAATCGCGAAGGAGGTCAGGGAGGTGATGATATTTATACGTTCCAGCAAAAGAAACTTCCTAGAAACTTGTGTAGAGTAGTAGTTACAGGAATTGTAACAGATACGGACACCGGGGAGAAATTGCCTGGAGCCGAAGTAAAGTTAATTGAAGAAGAAACCAAAGAAACACTTGAGCAAACTATCGTAGGTGAGGAGGCAAACTATGCCTTTGTAGCAGATTGTGATACAGAGTATACACTGCGGGCAGAGAGAGATGGATACATTTCACAAGACCGCTTTTTTGTTACTCCAGAAGGAATTGAAGAATTTGAACAATCCATTGCCTTAACAAAAGAAGTGCAAAATGAGGTTGATCCTGTAGATTTAGAAACACTATTGTCGCTTGAACCCATTTATTTTGACTTTGACAAATCAAAAGTGCGTGAGCCGGATGCAACAGAAGCGATGAACAAGATTGTGGCTATTTTGAAAAAGTATCCCAAACTTGAAATTGAAATCTCCTCACACACAGATAGTAGGGGGTCAAAAAAATATAATGAGGGATTGTCTGAGCGACGGGCTAATCAAACAAAAGAGTATTTATTAAATAACGGATTGGAAGCTGAAAGAATTGTAGCAAAAGGCTACGGCGAAACTCAACTTCTCAATGAATGTGCAGATGGTGTACCTTGTAGTAAGGAGAAGCATCAATTAAACCGTAGATCTGAGTTCACGATATTATTTAAAATAAAAGGGGAATAAAGTTACCTTTGATGGATGGTTTAGCGAATTTGATCTAATTTATATCGTTTGTACATACTATTATATGGCTTTTTTTATATTTGTTGTTAATAACGTGTTGAGAGCCTGTTAACAAAAGAACCCCAAATTAAGTTTGCAGTTACCCTACCTACTGTGCGCTATAAATGAAAGTTTATGCGAAAAAAATATTTTAAATTAACGAGTACGTATTCGCTTGTATATGTTATTATCCTGATAGCTGCGATTGGCTCTCTCTTTTCTTATGCTTCCAAACAACAGCGAAACTCGTTTGCAGTTACAGGAACACTTACGGGTAATATTTTCCAAGACTTAAATAATAATAAAATTAAAGATCCAGGCGAACCTGGATTTGCAAATATAGACGTTCAGATTACTGATGTTAATGACGTTGAGCAAACAGTTGTTACAAATTCACTGGGTAATTGGACTGCAGTAGTTCCGGCTGGTGAAACTGTAGTTGATATTCAGGATTTTGATCAAGATGAAGTGGATGCTGGCGTAGTATTTCCTACAGTATTGGATTCTGATTTTCCTCAAAATGGATTAACTCTTACATTGGGTGCTGATCCAAAAACAGTTACGGTTACAGAGGGAGGGAGTTTAAACACAGGTCCAGTTGGTTATGCAGTATTGGGTTGTGTCACCGGTTGTGTGTATATTGATGAAAACGGTAACGGAATATTTGATGTTGGTATTGAGTCTACGGTTGCCGGGGCCACAGTGATTATTGATCCTGATGATCCATTGATAGAAGATTTTTTTGAAATTACTGATGCGAATGGTATTTGGGAAGCTTGTACCGTTCCTGGTAATATATCTGCATTGGTCGTGACTAATACAGGTACTCCTAACATTGATCCAGACTCAGATGTTACTCAAGGAGTTAATCCATCTCAAACAATAATCGTTGCCGGACAAACCATTTTTTTTGGTGATGATAATAATGGAGACGGAGTTGGGGATGCAAAAGTTGGGTTTTTCCCTCCAGAGTTTGGTACTTCCACAGGTATCGTTTTTAACGATATTAATTTTAACGGTATTCAGGATGTAGGTGAACCGGGAATCCCAGGAGTTTCTGTAAGTATTGAAGTGATTTCTGGACCCGGGAATAATAATTTTGTTCAAACAAATGATGAAGGAGTGTGGACGGTTGACCTTGAGCCAGGGACTTATACCTCTGATGTGGTAGAAGTCACTGTTGATATTGGTTGTCCTAATCAAGTATTAAGATCTATTGATTCTGATGCGCTTGTTGATATTGTAGTAGATGATGAAGAAACTTTTGCTGGTTTTGACGGCTTCTTTTGTCCTGTACCAGAAATTGATTTACAAAAATTTGGAGATTATGTAGACACCAACGGCGATGGTGGTGTAAGTGTAGGGGATGCGATTGAATATACCTTTACAGTTACCAATACAGGGAACAGACAATTATCAAATATTACGATTGACGATGTGTTAGTACCGGTGTCAGGTGGGCCTATTGCTTTGCTGCCTGGAGAATCTGATACGACAACTTTTACGGCAACCTATTTCATTACAGCTGCAGATATTGATGCAGGCGAAGTGTGCAACATTGCTACTGTGACTGGATTTACTCCAGAAACCTTTGAGGTGCAGGACACTGTTGAGGAAGTATGTACTGCAACCGAAAATTTATGCGAAACCAACTTGGTTAAAACAGGCGTGTTGGTAGATGATGGTGATGGCGAAATTACCACAAATGATGTTATTGAATATACCTTTGAGGTAACTAACACGGGTGATCAACTTATCACTGGAGTAAGCATTACCGATGGAATGTTAGGATTAACCAACGCATTTGTAAGTCCCAGTACGCTTGCTCCTGGTGAAACCGGAATTTTAGGTCCGGTTACGTATAATATACAACAATCAGATCTCAATGCAGGCGAGGTGATTAATAACGCTGAAGCAAACTGGGAATGTCAAAGTGGTCAAACCGCTATACCCAGCACCGATCAGGAAATAGTAGTCTTAGAACTAAACCCACAATTAACCCTACTTAAAGGAGGACAATTTGTTGATGACGGGAATGGTCAACTAGATCCAAACGATGTCATTAACTATACATTCACGGTAACCAATACGGGTAATGTTACAATTGAAAATGCATTCATTGTCGATCCTTTGCTTGATCCCACTAATCCAATTATTGGTCCTTTTGATCTTCCGGTAGGAGCTTTTATAGAATTTAACGCAACTAATACAGGTGGTGTAACTACCTATTCCATTACGCCAGATGATATTAATGCCGGAGTCGTTTGTAATCAGGCAACAGTTTCAGGAGAATCTCCAACGGACGAACCTGTTTCAGATGTTTCAGATTCTGTGAATATAGCTGATGATACAGGAGCAGATGATGATATTACGTGTACTCCTCTTCCGCCGGTAGGCGAACTGGATATCATTAAGTTTGGTACTTACGTTGATTTTAATAATAATGGATTTGTTGATGTTGGAGATCGAATCGTTTATTCATTTAGAGTTGAGAATATTGGAAATTTCCCAGTCTTTAATATAACCATAGACGACGATGATATTGGTATTACAAACCTATTTGTTGCTAATGAATTGGAACCGGGAGATTTTAGAGATGTAGAAGATGAAAATACCTTATTTTATGAAATAAGTAATGAGGACATTGCTGCGGGTGTTTTTTGTAATCTGGCAACTGTTAATGGTGAAACCTCTGAAGGTACACCGGTCACAGATAGTGACGTATTGTGTACACCTTTATCTATTAGTCCCGCAATTTCAATCGTGAAAACAGGAATTTATGTAGATACCGATCCAGTGGGTGTATTAAATGCAGGAGATTTGATTGAATACACCTTCACCATAACAAATACCGGAAACGTTTCATTGAATAATGTGGTCCTAGATGATCCGTTACTTCCAAACTCGCCGTTTACTCTTCCAGACTTAGCACCTGGAGAGCAAATAATATTGAGTGGATCGAATGATGCTAATTATGTTTATGCCATCATAGAAAATGATATAACGAATGGCTTTGTTACCAACACCGCCTGTGTGAATGCAGATGATCCTACCGGTAGCCCGGTAACTGAATCCTGTAGTACCGAAATTATTACCTTATCTAATGTAGCATCCATAGAATTACTCAAAGGCGTTACCTATGTTGATGCAAATAACGATGGAATCATTAATGCAGGAGATGAATTATCTTATGATTTTACAGTAACTAATACCGGAGACCTGGAAGTGACCAACCTTAGTATTGACGATGCAGATATTGGTCAAACCGGTATTGTAGTATCACCATCAACATTAGGTGTAGATGAAACCGGCACAGCAACTGCGACTTATGTGTTAACTCAGTCAGATATAGATGCTGGTGAATTTTGTAATTCTGCTATTGCCATTGGATCAAGTACTCAGGGAACAGTAACTGATGTTTCAGATTCTACCAATCCATTAGATGGTCCCGGGAATAATGACGAAACCTGTTGGTTCGCTGCTGCGATAAGCATTGTAAAATCTGGGGTTTTAGTTGATGCCAACAACAACGGGGTGGTAGATGTAGATGATGTGATTCAATATACTTTGACAGTAATTAATAACGGAAGCGAAGATTTAACTTCTATACAAGTCGAAGATCCTCTGTTAGGAGGAGACATAGGATCACCTTTTAACCTCGCAGTAGGAGAAGAGTTTACTCTACCTATACAAATTTATGGATTAGAACAAAGTGATATTGAGGAAGGTGAGGTATGTAATATCGCCAGTGTAGAGGGTGTTTCTTCTCCATCAAACATCAACGTAAGTGATGAGAGTAATGAAGTGTGCATTGATCTGGATGATGGCTTTATTTCTTCTATAGTGCTTGTAAAATCAGCAACAGTATTATTAGGCGATGACAACACATTAAATGCGGGTGATCAGATTCAATATACCTTTACCGTGACCAATACTGGTGGTACGAACATCTCTAATATTGAACTTGATGATGCAACGATCAATTTTGAAAATATTAGTGTGGCGGGATCACTAGCTCCCGGTGTAAGTGCTGAAGTAAGTACAGATGCTTCAACAAACTATATCATCATACAGGAGGATATAGATGCTGGTGAATTCTGCAATACAGCTGTAGCGGAAGGATTTGATCCTGATGGAATCAGTGTAACCTCTGAAGCTAGCATATGTACTCCACTAGAATTAGTTACCGGGATTGTCCTTGAAAAGGGAAGCGTTCTCAATGATGAAAATGGCGACGGGCTAAGTCAGCCGGGAGAAACCATTGACTATACGTTTACGGTGACCAATACGGGTGATGCTCCATTAGCAGATGTCATCATTTTAGATCCACTCTTTGAGGTGACTAACGACATTATCTTTGGTCCCTTTAATTTAAACCCCGGAGTAGCAGAAACGTTTACGCTATCCTATACTCTCCAACAAAGTGATATTGATGTCGGTGAGGTAGTAAACTCGGCTACCGCAATAGGAATTTATCTGAATGAAGATGTTCAAGATGTTTCTGACTCAACCAATGATAATGATGGTGATGAAGATGATGACCCCACGGTTACTCCTTTATTAATTGAGAATGGGCTGGCTCTACTCAAATCAGGAGTATATGTAGATACTGATGAAAATGAAATGGTCAATGTAGGTGATCAAATCAATTATCAATTCACGCTAACCAACACGGGTAATACGACCTTGTTTAATATTGTCATTGATGATGTTGATGATATTAATGTTTCCATTGAGGTAGGAACACTGCTTCCGGGTGAGATATTTACGTCAGAAGAAATCCTTTATTCACTCGTTCAGGCTGATCTTCAAGCGGGAGAAAAAGTCAACTCTGCAACTGCTACTGGTTTCAACACCAATGGTGGATCGGTAGAAGATGTTTCAGACTCTACAAACCCGGCTGACGATACAGGCGAAGATGATGATCCTACCGTAGTGCTACTTGACGTGCCAGATGATGTCATTTTCTATAATGGTATCACACCAAACGGAGACGGAATTAACGATGTGCTTATCATTGAGAACATAGAAAACTTCCCCAGTAACAATTTGAAAATATTTAATCGTTGGGGTGTGTTGGTATATGAAGCCGAAGCATACGGCTCTATTGAAGATGGAGAGCGCATAGAGTTTGACGGTACCAGTGACGGTCGTATCACTATTGCAAAGAATGAGAAGTTGCCAACTGGCACATATATTTACATTTTTGAATATGTGGACTTTTTAGATAGAACTAGAGAACTAACAGGATTCATTTATATCAATGCAGATTAATATGGCGACGATAAAGCAGATGAAAAATAGCGTTCTTGGAATAATAGTGTGTGTATGCTGTATACAACTGGCACACGCTCAACAGGATTCACAGTACAGTCAGTACATGTATAACACCTTAAGTATTAATCCGGGATATGCAGGATCTAGAGAAGTGTTTAGTCTGGTAGGCTTACATCGTAGTCAATGGGTAGGTATCGATGGTGGTCCGGCAACTCAAACACTATCTGCTCATACTCCTATTGGGTATGGTAACATAGGATTAGGAGTTAATATTATGAATGATAATATTGGTCCGGCGACAGAGCAATATCTGGATATTGCAGGAAGCTATACCATTCAATTCAATTATAAATCAAAGTTAAGTTTTGGACTAAAAGCAGGTGGGCATTTGCTTAATGTAGATTATAGCGACGTTTCCACACAAATGGAGGATCCTGCATTATCAGAAGAAGCTGAAGTAGACAATAGGTTTGCACCACAAGTTGGGATTGGATTTTACTACTTTACCGATAAATTTTACGCGGGATTGAGTTCTCCTAACCTATTAAAAACAAGACATTTTCAAGAGGCGGGTGATCTTTCATCATCTTCGGTTGCTGCAGAGCGTTTGCATTATTACTTTATTGCAGGTTCTGTATTTGATTTGACCTCAGATGTGAAATTCAAACCAACAATTCTTACAAAGGCAGTAGCAGGTAGTCCATTACAGATTGATGTATCGGCAAACTTCTTGCTGTATGATTCGCTTACCCTAGGAGCGGCATATAGACTGGATGCAGCTGCAACGGCATTAGTTGGTTTTCAGTTTGTGGATTCGATGTATGTTGGATTTGCATATGATATTGATACGACAGATTTGCAAGAATATTCCGGGGGTAGTTTTGAGGTAATGTTTAGGTATGAATTATTTAAACGTTATGATAAGATGGTTACACCGCGATTCTTTTAATACCTATTAAATGGGAATGAAGTTTTCTACATATATATTACTTATTGTCTTATTATTTTCGGCATTTACCGTTTCTGCACAAAGAGATAAGATTAAAAAGGCCGATGCTAAATTTAATGAGTACGCGTTTATTGATGCGAGAGAAATTTATCTTGAAGTAGCCAATAGTGGGTTCAAGTCGGTCAATCTCTTTAAGAAGTTAGGTGATTCATATTACTTTAATGGTAAATTTAGAGAAGCGGCCAAATGGTACGGTGAGTTATTTAAATTGGACAACTCTCCAGAGAAAGAATACCTATTCAAGTATGCTATCTCGTTAAAGAGTGTACAAAAATATGAAGAGTCTGATAAGATCATGGCTAAGTTTGAAAACTTACAAGACACTGATCGACGTGCAGAATTATTTCAAAAAGAACGAAATTATCTTGAGTTGATTGAAATGCAGTCAGGCAAATTTGACCTCAAGCAAGTTGATATTAATTCAAGGCTTTCAGATTTTTCACCTACGTTTTTTGGTGATAAATTGGTCTTTTCCTCTAACAGAGAGGTTGCTTCAACCTCAAAACGCGTTCATGAGTGGAACGAACAGGGCTTTTTAGATTTATATTACTCTGAGCGTAGCGAGGATAACTCATTGAGCGAAGATGTAGCCGAGTTTCCGGGAGATGTAAATTCTAAGTTTCACGAATCTTCTGCCGTATTCACTAAAGACGGAAATACGATTTATTTCACACGGAATAATTATGACGGTAAATTACAGCGTAATGACGCAGGGTTTAACTTTTTAAAAATTTACCGTATAAAACGCAAAGAAGGGGGTAAATGGCAAAATCCCGTAGAACTTCCTTTTAATAGTCAGGATTACAATGTGGCTCACCCTGCACTTAATGCTGATGAAACAAAGCTGTATTTTTCTAGCGATATGCCGGGCTCATTAGGTCAGTCTGATATCTTTGTAGTTGATATCGCAGAGGACGGCTCATTTGGGACTCCAAAAAATTTAGGCGATGCCATTAATACAGAAGGTAAAGAAACGTTTCCTTTTGTAAGCTCAACAAATGATTTGTACTTCTCTTCAGATGGTCATACAGGCCTGGGAGGATTGGATATTTTTGTCGCAAGTGTGGATGACGAAGGTAATTTTGATGAGGTCTACAATGTAGGTCGCCCGGTAAATAGTCCTAAAGATGACTTTAGTTTTATTATTGATAAAGAGACCAATTTAGGATATTTCGCTTCAAATAGAGAAGGTGGATTAGGAGAAGATGATATTTATGGGTTTAAGCAAAAGGAAGTCTTAATTAAAGAGTGTAATCAATATTTGAGCGGTACGGTTACAGATCCTGATTCTGATGAAGTAGTAGCTGCTGCAACTGTAGAGCTTTATGACGAGGAACTCAACTTGATCTCAAGCATGATTACTGACGAAAATGGATTTTATGAGTTCAAACTTGAGTGTGATAAAAATTACATTATTCGCGTCGTTAAAGAAGGATTTGAAACAAAAGAAGAGATCATAGAAACCACTAATGAGTTTGAGCGTAAATTCTTCGTTCCTATTGATATGAAACGAGGGAGCGATTTAGGAGTAACTACCGCAAGACCAGGGGATGATTTGTTCAAATTATTACAATTAGATCCTATTTATTTTGACTTTAATAAAAGCAATATTAGACCGGATGCCGAAGTTGAACTACAAAAAATTATTGCAGTGTTGCGTTCATATCCCAGAATGCAAATTGACGTTCGATCCCACACAGATAGTAAGGGCTATATAGGTTATAACGAAGATTTATCCAATCGTAGAGCCAAATCTACAATCAATTATATGGTTGAAAAAGGGATTGATCGTTCTAGGCTAAGTGGTAGAGGTTATGGTGAAGCTCAACTCGTCAACGAATGTTCAGATGGGGTCGATTGCACCGAAGATCAGCATCAAAAAAACCGAAGATCAGAATTTATTATTACAAACGACGATAATGAATTTGATGTAAGTAAAGCTACAGAGATTGTAAATGAGGTCATCGTGAACCAAGGTACTCCCGTTGAAACTGAAAACACTTCACAACCTAGCGCTACAATAGATCCTGTAGTAAAGAATGATATTCCTGTTGTTGAGGTCAATACGTCAATCTCACAAAAAGATCAGCCTGTAACCCAAACAGAGACCACTCCTGTTCAACCCGTGGAAACTGTAAATCCAAATGATAGGTATAACTTTTCATCCTCTAACACTAAGGAAATATTTACTGTTCAAATAGCGGCTATAGGTAAACGTTCAACGAATCAGTTTGACTATTTAGGCAATGTATTTAACCATCAATATCAAGATGGATTTAACCGATATTTCTCAGGTACATTTGCAACAAGAGAAGAAGCAAATAATTATAAACTTCAATTAAAAGATCAAGGCTTATCAGATGTCTTTGTGGTTGGTCTGCGGGGGCTTGAGCGTTTCTAACATCTATTAAACTTTTCCAAAAAAACGTCTCTTATCTAAAGAGACGTTTTTTTTAAATTAACTTCGTACCGATCTTAACTTTTGTAATGAATAAACTTGAAGAACAAGTCATTTTGGTAAATGAAAATGATGAGCAAACTGGAATTATGCCTAAGCTTGAAGCTCATGAAAAAGGAGTGCTTCATCGTGCATTTTCTGTGTTCATTTATAATGATAAGGGTGAGTTAATGCTTCAGCAGCGTGCAAAAAGCAAATATCATTCGCCAGGCTTATGGACCAATACCTGTTGTAGTCATCAACGGGTTGGTGAGGATAACATTTCCGCAGGTAAAAGAAGACTTGAGGAAGAAATGGGTTTTACAACTTCATTAGAAAATATTACTTCATTTATATACAAAGCGCCTTTTGATAATGGATTAACAGAACACGAATACGATCATATTCTAGTGGGATATTATCAAGATGCGCCAAAGGTTAATCCCAAAGAGGTTGAAGATTGGAAGTGGATGAAGTTAGAAGATGTTAAAAAGGATATCTCACTAAATCCAGATGTTTATACCGCCTGGTTTAAAATCATTTTTGATAAATATTATAATTATATCGCAGCGTGAGAGTGACCGTACATAGAAAAGCTCATTTTAATGCTGCTCATAGGTTATTTAGAAAAGATTGGAGCGATCAGAAAAATACTGAAGTATTTGGCAAATGCAGCAATCCTCATTACCATGGACATAATTATGATTTAATTGTTTCGGTTACAGGTGAGGTAGATGCTGAAACAGGTTACCTGATTGATTTAAAGATTTTGAAAGATCATATCAAGTTCGAAGTTGAAGATTACATGGATCATAAAAATTTAAACGAAGAGGTTGAGGAGTTCAAAACTCTAAATCCCACAGCAGAACATATTGCGTATGTTATTTGGAATAGACTGCGCAATAAATTAGAAAGTGCATTAGACTTAGAAGTGAAACTGTATGAGACTCCGCGTAACTTTGTAACTTACCGCGGAGAATAATGGGGTTAAACGTTGGAGACAAAACACCTCATTTTATAGCGGTTGATCAAAGAGGAGAGACATTTGACAGTAAAACGCTCATAGGTAAGAAGATAGTAGTGCTGTATTTCTATCCTAAAAATTTCACACCGGTATGTACCGCAGAAGCATGTTCCTTTAGGGATCAATACGAAGACTTTACAGATTTTGGAGCAGAGGTAATAGGTGTTAGTGCAGATAAACCATCCTCTCATCAAAAATTTTCGAAAAAATATACGATTCCTTTTCTATTTTTGTCTGATAAGGATAGAGCGTTAGCAAAAAAGTTTGGCGTAACATCATCTTTATTAGGATTGCTCCCTGCGCGAGAGACTTTTGTTATTGACCGCCAGGGCGTGGTTAGATTAAGATTTAGTAGTATGGGAGCTAAAGAACACATTAGGAAAGCACTAAAAGTCGTTAAAAATTTACATGAGTAGACCTGATTTATATCCACTGAGTTTTAATCCTATTTTAAAGGATAAGATTTGGGGTGGTTCAAAGCTTAGGATAGTATTGGGTAAGAATTCATCAGACCATTGCGGAGAAAGTTGGGAGTTAAGTGGAGTAGATGGCAATAGTTCAATTATTGCTAATGGACCCCTAAAAGGAAAATCGCTCAAAGAGGTAATTGATTTATACAAAGGTAAACTGGTAGGTGAGAAGGTGTATGCAAAATTTAAAGATCAATTTCCGTTATTGATTAAGTTTATTGATGCAAAGAAAGATCTTTCCGTTCAACTTCATCCAGATGATAAGCTTGCGCTTAAGAAGCATAACGCTTTTGGAAAGACAGAAATGTGGTACGTGATGCAGGCAGATCCAGGAGCTAAGCTTATAGTAGGTTTATCAAAGAAAGTTACTAAAGAAGAGTATAAGCAGCACGTAACAAAAGGCACAATTCAAGAGGTACTACAAGAGCATGAGGTTAAATCCGGGGATTGCTTTTTTATAAGTCCTGGTTTGATTCACGCTATTGGGAGCGGAGTTCTGTTAGCTGAAATTCAACAGACCTCAGATATCACTTACAGAGTTTACGACTATGATCGGAAAGATAGTCAAGGTAAATTTCGTGAGCTTCATCAAGAAGAGGCTTTAGAAGCGATGGACTTCAACCACCCTGGAAACTACAAGATTCAGTATCATATTAAGGAGAATACTGCGGTGTCTTTGGTTGAAAATGAATATTTCAAAACCAGTGTTTATCATATCAAAGGTGAAACAGATAGGGATCTCTCTAATACAAATTCATTTGTAATCCTTATTGGAATAGAAGGCTTGACACATATCAACGTTGATCAAACCTATAGATTGGAGTTGCAAAAGGGACAAACTCTACTTATTCCTGCAACCTCGAGAGGGATTAGTTTAAAAAGCGAGGAATCAAAACTCTTACAGGTCATTGTATAGATAATACGTATTTTTGCATTATACTAAGAAATAAGAATTCCAGAACATGGCAAATAAAAGAGAATTAAAAAAAGAATTAAATGATGTTTTCGCCAATATTATTGAAGCAGCGTATCTTCAAGAAGATTATGGAAAAAACGCAGATAATGCTAAGGTTGAAGAAATTGTAGATGAGTGTATCGACGCTTTTGATGCCTTGATAGCGCGCATTAATAAACGTGATGTTGAAGATTCAAAGAAACACTATAAGGACATTAGAAATGACTTTCAATCTAACGCTCAGCGTTTGGTGGAGAAGGTAAATAGTTTATAGTAACATTAATTTAAGAACGGTCATCTGGAAGAAGTTTTATTTTAGGTGACCGTTTTTTATTGAATACTATCTTGAGGTTTTAAAAGTTCTAAATCGCGCCTATCTTCAATAAACTTCTCCAATTGCTTACCATAGAGAGACTCTTTCACTTTTGGTGTAAGCTTGGTGTATATGGTGTCTAAAAATCTAAGATTAGCATCAAAAATTTCATTAAGTGCAAGATAAGGTGCAACCTCATGATCTGCGTTGTTTACAGCATAATTAATGGTGTATAGGTATTTGCGTTTGAGGTAATTATCATACTGAGCATTCAATGCAAAAATTTTCTCTTCATTTCCTTCTTTTTGAGCCTCAAAATTTTCTTTAATGAGATCAAGGTTTTGATCGTTTAGTTTTTGTGCATTCGTTCGATATTCCTTAAGGAGTTTTTGATTTTTGGATCCTTTTACTTCGGCATCTCGTTGAAAGTGGTCCAGGTTTGATTTTATAGAAATCGTTCCTTTTTCTCCAAAAAATTCAATGCGATCGTCATAGTCACTTTGGTCAACTTTGTCCAGGTAGAGATAAAAAACTTCGGGTTCAGTAACGGTTGTACTTAGCTTAAATGTTGGCTGTCCCTTCACTACAATAGAATCGGCATTCACTAATATTGAATCTTGTATTCGTTGAAGATACAGCGTTCCTTTCTTAAGACCCTTGACAGAACCTGTTACGATCATATTGCCTTCTTTTTTAGTTGAACAACTTAATAAAATTGCAAAGAGAAGTAAAAGCCTAGAGCTAGATTTCATGTTCATTTATTTGAGAGCGCAAATATCGTATTTATTCTTTATAAAAAATTAGAGTCATTAGGAAGTTGCGGCAATTTCCATCAAAACGGCACAAAACATGGCGCCATAAGTACCTACTACATAGCCAAGGACTGCCAGCAGTACACCTACTGTTGCAAGAGACGGATGAAAGGCTGCGGCAACCACAGGGGCAGATGCTGCTCCACCAACGTTCGCCTGGCTACCTACTGCTAAGAAAAAATAGGGCGCTTTGATCAATTTAGCTACTAGTATGAGTAAACCGGCATGGATGCTAATCCATACAAACCCAATTGCAATGAGGCCGGGATTTTCTACCACTTTAGTTAAATCCATTTTCATTCCAATGGTTGCTACCAGAACATAAATAAAAATACTCCCAATCTTACTGGCGCCTGCACCTTCGTAATTGCGGGCTTTTGTAAACGAAAGGAGAATTCCTATGAGGGTGGCAATAGTAATCATCCAGAAAAAAGTAGAAGCAAAAGACGCTAATGCACTGCTTTTATTTGTAAAAGCCTCAAAATTTTCTGTGAGGCCGGTAGAAATGAGTTCTGATCCCCAATGTGCAATTCCTACTGCGGTAAAGGCGATGCTCAGCATAATCACAAGATCATTAAGACTGGGATTGCGTTCTCTCTTTTTTGAAAATGCAGTTACTTTTTTCTTAAGAGCGGTAATAGCAGATGAATCCGCTTTAAGCCAGTTGTCAATGCGTTTGTTACGTTCAATGCCTATAAGAATAATGGCCATCCAAACATTAGCGACTACAATATCTACTAAAACCATCCCGCCGTATTCTTCCTGATTATATTCAAAAATCTCTAACATGGCGGCCTGGTTTGCACCGCCTCCAATCCAGCTTCCGGCGATGGTTGTAAGTCCTCTCCAAACTGCATCTGGTCCAACACCTCCAACAGTTTCGGGAGAGAACGCAGAGATAAGCAAAATCGCCAATGGTCCACCAATGATAATGCCCAACGTACCAGTCAAAAACATAATAAGAGCCTTAGGCCCTAAATTAAATATGGCTTTAAGATCTATACTTAAAGTCATTAAAACCAACGATGCGGGTAATAAATAACGACTTGCAATAAAATAGAGTTGAGATATTTCATCGCTAATTAAACCCAGACTGTTGAAGATTGATGGAATGAGATAACACATTAAAAGTGCGGGAATGAAGCGATAAAAGTTTTTCCAAAAGCCAGACTTGATAGAAGAGGTGTAAAATACAAGTCCAAGCGCAGCCATTAAAAGCCCTAAGACAATCGCATCGTTTTCAAAAATAGGAGAATCCATGAATATAATTTTGACCAAGATAAGCGATAACTTGCATAAATTTAATGTTTCTTTAAACTTGGGAAACTTATATTTACATCATGAAGAAGATTGCACTGATTAGTTTAGTTTTTTGCTTTTTTTATGCGCAACAAAATTTCGCTACAAATCCTTATTGGGGAAAAACGGGTCACCGCGTAATTGGTGAAATTGCTGCGGCCCATCTCTCAAAGAAAGCGCGTAAGAATATTGATAAGCTTTTAAAAGGACAAGGATTAGCATTAGTCTCTATTTATGCTGATGAGATAAAGAGTGATGATAGATATGATAAGTATGGACCCTGGCATTATGTGAATATACCCTTTGATAAAACGTATGATACTCATCCTAAAAATCCAAAAGGGGATCTTATCCAGGGAATAAATACCTGTGTAGAAATTCTCAATGATGAGAATTCTTCAAATGATGATAAAGTTTTTCACTTAAAAATGTTAGTTCATTTAATAGGGGATTTGCATCAACCACTGCATACAGGATTAAGCGAGAATAGAGGTGGGAATGATATTAAACTCCAATGGTTTTGGGATGATTCAAACTTGCACCGGGTTTGGGATACAGATATGATTGAGTCATATAAAATGAGTTATACAGAACTTGCGAATAATAGGGAAGAATTATCTAAACGCCAGTTGGCTTTTTATCAAGAGGGGGAACTTATGGATTGGGTTAATGAATCCAGGGCGTATGCAAAAGATATATATAATTCTACCAAAGCAGGTGATAATATTAGTTATCAATATATGTATAATTGGTTTCCATTAGTGCGCACACAATTACAGAAAGGTGGAGTTAGATTGGCCAAAGTGCTAAATGAACTATTTGATTAACGTCTTCGTTTAGATAGTTTATTCATGCTTATACTGCGTTGACGGCTGCACTTAAAGCGACCAACTTCATCGCTTCTCAATCTGGCATGTTTGGTAGATCTTCCTTGAACACGTTTTCTCCACATTTTAAAACTTGAAGGTTTCATATTGCGTCGCATTAGCGTAATAACCTCTTTTTCGGTGATATCAAACTGAAATCTAATAGAGTCAAAAGGCGTGCGATCCTCCCATGCCATTTCAATTATGCGATCTAATTCTCTGGTAGAAAATTGTTCTTCGTTCAAAGCTTTAATAATTTTTCTGCTAAAATAGCAGCAGAATATTCAAATTACGATGAACCACCTATAAAATTGAGTTAATGATTGATAAATTCTTAGTTTAGAAGAGCTATTTCAATGAACTATAACGGTGTAGTTATTCTGGTTATCAGTTATTTAGATGGAAATTTGTGATTTTATCGCTTGAATATGTTATGCGCGCATAGTAATTTTGTAACCTAAATAGAATAGTATGAATATCAAGGTAATAAGTTATACGACACTGCGAATGATTATTGGAATTTTCTTAGTCATACATGGTTTTTATAATGCCTTATTTTTTTCTAATTTTTTGAATCGATTGGACCACTATTTTGAAAAACAAGATTTATTTTATAATGATTTCTTAATCGCTACTGCACCACTTGTTCCATTTGAAGAATTCATTTTAGGCGCATTACTCATTTGCGGTTTATTCACTAAAAAAGTACTGTATATCGCGACTGGTTTGGTGTTATTCTTCGCTTCATTTGTTCTTAAAGCGAATACCTACGGTCTGGGTATGATCTATGTTTTTATTGTTTTTATCTCTTTGATTCTTTTGCTTAAAGAAGAGTATAACTACTTTTCTGTTGACACTGTAATCAATAAAAAAACTACTGTATCACGCGATAAGTTAGGTTAATTCTTGGATCAACATTTCGTTGAGTCTTAGGTATTTGATGTTGCCAGTAATGTTGTGTTGTTCCCGTCATTAGCAAAAGGCTACCATGGGCGAGTTCAATATCGCACTTGATGCTATGATCTTTCTTGTATCGAAGTTTAAATTTTCTGGTTTCACCAAAACTTACCGAAGCGATCACAGGATTTTGTCCTAATTCTTTTTCATCATCTGCATGCCATCCATTACTATCTTTACCATTTCGGTATAAATTTGCTAAACAAGTAGTGAATCTTTGCGTACATTCCTGTTCAATCCTGTTTTTTATCTCTAGTAATTCTTTAGTAAAGGGTAGAGGATGCATGGTAATCCCAGAGTAGGAATAGCTACGATCATTGCTTGCATAAAGAGCGGTCAATCTTGGCTGGGGATGAACTTTTCCAAATAATCTAATATTATCCTGCTTCCATTTAAGATCATTCATTAAGATATTATAATAGGAATCAGCGTTTGAGCCAGAAAAAAAATGCGGAAAATAAACAACTTCTGCATCAATCAAGTCAAGATTAACTTTTTCTGGATTAGCGTGATGAAATAATGAAGTACTCATGAGTTGACCGTTTGTCCATCTTCCGCGAAAGCCTTAAAATCTTTCATGATTTGTAAAGAACGCTGTTTGAAAAGTTCAGGCTGTAATCTACCAACAATAGATAACAATCCGGTAAACTTAAAACGACTCACACTATTCCATTGCATAGTGTTTTCATCAATAGACTCAAAATAATTTTCCTGCATCGTAGTGATTCCATTTGACCTATAAATAGCATGCCACACGTGCGGAAGATTTTTCTTAGTGATCGTTTCGGTCATTTTTATTTTTTGGCCGTAAATTTTTAGTTTGAGGGTGCGTTTACTACCCACTTCACCTTCAGGTTGATCTACTGCTTTGGTAGAGATTAGGCCTCTTTGCCATTTGGGGAAATTTTTCGCTTCTTCAAATAATTTGATGGCATGTTCAAGGGGAACATTTATTTTAATCTGTGTGGTGTATTTCATTGGGTATGTACACTAAAAGTACTCACATTTTAGGATTAAAGCATTTATTTTATTCTATAGATCAGTCCAAATATACGAATAAACAGGTGCTGTTTTCTTAGCCTGCGAAGTATCTCTAATCTTAGTTGCAAAACCCTTCTAATTTAGTATTTTTGTCGGCATTGCAGAATAATCATAGCTATCATATGAAAAGGATTTATGTTATTTTTTTAATTGCGCTTTACAGCGGAATTTCTTTCGCGCAAAAGAATGAAGATAAAGTGCTTTTGACCATTGAAGATACTCCCATTTATGGCTCAGAATTTAAGCGGGTATATTTGAAAAACTTAGATTTGGTTCAAGACGAAGAACATAAAGATATCGATCAATATTTAGATTTATTTACAGAGTATAAACTTAAGGTTAAAGAAGCCGAGGCGCTTAAACTGGATGACGAAGCTTCTTTTAAGAAGGAATTTAAAAAATACCGATCTCAATTAGCTAAAAATTATCTTACTGATACAAAGGTAACGAATGAACTTATTCGTGAAGCTCATGAGCGATTACAGTATAAGGTAAAAGCCAGTCATATTCTCATTGGGATGAATGCGGTAGCCTCTGGCGCGGATACTTTAAAAGCATATAACAAAGCCATTGAAGCAAGGGACAAGATTATTAATGGGGCAGCTTTTGATATCGTGGCAAAAGAATATTCTACAGATCCTTCAGCCAAGAAGAATGGAGGTGACCTGGGGTGGTTTAGTGCATTTAAAATGGTTTATCCTTTTGAAAGTGGTGCTTATGATACACCGGTAGGAGAGGTGTCAATGCCTATTAGAACTACCTTTGGCTATCACATCATTAAAGTAGAGGATAAACGCAAGTCTATGGGTGAGGTTTCTGCCGCACACATCATGGTTGCTTTAAAAAAAGGGGACTCCTTAATCAATGCCGAAGAAAAAATAAATCAAATTTATGATCGGCTAAAACAAGGAGAGTCGTTTGATGAACTTGCACGTCAATACAGTGATGATCGTAATACAGCAAAAAAAGGAGGAGAACTTAGTAGATTTAGTGCAGGTAGATTAAATTCTGAAGCATTTGAAAACGCTGCTTTTGCATTAGAAAATCCAGGAGATTTATCGCAACCGGTTAAAACTAAATACGGGTGGCATATCATAAAACTGATTGAAAAATTTCCGGTTGCTTCTTTTGAAGAAATGAAAAATGAGCTGGAAGCTAAAGTAAAAAAAGACAGTCGCGCTCAAGTGATCACTACTAGTTTATCCCAACAATTGAAAGATCGTTATGAGATAACCGATAATAAAGAGGCGCTTGCTTATTTCTATGAGAATGTTTCAGACAGTATTCTCGTAGGAAAATGGAATTATAAAGCACTTGAATCCATTCCGCAGAAAAAGATTATTTCTTTGAGAGATAAATCAAAGTCCTATCAGGATTTTGCAAAATACATTGCTACACGCCAGCGTGGTATTAAAGGTGTGTCAGATAAAAATGCGACCATAAAAAAATGGTATGATGGTTTTATTAGGGATTTCGTGCTTCAATATCATCAAGAAAATTTAGAGAACGTAAATGAAGATTTCGCGAATTTAGTGGGAGAATACAGGGATGGATTGTTGCTATTTGATTTAATGGAGCAGGAGGTATGGAACAAAGCTAAAGATGATAGTTTAGGTTTGAACAATTTTTATAAAGAGAATAAACAAAAATACGAGTCTAGCAAGAGATTTGAAGCAGTGATCGCCAAAGGAAAAAATAAACGCAACATTGAGTTAGTTAAAACGTCTTTAGAAGAAGAAATGGCAGTTGTAGATATTAAAAAATCACTCTCACCTCAAGCCCGTAAGGATGTAATTTTCTCTAAAGGGAAATATGAGGTAGATAATAGTATTTTTCCTGCAGATCTCAAGGAAGAAAAAGGTGTTTCTGCAATTTATACACAAGGGGATACGTTTACCGTTGTACATATCGAAGATATAATCCCAAGTGGAATCAAATCATTTGAAGATGCCAAGGGAGAAGTGATCAGCGATTATCAGCAATACCTTGAAGAAAAATTTAAAGCGTCTCTAAAAGAAAAATATACGGTCAAGGTTAATAAAAAGAATTTAAAAAAGATCAAGAAAGAACTTGAAAAGGCATAATTCATATCACTTAGTAACGATCCTTTTTTTACTCGTAATTATTGGATGTAAAACCGGGGTAGAAGAAGTTGATCCTGGTGATCCTGTTGCACGAGTTAACGATACGTATTTATATAAGAGCGATATTGCGAATCTTGTTAGAGATAATATGAGTCCGCAGGATAGTGCCGTGGTGGTTTCGGCATATATCGATCGATGGGCTAAACAACGCTTATTACTGGAGAGATCCAAATTCAATTTGACTATGGATACTCAAAAAGATTTTGAACGCATGGTGGACGATTATCGCGTTGATCTTCTTACAAAGGCGTACAAAGATCGCGTAATTGCCAAAAAGTTGGATACTGTTATTTCTGCTAAGGAAATTAAAGACTTCTATGAGCAGAACATTCAAAATTTTAAATTAAATGAGGATGTTGTGGCATTTAGATATATAATTCTGGAAGCTGCAAATCCTGATTTATATACAATAAAAAGACAATTATCAAGATATACAGATGATGATCGGGAGCTTCTTAATGAGAACTTATCTGCGTTCTCTGGGTATTCATTTAATGATAGTCTGTGGATGCCTCCTAAACGCATTATGAATAAGTTTACAGCATTAAATGATCGACAAGAAAGTAGATTAACACGCAAGCAGTCTACGCTACAGGTAAAAGATGGTGATAGTACGTATTTAATTTTTATAAAAGATGCGCTTAAAGTGGGAGATTATGCTCCTATTAGTTACGTTGAGCCAACCATACGTCAGATTATTCTAAATAAAAGAAAACTTGAATTAACTAAAGAGTTAGAAAAAGAAATTACAAAAGATGCACTTAATAATAAACAGTTTGAATTATATGAATAGGTTTTTTACCATCGTGGTTGTGACCTTAGTTTGTAGCTTATCATACGCACAGGATAAAAAAGTGATGACAACAAAGGATTCTACTAGTTTGGTAATACAGAATGTTAAAGATTCTATTATCACTACCGTAGAAAAAATGAGTGACTCTGTCGTACCATTTAAGCGATACAAGGTTGATGGTGTCGCGGCTGTTGTTGGTGAATACGTTATTTTGAATAGTGATATTCAAAAAATGTATGCTGATCTAGAGGCACAAGGCGCAAGCAAGGAGGATATTACACAGTGTAATCTCTTTGGGAGCTTGCTGGAGAATAAACTTTTTGCGCATCAAGCAGAACAGGATAGTACAATCGTTGTGTCTGATTCTGAAATTAATGCCACGGTAGATCAGCAAGTAGCTGGTTTTGTACAACAAATTGGATCAATGGAGAAACTATTGGCTTTTTATAATAAAGACAATGAAGCAGATTTGAGGTCTGAGTTGTATAAAGTAAATAATGAAAATATTCTTGCTCGCCGCATGCAGCAAAATGTTGTGGATAATGTTGAGGTAACGCCTGAAGAAGTGAGAGCCTTCTTTGACAAAATACCCGAAGATGAACGTCCGCTGCTGGGAGATGAAGTAGAAATCGCTCAAATTATCATTGAACCAGAGGTGCCCGAAAGTGAAAAGCAAAAAGTAATTGAACGCCTTAATCAATTTAGAGAGGACATTCTTTATAATGGGGCTAGTTTTGCAACTAAGGCAATTCTCTATTCAAAAGATGGAACCGCTAAAGATGGAGGTGCAATGAGCATTACTAGAAAGGACCCCTTGGATAGAACCTTTAAGGATATTGCTTTCTCAATGCAAGAAGGAGAGGTTAGTGAGCCGTTTGAATCTCAGTTTGGATGGCATATCATTCAAGTCGATAAGATTTTAGGTCAGCGTTTAGATATTCGCCACATTATTCTCATGCCAGAGGTAACATCCTACACGGTTGAAAAAGCTCAAAAGAAACTTGACTCCATTCGCACTCAAATTGTTGCAGATAGCATAACGTTTCAAGCAGCTGCACGCAAGTTTAGCGATCAGGAAGAAACCCGGCAAGATGGAGGTAAATTGGTAAACCCTAGAACAGGAGACACCAGATTTGAGTTGTCTAAAATTGATCCAACTATTTACAATCAAGTAGTAAATTTAAAAGAAGGTGAGGTGTCTTTGATACTTACTGATCAAACAAGAACAGGTCAAACCTTTTTCAAGATAGTGACAGTACTAAAACGTTATGATGAGCATATTGCCAACTATGCTCAGGATTATTCAAAAATCAAAGAACTGGCGTTGCGTGAAAAGCAATTAAAAGCGATTCAGGGTTGGCAGGAAGAAAAAATTCAAGAAACTTACGTTAAGATTAATGGTGATTTTAAAACCTGTAACTTCGCTAGTAATTGGTTAAAGAAATAATATGTCAGACGTAGCAGCGGTAGAGCAGTTGGTAGTTAAACACCAGGAGTTAAAAAAGGAAATTTCAAAAATAATCGTTGGTCAGGAAAGTGTCATAGATCAAATTCTATTATCAGTTTTTTCTGGAGGTCATGCGTTGCTAATTGGGGTTCCCGGATTAGCGAAAACATTGATGGTAAATACTATTGCAACAGCACTGGGATTATATTTTAAACGCATACAGTTTACTCCAGATTTAATGCCCAGTGATATTCTTGGAGCTGAAATTCTAGATCAAAACAGAGAATTCAAGTTTATTAAAGGACCAGTGTTTGCCAATATCATTTTAGCAGATGAAATTAACCGTACTCCACCTAAAACACAGGCAGCACTACTTGAGGCCATGCAAGAAAGATCGGTAACTGTTGCTGGGCATCGCTATCAATTAGATTTGCCTTACTTTGTGTTGGCGACCCAAAATCCTATAGAACAAGAAGGGACTTATCCTTTACCCGAAGCGCAATTAGACCGTTTTATGTTTTCGATCAACTTAGACTACCCAAGTTTCCAAGAAGAAGTTGACGTAGTGAAATCTACTACAACCAATAAAACCTCAAAAGTAGAAGCACTTTTCACAGCAAAACAGATCATTACCTATCAAGAAGTAATTCGAAAAATACCGGTCGCAGATAATGTGATTGAATATGCGGTAGATGTTGTGTCAAAGACCCGACCTCATAAAGAAAAGGCGACAGAGATTGTCAAAGAGTTTGTTGATTGGGGAGCAGGACCAAGGGCGTCACAAAATCTCATTTTAGCTGCAAAGGCACACGCTGCGGTTCATGGAAAGTTTTCACCAGATATTGCAGATGTTCAAGCAGTAGCGCCTGGTATTCTTGGCCATAGAATCATTCGTAATTATAAGGCAGAAGCCGAAGGATTTACAATTGATAAAATCATTTCTTCGTTGTTATAATAGTTTAGTAACACGACGAGATTAGCAAAAATTCTTAAATCACCTTACTAATTTATCAATTCCATAGAAAAAGGAGTAAAAAACTGAAAATTTTAAATTTAGCGAAGTGATTTCCAGGTTTAGCCATCAATTATTTAATGAATTTAATGATTTGCTAAAAACTTTTTAATTTTTTTCAAATTTCGTAGTTTTGCAACCCACATAAAATTACGATATGGCATTCGATATAGACATGATTAAAGAGGTGTATGGCCGTGTTGCAGAACGTGTTGATGCAGCAAGAGAAATAGTAGGTCGTCCTCTTACACTTTCAGAAAAAATACTTTATTCCCATCTTTGGGATGGAACACCCACTCAAGCTTTTACGCGTGGTAAAGACTACGTAGATTTTGCTCCAGACCGCGTGGCCTGTCAAGATGCTACCGCTCAAATGGCTTTACTGCAATTTATGCATGCGGGCAAAGCACAGGTGGCTGTTCCCACTACCGTTCACTGTGATCACTTGATCCAGGCAAAAGTAGGTGCTGAAGCAGATTTAAAGAGAGCAAACAAAACCAGTAATGAAGTTTTTGATTTTCTAGGATCAGTATCCAATAAATACGGGATTGGTTTTTGGAAACCTGGAGCGGGTATTATTCATCAGGTCGTGTTGGAAAATTATGCCTTTCCTGGCGGAATGATGATTGGAACAGACTCACACACCGTTAACGCAGGAGGACTGGGAATGGTCGCTATTGGAGTTGGTGGAGCCGATGCTGTGGATGTAATGGCAGGAATGCCCTGGGAGCTTAAATTCCCTAAACTTATAGGTGTAAAGCTCACTGGAAACCTTTCTGGTTGGACTGCCCCAAAAGATGTAATCCTTAAAGTAGCAGGAATTTTAACTGCAAAAGGAGGTACAGGAGCAATCATTGAATATTTTGGAGAAGGAGCAACCTCAATGTCCTGTACAGGTAAAGGTACTATCTGTAATATGGGAGCAGAGGTTGGTGCTACGACATCAACATTTGGATATGATGAGTCTATGGACCGTTATTTGAGAGCCACCAAAAGAGCAGATGTAGCAGATGCAGCGAATCAAGTTAAAGAATATCTCACCGCAGATCCTGAGGTGTATCAGTCACCAGAGGATTATTTTGATGAGGTAATTGAAATCAACTTATCAGAGTTAGAACCGCACCTCAATGGACCTTTTACTCCAGATTTAGCAACGCCTATTTCTAAAATGAGTGAAGCAGCTAAAGAAAATGATTGGCCGCTAAATGTACAAGTAGGTCTTATTGGATCCTGTACAAACTCATCCTACGAAGATATTTCAAGAGCAGCATCTTTAGCAAAGCAAGTATCTGAGAAAAATTTGAAAACAAAATCAGATTTTACTATAACACCGGGATCAGAGCAAGTGCGATTTACCATTGAGCGAGATGGTTTTATTGATACATTTAATAATATTGGAGCAACTGTGTTCGCTAACGCTTGTGGACCATGTATAGGAATGTGGGATCGCTATGGCGATAATGCTGCCAATGGACCACGTAATACGATTGTTCACTCGTTTAACCGAAACTTTGCCAAAAGAGCAGATGGAAATCCCAATACACTAGCTTTTGTAGGTTCACCAGAATTGGTAACTGCTATCGCAATCAGCGGAAGATTAGATTTTAATCCATTAACAGATACTCTAATTAATGAAGATGGAGAAGAGGTTCGTTTAGAAGAACCAAGGGGATATGAATTACCTCCTGAAGGTTTTGATGTAGAAGACGCGGGATATCAATCACCTGCTAAAGATGGAAGCAATGTCACAGTGAGCGTTTCACAGGATTCAGATCGCCTTCAGTTATTGGAACCTTTTGAGCCATGGGATGGTAACAATATCATGGGAGCCAAATTGCTCATCAAAGCATATGGTAAATGTACCACAGATCATATTTCTATGGCGGGTCCTTGGCTAAAGTACAGAGGACACTTAGATAACATAGCAAACAATACGTTGATTGGTGCAATTAATATCTTTAATAAGAAAACCAATTTTGTCAAGAATCAACTAACAGGAGAATATGGGGGTGTTCCAGATGTACAGCGTGAATATAAAGCTAAAAATATTCCTACAATTGTGGTAGGTGATCATAACTATGGTGAAGGATCTTCTAGAGAACATGCAGCGATGCAACCACGTCATTTAGGAGTAAAAGCAGTAATCGTAAAGTCATTTGCACGAATTCATGAAACAAACCTAAAGAAGCAGGGGATGTTGGGACTTACGTTTGCCAATGAAGCTGACTATGATAAAATTCAGGAGAATGATACCTTCAATTTTATTGATCTTGAAGATTTTGCTCCAGATAAGCCTTTAACGCTAGAAGTAGTGCATGAGGATGGTACTAAGGAGAATATAAAACTTAATCATACGTACAACGACGCCCAGATTGCCTGGTATAAAGCGGGGTCAGCACTTAATTTGATTAAGGCTCAAAACGCATAAGTTAAATCTATAGACAAGGTTTCAAAACGCTTTGCTTTACTGCAAAGCGTTTTTTTATGTTAAGTAGTAAAAGTTAATTTAATCATAATTGATTCCATTTAAGGTAAGTTGTGGATTTTCGTGTCGTCTACCCTTAGGTAAACTTAAAATCATAACACATGAAAAAAGTAATTTTAGTAATTGGATTAGTAGCTCTAACTGCATTTTCTTGCAGCGACGATGACGACAATAGTATTTCAGTACCAATGGCTGAGGCGGCTATCATTTCTGGCGGTCCATTTAACTTTGTAGTAGATGGAGAGGTAGAGAATTTCGTTTCCGGGATCAGTATTGATGAAAGTAATGCTGTTGGAGAAAGTAATATTTGGGTTATTACAGATGATCAATTGAATATTTTAGGACTGCCAGCGACCTTAGATGCGGTAGAGAGTCAAAACTTTGATGGTGCTGGAGTAGGGACATGCTTAATATGGAACCTACGATTTAACGGTGAGGTTGAAGGCGCTGTAATGGGTGAGAATGCTGCAGATCTTGAAGGTGACTTTGCATTGAGTAATTCTATAACTGTTAATCGAGTTGAAAATGCCGAAGCTGGAACAATTTCAGGTGGGCCATTTAATTTTACGGTAGATGGTACGCCAGATTTTGTTTCTGGTATTACGTTAGATAATAGTGATGCAGCGGGAGAGTCATCTACTTGGGTAGTTACAGATGATCAAGGGAATATTTTAGGACTTCCACCAACGCTTGAAGCAGTAGAAGGAGTTGACTTTGATGGCGCTGGTGCAGGAGTTTGTTTGATTTGGTATTTAAGGTATGAAGGAGATCTTGAAGGTGCAGCAATGGGTGAAAATGCAGACGATCTTGAAGGGAATTTTGATTTATCTAATCCTATAACCGTTAATCGAACTTAATTTAAATGCAGTTTTAGTAAATGTAAAAAGCTCAATTTATTGAGCTTTTTCTCTTTAGATAAAGTGGATAAGCTGGTTAATCCTCGTACTTTTAAGGTATGAGTCAAATCACCACATTGACATTTTTTTCATACGATTCATTTGCAGCAAAAGCATGGGCCTTTGGGATGATGCAGTTTGCTCATAAGCCTTTGAGTAAGGTAGATGGGCTTCAGTTTTATAAATTACTGGGAAGTGGTCGTGAAAAGTTTAATCCATTACCAGATTGGTCTACGTATGCTTTGCTTCAAGTCTGGGATGATGAAACTTCGGCAGATACGTTTTTTAAACAGCATTCTCTGGTCAGCCGCTTCCGAAAGAAAACAAACGAACAGTTCACCTTATTTATGAAAAGCATCAAAGCACACGGGGAATGGTCTGGTAAGAATCCTTTTCAAAAAAGTAAGGATTTGGATGACAACAATACAGCTTTGGCTGTAATTACGAGAGCAACGATTAAGCCGTCTTACCTCATAAAATTCTGGAAATACGTTCCTATATCTCAACGACCTATTGAAAATAGTGATGGTTTACTCTATACAAAAGGAATAGGAGAGGTGCCCGTTATACAGATGGCAACATTTAGTATTTGGAAGGATAAGGTATCCTTAATGAATTTTGCTTATAATAGCAAAGAACATAAAGAGGCGATCGCAAAAACCAGAGCATTAAATTGGTACAGTGAGGAGCTGTTTTCTAGATTTCAACCGTATAAATCTATTGGGCAATGGCAGGGTAGGACGTGGTTTGATGATGGAGTGAATCCTTGATCAGGTAAAACGTTTAAAAAATGCTTTTATAAAATCCATAGATGCCAAGGAATACATTATTTTAATATCGGTGAAAAGGGATGATCGATCGTCTAAAAAATCAAAAGCATCAGTTAGCGAATTTCTTAAGTAAAATTTTTCAAAAATTTCTTCTCCTTTTTCATTGTGATGATATAAAACATCTAATAGGATGGTATCATAAAACCGATGTCGCTTATGAATTAAGTTGTGATGAGGGATTCTGTTTTTCTTAATATTACTAATGAGTTTATTTATAAACCGGTCTGTAGATTTGAACGAGTATCCCGTAGATGGTTTTACCCAGCCACCGGCCGTTCCTATTTTTGAGATTTTGTTCGAATGAGTTTTTTCAAACTTAAAATTACTCATAGGAATAATACCACCTTCTTCCTCCAGGATGGAATACTTATCAATATTTAAAATTTCTTGAATATAGCTATGTGTCCATTCGTCATAGTCTTTAATAAGTGTTGGAGTGAAATAAGTGAACTCAACCAGCGCTCTGCGAGGTGAAAAAGGGAGCACGTAAGTAAATGATGTGGTGTTGGGACGTTTTAAGCGATAATCCATCATGGTAAATACATTGTCGTCAAAACTGGGTTGTTCGGTTTCAATCACGATCCCCTTAAAGTGTTGTAAGAGAGTGATGCTATTTTTGGTGTCGTGAAAAGAAGGATCAATTCTACTATCAAAAACATGTGTTGCTTGATAGTTATTATTAGACGTTATTACGTCTACATAATCTTTGTATTCTACCGTTTTAATAACTTCAACAGGAATAAAAGTAGCAGTAGAACTGCTTTCAATTTTATCCAGCGCATAGGTATAAAAATCGATGGATCTTAGTGTCTTATAGGTGTAAGAGTCTAAGTCAAGAACTTTCTTTTTCTTAGAAGAATAGAATAATCCCTTACTCCAGCTTTTTGCTATGAGATGATCCCATTTTCCTTTTCCTTTTTCCCAGTATGACCAGGCTTTGTCATTTTGGACTTTGAGTGATTTATCTAAAATACCAATTGTACACGACTCAAAATAATTATCCTCAATAAGTTTAAGTGCTAATTGTAAACCCGCAGCTCCCGCTCCTATGATGATATAATCAAATTTAGAATAGTCCATAGAAGAAGATAAAGAAAATCAGTTGAGCAAGATATAGGTGTAGAGAAATTACAAAGTTTCCCCTAAGCTTACATAATTGATAGATAGTGTGCAATAGAGCAGCTATAATAAACCAGGCAACATAGTTTTGTAAAGGCGCTATCCCGCCCTCAAATGTCCAATAATCAAATATAGGAGCTGAGGTTTCCATAAAATAATCCAAGATTACCATTAGGAGAGCGCCGGATAAAATTTTTATTGCTATATTATTAGATAAGTGGTTAGAAATGGAGCCGGTAATAAAAACTAAAATAGCCCAGTTCACTCCAATAAGATAAGGAACCCCATCAAGTTTTGGACCAAAGTTTGTACCGTAGACATACTCGCCAAAGAATAACCCGTAACTCACACCTAGCCATTCTGCCAGCATTCCTACTAAGCCGAATAAAACAAATAAAACTAGTTTTTTTATACTGTCTAGTTTGTAATTGAATACTAAAACCCCGGTAATTATTAATAACGTAAATGGAGTTTTTTCAACAAAAAAATTGAGATTACCATTACCTATTCCTATCATAGCAGTGATGTGCATCAACCACACAACAAAGATGCTCAACAAAGCAACTTTTTCTTCTCTATGTGGAAAAAAAGCTTTAATCATGCGCAGGAGGGACTAGATCACTTACAATTTTAGCAGACAGTAAACAAAGAGGAATTCCGCCTCCAGGATGAGCCGATCCACCACAAAAGAAAAGATTGTTCAATTTTCTTGAAAAATTAGGATGGCGTAGAAAAGCCGAAAATTGCGAATTACTAGCAGCTCCGTACAATGCACCACGATACGAACTCGTATTTTTTTCTATTCCTCTGGGATCTAGAATATATTCGGTTTGGATGAGGGACTCAATGTCAACATTTAGTATTCTGGACAATTTTTTTAAAATTGCATTTTTGGCTTCATGTATTAAAATATCCCAATTTTGTTCGTAATTCCCGGGAGCGTTGATCATAACAAACCAATTTTCGCAGCCTTTAGGTGCATCATCCCATTTTTCTTTACTGGTTATATTCACATAAATTGTAGGATCAGAATGTAATGTTTTATCCTCGAAAATTGCTTTGAATTCTTCTTGGTAGTTCTCACTAAAAAAAATGTTATGCAAATCTAGTTTTGAGAACTCCCCGTGGATTCCCCAATAAAAAATAAGCGCAGAACTGGAACGTTCTTGTTTTAGTACTTTTTCAGGAGCCGGTAAATCTTTTAATAGATTTTTATAGGTAGGATAAACATCTGCATTTGAAACGACAATATCCGCTTCCAGTGCTCTTTTTTCTGTAGTAACACTAGTCACCTTATTACCTTGATGATGGATTTTTTTTACGCTTTCGCGGAAGCAAAACTCAACGCCCTGGTCTTTAGCGAACTTATAGAGACTCTGCGAGATATCATGCATTCCTTTTTTTGGAAAAAAAGTACCATAGTGCATTTCCAAATGAGGAATCATAGACAAAATCCCCGGAGTCTTATATGGCGAAGACCCATTATAGGTAGCAAATCGATTAAAGAGCTGTACTAATTTGGGATGCTTAAGTTTAGTTTTGTTTAGTTGATGTAGACTTGAAAAAACATGAAGCCCGGGAATTGCCCAAATACCTCTAAGCGTATCCTTAGAAAGATAAGTCTCAATCTTATGAAGAGATTTTTCTAAAAAAAGTTTAGCAGTATAATCATATTTCTTTTTGTTAGATGAAAGATATTCGCTCAAAATAGCTTGATCGATCCCAAAGGTCTTAGAAGCATCCTGGATGAAAACATTTCTATCTGCCGAGACAGAAAATGTAGTCCCATCTTCCCAAAAGTAATTGCAAACAATATCCTTCTTCTTATACTCAAAGAAATTGTTTGCATTTTCATCAAAGATTTCAAAGAGTTCAGTAACATACTGCGGCATCGTAAATAGTGAAGGACCTAGATCAAATCTATAGCCATCTTGCTCTAAGACGTGCAATTTTCCACCCGCGTAAGGATTCGCCTCAAGAACAGTGACATCATAGCCTTTTTTTTTGAGTCGTATTGAAGATGCAATTCCTGCAATTCCTGCACCTATTACAATAGCCTTAGGCATTCGGGAGAATTTATTTGAAGTATTTTAATGGAACAATCAACATTCCAAAATTTTCACCTTTATCTTTTCCAAGGTGCTTATGGTGCATTTTATGTGCTCTGCGAACTGCTTTTGCGTATTTATTATTCGCTTTTCTAAAAAATTTAAATCGTTGATGTATAAAAATATCATGAACTATGAAGTAAGCTATGCCATAGGCTAAAATCCCAAAACCAATAGGCTTACCTATCCAAAAATAATCTGGGCTAGAGGTCATAATACAAGTCATGCTCACCACAGCATAAAAAATAAAGAACAGATCATTACGCTCCCACCAACTATCATGATCTTTATGGTGATGATCTTTGTGCAAACTCCATAAAAATCCATGCATAACATATTTATGGGTAAACCACGCCATAAACTCCATAACTAAGAAAGTGATTATGAAAAGTAATATCCAGAGGATAGTATGCATACCTAAATCAGATTTAAACGATAAGAGATATATGACTTGGCGAGTAATCCTGCTTTTTCATAGTTAGGAACTCTAATTCTTCGATTTCTAATCTCCATGGATGGAGTTCTCCTTAATTTTTTAAGCAAACGAAGATAATAAATAAAGCCGGTATAAACTCCTAATTTCGCTTCAACGGGCAACCTGCAAATCCCTCTCAAACCAGCTTGAAAGTCAGCATCAATTTCATCAATGATTCGCTGTTTATCTTCTTCGTTCAATTCAGATAAGTTCGTATCAGGAAAATAAGATCTATTTAAATCTTCAAAATCAGCTTTGAGATCTCTTAAAAAGTTTACCTTTTGAAAAGCAGAACCTAAGCGCATAGCATCACCCTTGAGCTCATCATAGCGCTTGGCATCGCCTTTCACGAAAACTTTTAAACACATTAATCCTACGACATCAGCACTGCCATAGATGTATTCTTTGTATTCTTCAGTCGTCAAGTACTTACTTTTATGCAAATCTAGTCGCATGCTTTTAAGAAAAGCATGATACAATTCTGCCTGAATGTCATATTTGTGTACTGTTTCTTGAAAGGAGTTTAAAATAGGATTTAAACTAATTTTATCGTTTACCGCTTTATCCAGCTCCTCTGTAAATCGATCTAATAAATTTTCTTTATCATAATCATGAAAGGAGTCTACAATTTCGTCAGCAAATCGTACGAAACCATAAATATTGTAAATGTCCTGGCGTATGGAAGGAGCAATTAATTTAGTCGCAATAGAAAATGAAGTGCTATAAGAATTGGTAACAGTTTTACTGCACTTTCTTGATACTTCGTCAAATAATACTTTCATGATACTGTTTTTACCTGATGATGTTTTGAAATCAATTCTGAAACTAACTTACCCGATATTAGTGATGGAGGAACCCCCGGACCTGGCACCGTCAATTGTCCTGTAAAATATAACTGTTCAATTTTACTACTTTTTAATTTAGGTCGCAAAAAGGCAGTTTGTAATAATGTATTAGCCATTCCATAAGCGTTACCCTTATAAGAATTGTATTCTTTTACAAAATCTTTTACCCCGAAGCTTTCCTTAAAGATAATATTTTTTTTAACTTTTTGTTGAGTGATAGCTTCAAAGCGGGTTAAGATTTTGTCAAAATACTCTTCTCTTAATTCCTTGGTGTCTTTTAAATCCGGCGCTAACGGAATGAGAAAAAAACCATTCTCCATTCCTTCTGGCGCAGTGTTAGGATCGGTGAGAGAGGTAAAATTGGCGTAGAATAAAGGTTCTTTGGGCCATTTTGGTTGATCGTAAATTGCTTCTGCATGGGAGTTAAAATCAACATCAAAAAATAAATTGTGATGACTAACGTTTTTTAATTTTTTGTCAAATCCAACGTAAAATAAAAGGGAAGAAGGTGCGAATGTTTTTTTATCCCAATACCGTTCTGAATATTGCTGATACTTGGGTTCTAATAGTGTTTCAGTATGATGATAATCGGCACCACTTAAAATAACATCTGCCAAAAACGCCTCTCCATTTGCAATAACTCCATCAGCCTTGCCGTTTTTTGACATAATTTTTTCAACGGCGTGATTAAATTTAAAATTGACACCTAATTCCTCGGCAAGTTTCTTTTGCGCCAAAATTACTTGATGCATACCTCCTTTAGGATGCCAGGTTCCCAAACCAAAATCAGCAAAATTCATAAAACTATAAAAAGCCGGAGTATCACTAGGTTTAGCACCTAGAAATAACACCGGGAACTCGAGGATTTGAATTAGTTTGTGATTAGTAAATTCTTTCCTGACTTCTTTTGAAATATTACTAAAAAACTGACCTGCTCTTTTAATTGTTTCAGTAGTAACAAGCTCTAACGGACTAATCCCAGGTTTATAAACCAAGTTTTTTATAGCTATCTCGTAGTTACTTCGTGCCTCATGTATAAATTTTTTAAGCTTCGTTGAGCTACCTGGTTCAACATCTTCAAACGTCGCGTAAATTTTATCCAGTGAGTCTCCTATATCGATTTTATTATTCTTTCCAAAATAAACCGAATATCCCGGATCTAGCTTATCCAGGTGGTAATAATCTGAAGGTTTTTTATCAAAATCATTGAAAAATCGTTCAAACACATCCGGCATCCAATACCATGAAGGACCCATATCAAATGTAAATCCCTCTCTTAAAAGCTGCCTTGCTCGTCCTCCAACACTACCATTTTTTTCTAAAACAGTTACTTTAAATCCATCTTTAGCTAAATAACAAGCAGCAGACAATGAGGCAAATCCGGATCCGATAACTATAACCTTTTTGTTCATTTATTACAGGTATAATATAAACTCATTAATTGATTCAAAAGACTTCATTCTTGAATCTGGCAGGGATTTAGTAAGATTTTTAACTTTTCTGCCTAAAAACCAATAATGAGCATTATAGGGTTCGCAAAGCTCTTGTTTAATTTCTTCTAAATGGTGCTCTAAAGAATCTGGTTTTACTGTAAAGAAACTTACAAAATGCGCATTTTCTTGAGTTGAAGCCAAATGTTTTAAATCTTCAATGGGTAGACTATGTCCCAAGTTAATTGCGTTGTAACCGTGATATAATATTTCGTAATGTAAATAAAGCAAGCCAATGTCGTGAATCTCCCCATTAGGTAAATAAAGAATGAAATTTCGTTCTTTTCTATGAGGTTTTATAGATTGAAGTTGTTCTATATTCGTATATATTTTCTGTTTTATGAGAGAAGTAATAAAATGCTCATGAGAGGGATTTATCGTATTAGTTTGCCATAGTTCTCCAATTTCATGCAATAAAGGAAGAAAAACTTCGTGAAAAATATCTCTAAAAGATTTAGTAAGCTTAAGCGTATTGAAAGAAGATAAAAAAAGTTCGTGATCAAAGTTGACCATTGCAATTTTAAAGGATTTAATAGCCCTTGACTTGGTGCTGTTGGAAGCAGAAATTCTATTTACTAGAGAGGATATTTCGTTATTATCTAATTTAGAAATACGTGAAATTTTATAGCCATTTTCGTTAAGGAAAGCGATGTTTAAAATCTTTTGAAGACTTTCCAGATCGTAAAGTCTTATATTGGTGTCAGTTCGTTTAGGCTTCAAAATATCATATCTCTTTTCCCATATTCTAATAGTATGCGCTTTAATACCACTAAAGGCCTCTAAATCTTTAATGCTAAATTGTTGCTTAATCTCTCCCATGACAAATGTTCTATTAAACAAATCTAAATATATCTATTAGTTTTGTTTAAAAAACTATGTTAAAAGGTTAAACAATTAAGTGGTTTTTGAGAAAAACAAAAATAGTATTGAATTATAAATCAGAAATGTTTATTCAAACTAATCACAAGCCAAACCATGAAAGAAAATAGTGTACCCGTAATGGGACTTGAACCTGCCTGCTAGCAGGCAGGCCCACACTTTTAAATGAGTTTGCATTCAAGTAATTTTAATTTTTCTTTACCACTACCAGATTTCCAGTATTTCTCTCTGATTCTAGCATTCTTTCGATCATCAGCATATTCTTTAAAAATTAATTTAAAAGGTGCATAAGGTCGGGTTGTTTTTTCAAGTCCGTTATTATATCTTTTTAAACGTTTATATAGATTACTAGTAAGTCCTACGTAGATACATTTTTTATGAACACTTTAAATTGCGTAGATGGTGGACATAATAAATGTAAAGTTGTACCCGGGATGGGACTTGAACCCACACGCAACTAGTGCACACGGCCCTCAACCGTGCCTGTCTACCAATTTCAGCACCCGGGTAGAAAAGCTTCTGCAAAAGAAAGCAGATAAACTATGTATAGAAAAATAAGTGACCTGGCTGGGGCTCGAACCCAGGACCCTCTCCTTAAAAGGGAGATGCTCTACCAACTGAGCTACCAGGTCTTCCTCTATAAAGGTAATTATTCAAAAAAAGACGCTTGGTTAAGCCTAAACCAGAATAATAAGAAACCCAATTAAAAAAGTGACTTGGCTGGGGCTCGAACCCAGGACCCTCTCCTTAAAAGGGAGATGCTCTACCAACTGAGCTACCAAGTCATAAACAAGCGTTTTCTAACGCGGGTGCAAATATACTATCATATATTTATTTTTCAAGAACAAAAAGACATAATTTTACACGAGTATTTTTTGTATTAAAACAATAAGCAAGTATTATTATGAAAGTAGTATTGATGGGATATATGGGATCTGGGAAATCAGTTATTGGTAGAAAATTAGCAAATACTATAGCATATAAATACGCAGATTTAGATGAATACATTGAAAAGGGAGAAGGGCAGAACATAGTAGAAATATTCACTAATCATTCTGAAATTTACTTTAGGAAGATTGAGAACGCTTATCTTAAAAAACTACTTGACACCGATGGCAATTTTGTTATTAGTTTAGGTGGTGGAACACCATGTTATTCAAATAACATCAACTTAATTAAAGATGCTAGCAATACAAGCTTAATTTATTTGGAAACATCTATTGATACACTTACAAATCGTCTTTTTTCCGAAATAAATAGAAGACCCTTAATTTCTCATTTGACAAATAAAATTGCTTTAAATGATTTTATTCGGAAGCATTTATTTGAACGTTCCTATTATTATAATCAGGCAGATTACAAAATCTCAACAGATCATAAATCAATAAAAATGTTAGCCGAGGAGATTAGGAAAGTCTTATTTTAAAACAACTTTGTTAACCTTATCAAATGTTACTTTCACAGTTTCATGCAATGAGGTAGATAATGAAATTCCCTTATAATCTGCCTTAACCGGAAACCTTTTATGACTTCTATCCACTAACACAGCGGTCTGGAACTTCTTTAATGGAACGTTTAAAAAAAACTTGATCCCATAAATCAGTGTTGCGCCAGAGTTCAATACATCATCTACTAAAATGACTGATTTATTTGTATAGCGCTCTTGAGCAATCGATACCTTTACTTCATCTAACGGATTTCTTTTATTCACAGAAACGTTACAAGAAGTTATCGTAATAGGTGATATTCTTTTAAGCTCTTCGCATAACTTCTCAGAGAGAGTAAAACCACTTTTATCTATTCCGGCGAGAATGATTTCTTGTTCGTCAATGTTATTTTCATAGATCTGGTAAGCCATACGCCGTATGGTATTATCTATCTGTTGATGATCCATGATAAGATTTGTTGGTAGTGCTGTCATTGTTACTCTTCTTCAGTATTAATAAACCAATCATCTAATTCACGTCTGTCTTTTTTAGTTGGACGTCCTTCTCCTTTTTTTCTATAATAATCCTGGGCATTTTTTATCATATCTTGTTGTTCAAATGCCTCTTTAGGGGTAAGGTCTACCATATATAAACCTACAAGTTTAGCCCCAACGCGTGAAGGAGGATGATTAATAACCTCAAAAATATAATTAATTTGGTTCTTTCTTACTTCAATTTTATCTAAAGGATATACCTCTCTAGAAGCTTTTATAGGCTCATCATTGACTTTAACGCTATTCGTTTTACACGCTTTTGTAGCCAGGCTCCTTGTCTTAAAAACTCGTACGCACCATAAATACTTATCTATCCTCATACGTTAACTTATTTACTAGCGTTATTTTAAGGGCTAAAATACAAGATTTTGTATCTTGCGCCGTCTTAAAATAAAGCAATGAAAAACATTATAAAAGGTATTATTTATTTTACCATACTTTCGGTAGGCATAGTATCCTGTGGAGGAGATGACGATGACGGTATTACAACCGTTCCACCCAGGGATAGAGCAGAAGTTGAAGAAGAAAACAGAGATAGTTTAATGTCGTATCTGGAAAATCACTTTTATACTGTTGTCGAAAACGATTTAAATCCAAATCTATTGTCAATACGATTTGACTCTATTACCGATTATAATGAGGACTTTAGAACACCAATCGCTAGTCTTTTAGATTTAGAAGAAGGAATCTATCCTCGTTTAGAAGAAAATACGTTTAGTTTTGAAACAGAGGAAGAAACGATTGAATATCTGTATTATGTGCTTAAGCTCGAGCCAGGTGCAAATACTCAAGTAGGCAATCCGACCTTTGCCGATTCTACTTTTTTATCTTATCGCGGTATTTTCACTAGATCAACTAACAATACTGATGATGTTGATTTTGATGGAATTCCTAATGAGGCAGATGTAGATTATGACGGTGATGATGACGATGAAGATCCTGATAACCCTCAGGATGAGGATGAGGATGGTATAAACGATGATGCAGATGCTGATGATGATGGTGTACCTGGAACAGATGATGGTAAGCTAGATGAAGATAATGATGGCATCATTGATAGTTTTGACAATAGTTTTTACGACAATAGCCGTGTGTTCGATCAATCGCCGTTACCATTATGGCAAAACGGAGTTCTAAGTTTTTCTTCTACTGGGCAACCGGGTGGATCTCTTATTACTGGTTACAGAGAAGGTTTGACAGAATTTAGTGGCGCATCTTCATTTATGATGGAAGATGATGGAACATTTAGCTTTTCTGGCGATTACGGTATAGGTGCAATCTTCATACCTTCTGGGCTTGCCTATTTTGCTAATCCTCCCAGTGGAATTCCATTATATGAACCCTTAATATTTAGTGTTCAGGTCCTGCTAGTACAAGAAGCAGACCATGATAACGATGGTATTCCTTCTTATTTAGAAGATCTGGATGAGGATAGATTTGTTATAGATGATGATACAGATGAAAACACTGCTCCTAACTTCTTTGACGCAGACGACGATGGTGATGGTGTATTAACACGGGATGAAATCACAATTGCAGAAAATGCGATGGACGATGGAAGGGTTACCTTGGATGAAATTGAATTTTACGAAAATGCCGATGGTCTGCCAGCTTATCTCGATCCAGATGTGACTGAAGATCGCAGTGATACCGATGAAGATTAATCACACTCGTTAAATTAATAACGCCCGCTTTTCTAAAGCAGGCGTTTTTTGTTTTGGACATATAGAAATTTTAATCATTTCCTCCCAAGCTGTACGATAAGCTTAATATCCATTGTGATGGTCTGTTATCTAAGGTAAATGAAGTATTTTCAGCTGCATCAACAGCGACCGATTCATTTTCAAAGAAATTTCCTTCGTATCTAACGTCCACTCCCAATCTGCCTAAAGTCAGACCTAAACCGGCCTGATAGCCCACTGTTATGTCGTTTTCAACTTCTCCTATTTCGATGGAATCTAGATCATCGTTACTAAATATATATTGAAAGCTGGGTCCAAGTTTGATGTTTAAAGGTCCTATCAACTCAATTCCCGCTAAAATTGGCAGATCAAGTTTATTTATGGAGTAGTCACCCAGCTCATACTCACTATTTAAGCGCGTGTAAACCAGTTCTGGCTGGATGAAAATACCGATCACTTCAAACTTAGAATACAATCCTAAATGAAATCCCACTTTATTATCAGCCGTTTCATCAATATCTATTCCAGCAAGTGATCCCTCAAGATCATCGGTTGATCCGTAATTAAGACCTCCCTTTACTCCATACTCAAAGGATTGGGCATGCAAATTCAGGCCGGTAACTAGTAATACCAGTAGAATAATTCGTGTTGTTTTCATGATGTTTGTTTTGTTTTCAAAACGCAAATCTTCTTGCTTTATTGGATTGCATAAAAAAACCTTTAGCTAAGACTAAAGGTTTATTGCACTTCATAATGCTATGCTAAAACTACTTCCTGGCTACAACTTTTCTAGCTTTACTTACAATGGCCTCTGCATTTAAACCGTATTTATCCATGAGTTGAGCTGGAGTTCCGCTTTCGCCGAAGGTATCATTGGTAGCGACAAATTCTTGCGGAGTAGGATAATGAAGTGCCAGTGTTCTGGCTACACTTTCTCCTAGTCCCCCTAAAAAGTTATGCTCCTCTGCCGTAACCACACAACCCGTTTTCTTAGCCGAAGCAACCACTGCCTCTTCATCCAGGGGTTTTATGGTATGAATATTAATTACTTCGGCTGAGATTCCTTTATCATGTAGTATTTTTGCAGCTTCTAATGCTTCCCATACCAAATGGCCAGTGGCAATGATAGTAACATCACTGCCCTCAATCAAGTGCACAGCTTTACCGAGTTCAAATGTGCCGTTTTCTGGCGTAAAATTAGGAACTTTTGGGCGTCCAAATCTCAAATATACTGGACCTTCATGAGCAGCGATTGCAAGCGTCGCAGCTTTAGTTTGGTTAAAGTCACATGTATTAATAACGGTCATTCCAGGTAACATTTTCATCAGACCTATATCTTCTAAAATTTGGTGGGTGGCGCCATCTTCACCCAAGGTAATTCCTGCATGCGAAGCGCATATTTTCACATTTTTACCAGAATAAGCAACACTTTGTCTTATTTGATCGTACACTCTTCCGGTTGAGAAATTAGCAAACGTTCCTGTAAACGGTACTTTACCGCCTATCGTTAGACCGGCAGCTATTCCTATCATATTCGCTTCGGCTATACCTACCTGAAAAAATCGCTCAGGGTGATTTGCTTTGAATTCGTCCATTTTTAATGATCCGGTAAGATCTGCACATAATGCAACGACGTTATCATTTTCTTTACCAAGTTGTGTAAGACCTGCTCCAAAACCTGAACGTGTATCCTTATTTCCTGTGTTTGTGTATGTTTTCATAGTCATTTTCCGCGAAAGCGGTAATCTTTTGAAGTTATATGCCTGTATAGAAGTAACTACTTATATTAAATGATATTTAGTGTTCTTCTCCAAAGGAGAGGAGCACTGGTACTTTAATTAGTATTTTTTTCCTCTCCTTTTGGGAAGTTAGGTGGGGAATTAATAATCCCCTAAAGTCTCAGGATTCTGCGCTAAGGCAGTTTCTAACTGATCATCATTTGGTGCTTTACCGTGCCACGCATGGGTATGCATCATAAAATCAACACCGTTACCCATCACCGTATGTAACAACATGCAAACGGGTTTGCCTTGACCTGTCATTGACTTTGCTTTTTGCAGTCCTTTTCTTATCGCATCTATATCGTTGCCATTTTCTACATCAATAACGTGCCAGCCAAAGGCCTCAAATTTAGCTCTTAATGAACCCATTGGCAGTACGTCTTTTAAGCTGCCATCAATTTGTTGCCCATTATAATCTATAGTTGCAATTAGATTGTCAATATTGTTCCCGGCGGCATACATGATCGCTTCCCAGTTTTGACCTTCCTGTAATTCTCCATCACCGTGTAAGGTATAAATAAGATGATCATCTTGATTGAGTTTTTTAGCTTCGGCAGCACCTATAGCGACAGACATTCCCTGGCCTAGCGATCCTGATGCAATTCTAACACCTGGTAATCCTTCATGCGTAGTGGGATGTCCTTGAAGTCGCGAATCAATAAGCCTAAAGGTATTAAGTTCGTCTATGGGAAAAAATCCGCTTCGTGCCAGGACACTATAGTATACCGGCGAAATATGACCATTTGATAAAAAGAAGAGGTCTTCGCCCTCCCCATTCATTTTAAAATCAGATTTATAGCGCAGAACTTCTTGATATAAAACTGAAAAAAATTCGGCGCAACCCAAAGATCCACCAGGGTGACCAGAATTAACCTTATGTACCTGGCGCAGGATATCTCTACGAACTTGTTGGACAAAATCAGGTAAAGAAGAATGTGATGACATGTGTTGTGTTGTTTTATGCGATGCAAAAATACTTTTTTAAGCCCGTGAGGCAAATTAAGGTCTGATTCACTTATTAACGATTTTGAGATTTTACCAACATTTTAAATTCAAAATGTCGCTGGGTGAAATTGTAAGCACAAATTCATTAGACGAATAAACTCTAAAGAGAATTCTCTTTACTAGAGAGGATAAAGTATCTTTGCGCACTTTTTAAAGCGAGTAAATGACTTTTGATTTATTGCATACTGATCCCGAAACTCAGGCCAGAGCAGGTAAAATACAAACTGATCACGGTAGTATTGAAACACCTATTTTCATGCCGGTGGGCACGCAGGCAACAGTAAAAGCAGTCCATCAAAGAGAATTACGTGAAGACATTAATCCTGATATCATTCTAGGAAATACGTATCACCTTTATCTTAGACCTCATACAGATATTCTCAAAAAAGCCGGGGGAATTCATAAATTCATGAATTGGGATCGAAATATTCTTACCGATAGTGGTGGATATCAGGTATACTCACTTGCTAATAATCGAAAAATAACCGAGGAAGGTGTAAAATTCAAATCTCACATTGATGGATCTATGCATTGGTTTACGCCCGAAACAGTCATGCAAATTGAGCGGGATATTGGCGCAGATATTATTATGGCGTTTGATGAATGTACACCTTATCCATGTGACTACGGTTATGCGAAGGACTCAATGCATATGACGCATCGATGGTTGGATCGATGTATGAATGCGCTTAAAGAAATGCCATATACTTATGATTACAGTCAAAGCTTCTTTCCTATTATTCAGGGGAGTACGTATAAGGATTTAAGAAAACAGTCAGCAGAATACATTGCAGGAGTTAATGCAGATGGAAATGCTATTGGTGGATTATCAGTAGGAGAGCCGGCAGAGGAGATGTATGCCATGACTGAAGTTGTTACTGCCGTTCTGCCACATGAAAAACCGCGTTATCTCATGGGTGTTGGTACACCAATAAATATTCTTGAAAACATAGCCTTAGGGATTGACATGTTTGATTGCGTTATGCCTACTCGAAATGCCCGCAACGGGATGCTCTTTACTGCGCATGGCACCATAAATATCAAAAACAAAAAGTGGGAAGATGATTTTTCTGCAATTGATGAGGCTAACTATACCTGGGTGGATACTGAATATTCTAAAGCTTATTTGAAACACTTATTTAAGGTAAATGAATTTTTAGGCAGGCAAATTGCAACTATTCATAATTTGGGCTTTTATCTATGGTTGGTAAGAGAAGCCAGAAAACATATCTTAGCGGGAGATTTTAAATCCTGGAAGAATATGATGGTCAAACAAATGGATAAAAGGTTATAATAAATATTCCCCTACATTGTAAATGACCTGCAATTATAAAAGTTTACCGCTTTCGCGGAAAATGTTATGAAGATTTTAGATTGGTACATACTCAAGCGATATCTGGGCACGTTTTTACTCATGTTGGCATTATTTGTACCCATTGGTATCACAGTAAATCTTGCAGAAAAAATAGGTAAGATTCTAGCCAATGATGTACCGATTATGGAAGTGGTTAAGTACTATGGTAACTTTACCATCTATTTTGCGAATTTACTATTTCCGATATTTTTATTTCTATCGGTGATTTGGTTTACGTCTAAACTGGCGAATAATACAGAAATCATTGCTTTCTTAAGTAGCGGAGTTTCCTTTTCACGTTTTTTACGCCCCTATTTGGTTGGAGCCACCTTGGTTTGTTTTGCAGCTCTGGCGTTGAGTCTTTTTTTGGCACCGTCTGCCAGTAAGGGCTTCAATGAATTTAAATATGCGTATTTAAAAAAACGTTCTAAAACACAAGAAACAAGTAATGTGTATCGGCAAATCAATGATGACGAATTTGTATACGCAAGTAATTTTTTACCTAAGTCCAAGTCTGCGCGTAATTTTATGTTAGAACATTTTGAGAATAATGAATTAAAATTTAAAATTACGGCATCGCGGCTTCAATACAATGATAAAGATAGTACGTATACCTTAACGAATTATGATAAACGTATAATCGGTCAAGCCGAAGATATATTAGTAAGCAAGTCAAAGTTCGATACCATTTTGCCCTTTGAGATAGAGACCTTAACTCCTTTGTCTTATGTCGCCGAAACATTAAATTACTTTGAATTGAGAGATTTCATAGCCGAAGAAGAGCGACTGGGATCGGCCAATATTAATACGTATAAAGTAGAAGCCTACAAACGTTTGAGTATACCGGTTTCTGCTTTTATCTTAACCATCATTGCTGTAGCGGTTTCAGCAATGAAGCGCAGGGGTGGGATGGGAGTAAATCTGGCTATCGGTATTGCCATCGCATTTTCATACGTATTTCTAGATAAGGTATTTGGCACAATTGCTCAAAAATCAGATTTTTCTCCTCTGCTGGCCGTGTGGATACCTAACCTGTTCTTTGGCGTGCTTGCATTTTATCTATTGAGAAATGCCAAGCGATAAATTTAAGAGTTACCTTCATTTTCACTTCATTGTTTTTATATGGGGTTTTACGGCTATATTGGGAGCTTTGATAAGTATAGATGCGATCCCGTTAGTATGGTATCGTATGCTACTCGCCAGTTTCTTTATTCTGGGCTGGATTGTTTTTAAACGAAAACAATTAAAAATTTCGCCGCAAAATATTAAGGTACTTGCTGTTGCGGGTATAGTGATTGCAGTTCATTGGCTTACATTCTTTGGAGCGATTAAAGCCAGTAATGTGTCCATTACCTTAGCGTTGATGTCAACAGGCGCTTTTTTCACTTCTATCCTGGAACCTATTTTCTATAAGCGAAAGTTGATTTGGTATGAACTCGTCTTTGGAACAATTGTCATCATAGGATTATACATCATCTTTAAAGTAGAAACCGAATATTTGTTGGGAATAGGTTTAGCCTTATGTTCAGCGTTTTTATCTGCTATTTTTACTCTAATTAACGGTAAGATGGTGAGTAAGGCAGATTCTGCGGTAATCTCATTTTACGAATTAGGTTTTGGAGTAGTAGGGATATCACTGTATTTGCTCATTATGACCTTTGTTGCAGAAGGCTCTGGATTTACGGCTGATTTTTTTGTTCTTTCCTCAATGGATTGGGTATATATTGGAGTGTTAGCTTCGGTTTGTACAGCATATGCTTTTATAGCTTCGGTTATGGTAATGAGACACCTTTCTCCTTATACTATTATGCTGACGATAAATCTTGAGCCGGTGTATGGGATTATTTTAGCTTACTTTATTTTCGGGAACAAAGAAAAAATGAGTACAGAATTTTACCTGGGTGCTGTTGTGATTGTGAGCACTGTTATTTTAAATGGAATTCTCAAAAACCGTAAAAAATTACAACAATCTGCTCATTAAAACAGGACTTAAATAGTATATTTGTTTATACCAACAACTAAATTAAAGCCCATAATTTTATGGAGTATCTAGAATTTGAACTACCCATTAAGGAGCTAGAAGAACAGCTTGAAAAAGCGAGTAAAATAGGCGAAGAAAGTGATGTAGATGTAACGGCTACGTGTAAACAAATTGAAACCAAGTTAAAGGAGACAAAGCGGGATATTTATAAGAACCTTACAGCCTGGCAGCGGGTTCAAATGTCACGTCATCCTGATCGACCATATACCCTGGATTACATCAATGCAATTTGTGGAGATTCTTTTTTAGAGCTTCACGGGGATAGAAGTTTTGGAGATGACAAAGCAATGATTGGTGGATTAGGAAAGATAGGGGATCAAAGTTTTATGGTTATTGGTACCCAAAAAGGAGTAAATACTAAAATGCGCCAGTACCGCAATTTTGGAATGGCGAGTCCCGAAGGATATAGAAAAGCCTTGCGCTTAATGAAAAGTGCAGAAAAATTTGGGCTGCCGGTAGTAACGTTAATTGATACCCCGGGTGCTTTCCCGGGATTAGAAGCCGAGGAGCGTGGGCAAGGTGAAGCGATCGCGAGAAATATTTTTGAGATGACTAAACTCATGGTGCCGATAATAGTGGTTATCATCGGTGAAGGAGCTAGCGGCGGAGCTTTAGGAATTGGTGTAGGAGATCGAGTACTCATGTTAGAAAATACCTGGTATTCTGTGATCTCACCAGAATCATGTTCATCTATTTTATGGAGAAGTTGGGAGCATAAAGAAAAAGCTGCAGAAGCCTTAAAACTTACTGCAAAAGACATGAAAAAAATGGGATTGGTGGATATGATTGTAAAAGAACCTGTAGGTGGAGCACATCGTGATCGTGAAAAAACATTTTCTACTGTGCAAAAAGAAATTTTAAAGTCTTTTGAAGAGCTGAAAAACTTATCACCAACAAAATTGGTCAAAGAGCGCATGAATAAATATGACCAAATGGGAGTCTTTAAAGGTTAAAAACCATTTTTCCCTTATCACAAACCGTCTTATCTTTATAAGGTGGTTTTTTTTATACTTATCAACACACTATTTTAAGATATTAACATCACAAATGTTGACAGACGGTGAACTATAGAAGTCATTTAAAATAGGGTAGGTCTTAACGTTTTGTTTACATTCGCACTAATGAAAAAAGTACAGGCTTCAGCACCCTTTAGCTATTCCGGGGGGAACGTAATTGCACTAGAAAAAGGAAAATTGCCTCCACAAGCAACTGATTTAGAAGAAGTTGTGTTAGGTGCAATGATGATTGATAAAAAAGGAGTAGATGAAGTTATCGATATTCTTCATCCAGACGTATTCTACAAAGAATCCCACCAACACATCTATGAAGCTATTTTCAAACTCTTTGAAAACAGTGAGCCGGTGGACTTATTAACGGTTTCACAACAATTGAAGAAGGATGAAAAATTAGATGCAATTGGAGGGGACTTTTATTTGATTCAATTAACTCAAAAGGTGTCGAGTAGTGCACATATCGAGTTTCACGCCCGTATTATTCTTCAAAAATTTATTCAGCGTAGTTTGATCAAAATCTCCAATGAGATCATTGAGGAGGCATACGATGAAACCACCGATGTTTTTGATTTATTGGATACCGCAGAGGCAAAATTATACGAGGTAACTCAAGGGAATATTAAAAAATCTTCTGAAACTGCTCAAAGTCTGGTCATTCAGGCAAAGAAAAAAATTGAGGAAATTTCCAACCAAGAAGGATTAAGTGGGATACCTTCAGGTTTCACACGATTGGATAAATTGACTTCTGGATGGCAGCCTAGTGATTTAGTTATTGTTGCTGCACGTCCTGGTATGGGTAAAACGGCATTTACCTTATCCATGGCACGAAACATGGCTGTAGAACAAAATACGCCTGTGGCCTTTTTCTCGCTTGAGATGTCATCGGTACAGTTGATCACGCGTTTAATTTCATCAGAGACCGGATTATCTTCTGAGAAGCTTAGAACCGGAAACTTAGAAAAACACGAGTGGGAGCAGCTTAATGTGAAAGTGAAAAATTTGGAGAATGCGCCACTTTTTATTGATGACACTCCGTCGCTTTCTATTTTTGATTTAAGAGCCAAGGCAAGACGTTTGGCTTCAAAACATGATATCAAGTTGATTGTAATTGATTACTTGCAATTGATGACCGGTGGTGGCTCTCAAAAGGGAGGTAATCGTGAGCAGGAGATTTCAATGATCTCCCGAAACCTTAAAGCACTCGCAAAAGAATTAAACATACCAGTGATCGCATTATCTCAATTATCACGTGCGGTAGAAACCCGCGGCGGTAGCAAACGCCCTTTATTGAGTGACTTGCGTGAATCTGGAGCCATTGAGCAGGATGCCGATATTGTTTCTTTTATCTACAGACCAGAATATTACAAAATTGAAGAGTGGGATGATGAGGAGCGTACCCCAACCGAAGGTCAAGCAGAATTTATTGTCTCTAAGCATCGTAATGGTGGGTTAGATAACATACGACTAAAATTCATTGGGCATTTAGGAAAATTTGATAATTTAGAAACCTTTGATGCGCCATTCGAGTTTCAGTCTAAATTAAATGCCGCAGCAAACGATGATACCTTCAAACCAGACGTATTCCCAAGTACAGATCAGGCTTTTGGCAGTGGGATGAATGATTTAGAGGAAGATAACGACGTCCCTTTTTAATAGTCTCATTCATGCGTAGGCAGAAATCTTTTATCATTAGCGCGCCCGAGTGTTGCCGAAACTTTAGCGGAAGAATTAGTGAGCAGTATATTAGGTCTACGTTATAAAAGTAAAGAACGTCCTCAACTTAAATTTCACCTCCCTATTTTGTACCTTTATCATATGAAAAAGGTATTTTTATTTCTGTTGGTTATCTTGCTTTCTGCCAATAGCTTCGCATCATACATTTTAATCCCAATGGACGACGAGGGTCAATCAGATCACCTCAAAGCTTATGGAATTACATATTGGTTACTTAACAAACAGCAAAAGGTAAAATGGCTTCTAAATTATCAAGGGGGATCATTTCTAGCACCAGATACTGATGCTTTGCGAAAAGAATGTCAAATCCGCGGAGTCGATTTTGAGGTGTTGAGCAATGCTAAAACCGAAGAAATCCTTAATTTCATTAGCAGCCCCTCACAAAATATGGAAGCTGTAGTACTGGAAAAAGCTCCAAAAATTGCAGTATATTCTCCTCAAGGGAACGCTCCATGGGATGATGCAGTGACCTTGGTGCTGACCTATGCTGAAATCCCTTATACAACCATTTATGACGAAGAAGTGCTCAGTGATCAATTAATTCTTTACGATTGGCTACATCTTCATCATGAAGATTTTACAGGTCAATACGGGAAGTTTTATGGAGCTTATCGCGCCGCACCATGGTATATTGAAGAGAAAAAAAATGCTGAAACCTTAGCGGCTAAATTGGGTTACGATAAAGTAAGCGAATCAAAAAGGGACGTTGCACTCAAGATAAGAGATTATGTGGCTGGTGGCGGATTTATGTTTGCGATGTGTAGTGCTACAGATAGCTTTGATATCGCTCTCGCGGCAAAAGATACTGACATTGCTGAAGCTATGTTTGACGGGGATCCCAGTGAATCCAATTATCAAAATAAACTGGATTATGGGCAGACCTTCGCCTTCACCGATTTCATCTTAGAACGTAAGCCTACCGTTTATGAATTCTCTTCTATAGACATGACGCGTAAACGCAAAATAAATAAAGAAACAGATTACTTTACGTTGATGACTTATTCGGCAAAGTGGGATCCAATTCCTACGATGTTAACACAAAATCATACCACGCTTGTCAAAGGTTTTATGGGACAAACTACATCGTATGACAGGGACGAAATAAAACCAACTGTATTGATTATGGGGGAGAATAAACGCAATGGTGAAGCACGTTATATTCATGGAATCAAAGGAAAAGGATTTTTCACCTTTTATGGCGGTCACGATCCTGAAGATTATCAACACAGAGTAGGTGATCCAAAAACAGAATTATCCTTACACCCCACTTCACCGGGGTATCGGCTTATTTTAAATAATGTACTCTTTCCTGCTGCAAAAAAGAAAAAGCAAAAAACTTAATTAGAAATCGTGAAGTAATCGCTTTGTTTTTATGCTTCGAATAATCAAAAACAGTAAAAATCCAAGTGGTCCCATCATAAATGTAAAGACTAAACAAAGAGTAAGGAGTATTCTATTTAGTTTTATTTTTTCAGCTTGACTGGTAATATAAATTCCGGCTAACAGATCGAATGCCAAATAGTGTATCCATCCAATAACAACAGTATCTTGATTACCAAATAGAGCAACTAAGCCTTTAACGGTAGAAAATTGGTCCATCGTCCCAGGATCAAAATACGATATCATTAAAGTGGTATATAAGATGGATAGCCCAAAAATAACAAGAGAAAGTAATACTTTTTTACTCCATTTGCGATAGGGAAATATCGCAAGTAAAAGCCAACTACTCAGTGCTACAATATTGACTGTCGTAAAAATTTCTTCCATTTAAGAAAGATACGAATTAGTCAATAACCAAATTGAGGGAGATCACTTCAAGTGAAATCGTACTGTTCGTATTTCCACCTCCTTGATATCGTTCTGCCCAGGTTTCAATATAATCGCCGGGAGCCAGCTCTATCGATCCAACTACGGGGATGGTAATGTCATTTCCTGTTCCTGTAGTAAGAACGTAAGATTTGGTATCTTCTAAAAGTATTGGCTCAACTGCTTCATCATCGCCTTTGGCCACGTAAAACGCCCAGATCACATTATTGGTAGAAGCAAAAAAGGATACCGCGTAGGTTACTCTAAAAAATCGTGTTACGTCTCCTGTATACTGTAATCGATTATCTGCGGTAGAAACAAAATCCCTTAGGTCACTTGCTGTAGTAGTAATATCCAGTTTTTTTATTACTGGTGATCCGGTATTTACCGTGGTACCGGTAAATGTGGTGGGTTGCCCGCTGGTAGGAGTGGGTGCATTGTAATTGAGCGATCCTCTGGATCCACGTTCTGCATTACTTAAAATTGTACTCCATTTTGGATCTTGCGGAGTTCCAAAGTTAAATTGTAATCCTAACTCATCAGTATTAAAAATGATAAGGTAGGTTGCCGGTAGTGTTATAGCGTCACGTTGTGCTGTCGTTAATCGGGGAATCAAAATTCCTTTATCTGTCGCTTCAACATCCAGCATACTGGATTGATCTGGATCAGCGGTATTAATACCAACTTGAGCACGAAAACATAGACAAGAAAAAAATAATACGGTAAAAAGAATTTTTTTAGTCAAATCGTTCTATTTTAGGTTGTAAATGTAAGCTATTGAAAAATTATAGAATATTAATTAATATAACGTCTTTCTTTAACGATATATACGATAATTATACCAAAATAGTTTTCGACAAAAAAAATGAAATTAAATAAACCTTTTTTTGACATTATTATTATTGGCGGAGGTATCGTTGGGTTAGCATCAGCGTATAAAATTCAGTCAAAATGGCCGTATTTAAACTTACTTATTCTTGAGAAAGAGGCACATGCAGGGGTTCACCAAACAGGGCATAATAGCGGAGTTTTGCACTCTGGAGTTTATTATAAACCCGGTTCTTCTAAAGCATTAAACTGTAGGGATGGTCTCAAACAGATGATCGCTTTCGCGGAGGAAAACGAAATTCCTTATGATATCTGCGGAAAGATAATAGTAGCGACTCAAGTATCTGAGCTTTCGCAATTGGATGATATTCTTGAAACCGGAAAACAAAATGGTCTAAAAAACGTACGGAAGATAACCGCAGAAGAGATTCAAGAAATAGAACCTTATTGTGAAGGTGTTGCCGGAATATTTGTAGGTGACTCTGGTATCATTGACTACCAGACAGTGGCAAAGACACTCGCTAAGAAAATAACATCTATTAATCCAACCAGTCAAATTAGGTTTAATCAGGAGGTGATTAGCATAAAGGAAAGTAAAAACGGTCATATTTTAAAAACAGCTTCGGCTTTATTTAAAACAAAATATATGGTATTTTGTGGTGGTTTGTTTTCTGATCGGCTGGCCAAGAAGCAAGGAATAAAAACAACAGATCGTATCGTTGGATTTAGGGGGGATTACTATGAATTAACTCCGCAAGCACAACATAAAGTAAAGCATCTCATCTATCCTGTACCCAATCCTCAATTTCCTTTTTTAGGGGTCCATTTTACCAGAATGATTAATGGCGGAATCGAATGCGGTCCTAATGCAGTATTTACATTTAAACGAGAAGGGTATCGTAGAACATCTTTTAATCTAAAAGATACCTATGAATCATTAAGTTACAGCGGTACCTGGCGACTTTTTTTTAAGCATTGGCGTTTTGGAATAGAGGAGTACAGGCGGGCTTTTTCTAAGCGTAAATTTCTAAGGACCTTACAAGGTTTGATACCCTCGCTTACTTTGAACGATATTCAACCCGCCCGAAGTGGTGTTAGAGCAGTATTGTTAAATGAAGCTGGAGATACTCGCACTGATTTTAAAATCGAATTTGGAAAAGATAGTATACATATATTAAATGCACCAAGCCCAGCGGCTACCGCATCCCTGGCGATAGGGGATCGGGTCGTAGAGATGGTAGAGGAGAAGTTTAAATTACAATGATAATCTATTCTTGAAAAATGTTATCTACTACGATCTGCATGCCCAGTTGTATAGAGGCATGCGTGCTTTCAGCGAGATTTTCATAGGATAAGATGTTATCTGCCGCTAGGTACATATTAAAATTACCCAAGTTCATAGAAAATAATGCTCCAAGATTAGTAGCTGAAAATGAATTAACGGTATAAGTGAATCGTGTGGACAACAGTTTCCCCCATTCTTTATCTAAATAGACGGTAGTTGCTGCCTGTATTCCTTTAGGTCGTTTTATTGCGTATGCCTGTAGTCCAATATAGTTCTTAAACTTTTTAGTTTTAGTTTGCGTGCAGTCGCAAAAATCAGGTCGTTTACTACCAAAACCATAGCTTCCTGTAGCATTAAATTTCACAGGTCTCCAAGTGACGTATGTATCTTCCAGTTCATCTTGAAAGGGGACATCTTCTTCAAAACTACTTTCTAGGTTTTCCCAGTAATCAGTAGGTTCGACACCGTCTAATAATGAGGGGAATTGGAATTCGATACCGTCAAAAGTATAATCTCCTGAAAGCCGATAATTTCTTATATCATTTAAATGCGCTACAAATCCTATATCCAGCAAACTTGCAGAAACAGCTAATCGATTAGTTACAAAATAAGTTGCTCCCAGATCAATTCCAACACCTAAGTTTCTACTTAAAAAAGCTCTGGTTAAGGTCTGGGTAGTCCTGTTAGTGCTTTCCTCGGTGAGTGAATAAATCCCAGAAGTATTTACGGCAACATCTGCATTATTGATTTCGTGTCTATAGAAGTTGGGTCCATCAGGTGTGGTGCGCGTAATGAATGTACCCTCATTACCTGTACTGTTGAGGTTGGCAATGCTAGAGTATAACTTTGCCCGTCCGCCAATCTGTAGGTCTGGTTTGATTTTTTTATTGATCCCAACGTGATATATCGTTAAGAGTTCTGCCGCTGTAGATAGGTGTGATAAATCAAATGGAACATCAATATAATTTGCGTTTCCTTCATAGGCTAAAAGAGCTAGATCCTTCGGAAAATAGCTCATGACATCTAATTCTTGGTAGACTCCTGCAGAATAATAATTTCCACTGTCAGTTCCTCGCCAACCAAATGATATCGCTTCTAATTGCTGATTGAGTGAGAAAAAATCCCGATCAGAAAGAGTGAAAATAGCATCTCTTACGCGCTGATTGATATCTCCACCTTCTTGAAAAATATCGTATACACTTAATTCTGAAGAACCCCCGGTGATCGAAAATCCTGATAAAAAAGGAATTCCTATATGTTTATCAAATTCTACAGCAGCTCCCGGATTGAGCATTAGGGACTGTGGCAGATCACGTTTGTCTAAAAACTGAGGTTTATGTTGCCCAAAAAACAGTTGGGTAAAAAAAATACAACTAAATAAAAGATACCTACTCATTAAAAACTAGATAATAAGTGGCTTTGCTTTGTAAGGCTATTGCACCTAAAACCGGCGCACCATTTTCATTCAATTGTAAAGAAATAGCTAATTGATTTGAATTGTTGAGAAGAAGTATATCTTCTTGTGTTAGCGTTTGAGTTATTATTGTAGATTCTGTATTTCCTTGCGAACTTGCTACTTCAATAGGAATAGTATATTGAGGATCATTTGATTCGTTTAAAAAAACTGCTTCCCCGCTAAAAGATTGGTTAAACGAATTCTCAAATTCAAAGACTAGATCAACTCGAATGAGATTATCGCGTATAAAAGAATCGTCTAAAAATTCCAATCTCGTTGTATCTTGAATAGCGCTAAAGACTGTTCCTGTGTCTTGATCCAGCAGATCAGTTTCATCAAGATTAAAAAAAATAAGATCTAATTCTACAACTGGGGATAGTACAATATCTTCTGTTTGATTTAAATCAATATCCTCAACGCAGCTTACACATAAGATCGTAATTAGACAAAAGTAGCTGTAAATCGTGTTGAGTTTCATTTATTTTAAAACGGTTTTAGCGCTTTTATATTGCTGTTACTATGCTTAATCACTGATTTGAAAGCACCTTAAATCCCCAGGGCTTTATTTCCATAGGACGCTGTGTTGAAATTGTATCGTTTCGATGCTCAAAAATATTAGTATACACTCCTTGAATTGATTTATTTTTTAAAATTACATTGACTTTTGAATCACTAAGGTTTACCAATGTAATCACGGTATCACTCTCCATTTCCCGATAAAATGATACAATCTTATCCATTTTATCATTTTTAATACGTTTCATAACTCCGCCGTACTTACCATTCCACAGGGCTTTATGTTGATGTTTGAGCGCAAATAGTTTAGTGTATAATTCGCCTACAGGATGATCTTGCCATATAATGGGGTCTTTATCAAAAAACTTGAGCGATCGATCTAAGCCTGCCTCCTGACCGCTATACACCAATGGCATTCCTTCTAGAGTTGCGGTGAGTACTATAGCGGCTTCTATACCTTTGCCAAAGTTTTTATACTGGTTGCCTTCCCAGGAGTTTTTATCATGGTTATCGATAAAATTCATACGGTATGCATTGCGCGGCCAAATACTCACATGTTCAGCGATGTATCCTCCCGTTAATCCATCGACCGATTTTCCCTGGGTAGTAATTGCATGCAAGTGGTTCCAAAGTTCCCAGGCGTAGGTCATATCAAATGCGCGTTTGTGCAAGTCACGGTCTTCAGCTTCGGCCAACATAAAAACAGGTTTTATCTTATCCAATTCTTTACGGGCGTTTTCCCAAAATTCAATAGGCACAAAACTAGCAATATCACAACGATACCCATCGATATTTGTTTCTTTTACCCAATAGGCGAGTGCATCAGTCATGTATTGGCGTAATGCCGGTTGACTGTAGTCAAAATCGATGATGTCATCGTAATCCCGCCATGGAGTGGATTGAAAGTTATTTTCGTCATTTTTGAGATACCAATCAGGATGTTGTTTAACCAGCTCATTATCCCAAGCCGTATGATTGGCAACCCAATCTATGATTACATACATGCCCATGTCGTGAATGGTACTGACCAGTTGTTTAAAATCAGCCATGGTGCCAAATTCTTCATTTACGCCGTAGTAGTCTTTTACCGAGTAGTAACTCCCCATGGAACCCTTTCGGTTTTTTACCCCTATGGGATGGATAGGCATAAGCCAAATGATATCGACCCCCATTTTTTTAAGACGCGGCAAGTGTTCCGCGAAAGCTTTAAAGGTACCTTGCGGAGTATACTGCCTGATGTTGACCTCATAAATCGTGGCGTTCTTAGTCCATATAGGGTGTGTAATTTCTACATATTCCTTGGGCTGATGTTGATCCAAATTGTCTTTTTGAGTGGTTGTTTTCTTTGAAGAGTCGTTTTCATTAGTACATGAGACTAGAAGTAACGCACAAAAACAGACATTAAAGGTGTAGCGAAAATGATACATGAATAATTTTTGTACAAGATAATAAAGCTTAATAAAAAAACTCCCCACGTTGCCGAGAGGAGTTTTATAGTGCGATAATAAGTTATATTTATTTTACCTTATCTACAATTGCTTTGAACGCTTCAGGGTGGTTCATGGCTAAATCTGCTAACACCTTACGGTTTAGTTCGATATTATTCGCTTTTACCTTGCCCATAAATTGTGAGTAAGACATCCCGTGTTGTCTGGCACCTGCATTGATACGGGTAATCCATAGTGCACGAAAAGTTCTCTTTTTATTTCTTCGGTCTCTATAAGCATAACTCATTGCTTTTTCAACCGCGTTTTTGGCTACTGTCCAAACGTTTTTACGACGTCCAAAGTAACCTTTTGCTTGCTTCATTACCTTTTTTCTTCTGGCTCTTGAAGCTACTGCGTTTACTGATCTTGGCATTTCTGTTTAATTGTTTTTGTAGTAGGCGATTTAATATTATGTATCAAATTCTTTATGTGCCTAACTCCAGGGTTAATCATTTAATACTACCGTTAAACAACGATTACTTAAGGCGTAATTGAAGTTTAATGTTGTTTTCGTCTGCTTTATGAACCAACGTGTCATGCGTAAGCATAAGCTTACGTTTCTTTGACTTTTTCGTCAAGATGTGGCTCTTAAAAGCATGCTTTCTTTTGATTTTACCGGTGCCCGTAAGCTTAAAACGCTTTTTAGCACTGGATTTTGTTTTCATCTTTGGCATTTGCTTTTTATTTATCTAATTATCGCTACTATTCTTTTTATGAGTCACTTCGACAAGCTCAGTGACCGGTATATTTATTTCTTTTTTGGCGCGATAAACATTATCATACGTTTACCTTCCAACTTTGGCATTTGTTCTACTTTACCATACTCTTCAAGATCCTGTGCTAAACGCAGCAATAAAATCTCACCTTGATCTTTAAACACGATCGATCTTCCTTTGAAGAATACGTATGCTTTTAATTTGGCACCATCTTGTAAGAATTTGATTCCATGATTTTTTTTGAATTCATAATCATGATCATCTGTGTTTGGGCCAAATCGAATTTCTTTGATGATAACCTTAGTGGCTTTAGATTTCATGACCTTTTCACGTTTCTTTTGTTCGTACAGAAACTTTTTATAGTCAATAATCTTTGCTACAGGGGGATCTGCCTTAGGTGAAATTTCCACTAAGTCAAGTTCTTGTTCCTTAGCGATTTCCAATGCTTTTCTAGTAGGGTAAATTCCTACTTCTACATTCTCTCCAACTAGGCGTACTTTGTCAACACGTATCTTTTCGTTGATTTTGTGTTGATCTTCTTTGATAATTCTTTGAGGTCCTCTAAACCTTCTTCTTCGTATTGCTATGGCGTATATTTTTTAAATGGTTTTTCGCTTACGCGGAAAACGTTAATGATTAAATTGTTTAACAGTGGATTGAACTTCGTCGTGAATGAGCTTAGCAAAAGCTTCACCACTCATTTCTCCTAAATCCTCTCCTCCATGTTTACGTACACTAACTGTACCGTTTTGCTCTTCTGTCTCACCTACAATCAACATATACGGGATTTTATTTATTTCTGCTTCCCGTATTTTCTTACCCATGGTCTCACTTCGATGATCCGCAAGGGCGCGAATTTCGTGATTTTCAAGCACATTTGAAACTTTTTTAGCGTAATTCTCATATTTCTCGCTAAGAGAGAGTACAATCGCTTGATCAGGCATGAGCCATAGCGGAAGATTCCCACCCGTATGTTCCAATAAAATGGCCACAAAACGTTCCATACTTCCAAAAGGTGCACGGTGAATCATGACAGGGCGGTGTGACTCATTGTCAGCTCCCGTGTAGCTTAGTTCAAATCGTTCAGGTAGGTTATAATCTACTTGTATGGTTCCTAATTGCCAGCTTCGGCCCAAGGCATCTTTTACCATAAAGTCCAGCTTAGGACCATAGAATGCCGCCTCACCTTCTTCAATCACATAGTTTAATCCTTTGTCTTTTGCTGCGGAAATGATGGCATTTTCGGCTTTTTCCCAATTCTCGACATCACCAATGTATTTTTCAGGTTTTTTTGGATCCCGAATGGATACTTGTGTGGTAAAGTCTTCAAAACCTAAGTTTCCGAAGACATACATCACCAGGTCAATCACGTTTTTAAATTCGGCATCCAGCTGATCCGGCGTACAGAAAATATGCGCGTCATCCTGAGTAAATCCACGAACACGTGATAAACCATGTAATTCTCCACTTTGTTCGTATCTATAAACGGTGCCAAATTCTGCAAAACGCTTAGGCAAGTCACGGTAGGACCAGGGCTTGCTATTGTACATTTCGCAGTGATGCGGGCAGTTCATTGGCTTGAGCATAAACTCTTCGCCTTCGTTTGGAGTTTTAATGGCTTGAAAACTATCCTCGCCATATTTAGCATAGTGACCAGAGGTTACATATAATTCTTTGGAGCCAATATGCGGTGAAATCACCATTTCATAGCCGGCTTTTTGTTGCGCCTTCTTTAAGAAATCTTCTAGTCTACTTCTTAATGCGGCACCCTTTGGTAACCAAAGTGGGAGACCCTGGCCAACCTTAGATGAAAAAGTAAATAGTTCTAATTCTTTGCCTAACTTTCTGTGATCTCGCTTTTTGGCTTCTTCCAACAGTTCCAGGTATTCTTTAAGGTCTTTTTGCTTGGGGAAGGAGATCCCGTAAATACGCGTAAGCTGCGGATTATTCTCATCACCACGCCAATAGGCACCCGCAACATTCATCAACTTGACGGCCTTTATGATTCCGGTGTTTGGGATATGTCCACCGCGACAGAGGTCTGTAAAGGTATCATGATCACAAAAGGTAATGGTTCCATCTTCCAGATTTTCAATCAGCTCTACCTTAAATGGATTATTCTCTTTTTTATACAGTTCTAATGCTTCTTTTTTAGTCGCTGATCGCATGCTAAAGTCGTGTTTACCCCGCGCGATCTCAAGCATTTTATCTTCAATCTTTTTAAAGTCATTTTCTGAAATCGCATGCTCACCAAAATCTACATCGTAGTAAAATCCATTGTCAATAGCTGGTCCAATGGTGAGCTTACTCCCGGGATATAATTCTTGTATAGCTTGTGCCATCACGTGCGATGAGCTATGCCAAAAGGCCTTTTTACCCTCATCGTCTCTAAAGGTGTAGAGCACTAATGATCCATCTGTGGTAAGCGGAGTGACGGTTTCAACGGTTTCACCATTAAATCTTGCACTAATGACGTTGCGCGCCAGACCTTCGCTAATGCTCTTAGCGACCTCCATAGGTGTTACTCCGGCCTCAAATTGCTTTACGCTACCATCCGGTAGGGTGATGTGGATCATATCTCAAAAAATTAGGGGGCAAAGATAACCCGAATAATTTACCACAACAACTCCTATAAATGAGAAAGTTTAGTTGTCTGGATAGTACCAAAAAGGGATTTTTGCAATGGTTTTGTGTGTGCTATCAGAATTACGGTAAGTAATATTTAGAATGTGTTTCCCTTTATTAATAGTGGATATGTCCAAAAATGTTTCATAACCTAGTTGTTCATTATTTTTATTGGTTACAACGAAATCTCCATAGATGGTATCATTATCTATTGTAGTAGTAATTAAATTCTCGAATTCTTGAAGGTATCTCTTAAGTGAGGGAATAGAATCTGGGGATTCTATAGATTTTGCATTGAAAGTAATGTGAATACTAGAATTCATTCCTTTCTTTCCAGATCTTTTAAGAAATTTATTTTTTAAAAATAATTGATCTTCAATATCTCTGTTATAGTTTATAAATAGCTCTAAATACGGATTGGTTATTACTTTTGAATTTATAGCAGCCTTACTAACTAAATCTCTTTCGGTCTTTAATTGATCTAAATAATTTGCATTATTGGCATATTCATCTTGCGTAGACATATTACCCACTATATAATCTGATTCGTTGATGTACGTTGTACCTGCAACAACCACCAATATAAAAGCTAACAATACACCTATAAGAATTTTTCTTCCAGATTTAAAGTCTAAAAAATTATAGAGTAGGGGTCGATATATAAATGAAAGCGATATGTACGAGAATAATTTATATATGGGGAAGTAAATTTTAGAAATAAAATGTTTTTTTTTCAAAATCCCATTACCTAAAAAGTCAATTAAAATAAACAAGCCCAGAAGAAAATAGGTTACTATTATGGGCGCGATCACAAAATTCAACACATTTTTAGCAAGTACGTTTGTCGTGATAGCAATGAAAAGAGAAGGTATTATTAATAAAGTGAAAAAGGATATAAATATAAAGATTAATAGAAAGCTTAGTGCAAATAAGAGGCTGCAATAATCCTCTAGTATAGATATATACTTATCATACGAACCTATTCGCTTTTTTAAATAATTTGTGAACTTATCATTATAATTAAGCGACGTAAAATCAATATCCCCACTAACATACCTTAGACCTAATGCGCCAATCCATAAACCCCTTAAAACCAAATGAACCAATAGGCTGGTGGTTAAGATATACCATGATATTAATGCTACTGTATAAAAATTACTAATCAAAACTTGAAATACAGTAGAATCTGATTTATCAAACCATTTTTGGGTTAATACGGGTATTTGATCATGAATTTCAAACAATCCAAAAATCGCGAAACCAGAAATAATAAGTTCCAGCTGCCAGCTTTCTTGTTGGAGATTATCCAACCACTTTTTAAACTTTTCACTTTTGTAATTCTGTTCCATGAAGCACTAGTTTACACAATATTAGTGTAGTTTTTATTGAAATGATACAGTGAACGAAGAAATAAATTATGAATATATTGTTCATTAATTAATTCCATAGGCATGAGTTCATCCAAATCTTACATAGTAACTATCGATATGAATGCAGTCATCGCTGCGCTTATCGATATAAATAAAGTGAATCTCGATATCGAACAGTATAGAAATCAACTTTCCAAAAAAACCGAACAAAGGACAACCGATTTTGAAAACATGATTGCTAAAATCAATGAGAATTATCACGATGATTTGAAGGAAGATATAGACAAGGTGTTAGAACGTGAACAAAAAAAGCTCAAGATGGAGCTTACGGTACAAATGATTGAACATTTAACATTAGTAGAGGCTAAACGAGAAAATATTATGCAGCCTATTCACGATAAAATTGAAAAAGTTGTTCGCCAATTAATTGATGAAAGAGGGATTACCCAAGTCATTAATCATGGAGCTCATCTCTACTATACAAGTCCAGATCAGGATATAACTCAAGATGTTATTCAAAGACTAACTTTAGAAGATTAGTATGAACAGCTTTATGAAAGACTTCATATTAGAACCAAAAAATCCCATTTGCTCAATGCGAATGGGATTTTTGATTGTCAAGCAATGAATAACTTGTCTTATGTAGAGTAAGATCCTGAAACAAGTTCAGGATTACTTGATCATCTCAAAGCTTCTACTGATAAAATTTGTAAGCTCTTCACCTTTAAGCAGGTTTTGAGATAGGCGTGCTAAGTCTAAGGATTGCTTGATCAGACGCTCTTTCTTTTTGTCTGTTTTGGTATTGAGAATTGTACCAATCAGTTCGTGATTGGTATTAACGACCAAATTGTATATCTCTGGCATATTGCCCATACCAAACATTCCGCCGCCACCGGTTGCCTGCATCTCCTTCATACGCCGCATGAACTCTGGTTGGGTGATAATCAGCGGAGCTGCATCACTGTCCATGGCTTCTAATTGAATGGTGTACTTTTCTGTAGGCACCACTTTTTCAAACGATTCCTGCACAGCTTTCTTTTCGTCATCACTCAGCTTAGATATCTGCTCTTCGTCTTTCTTGATCAAATTATCAATATGATCAGAGTCTACTCGTACAAACTGAATGTTCTCCTTACTAGTCTCCAGCTTTTGAAGCAAATGAGACACAATAGGTGAATCTAACAGCAGTACCTCATAGCCTTTTTTCTTCGCTGCCTGGATGTAAGGATGTTGCTCATCTTTGTTTGAGGCGTATAAAATGACCATTTTGCCATCTTTATCGGTCTGGGCATCTTTGATCTTATCGGTCAATTCACCAAAGGTTTGGTAGGTATCATTTACGGTTGGATAAAGTGCAAAATGATCTGCCTTTTCAAAGAATTTATCTTCGGTCAGCATACCGTACTCAATCACCATTTTTATATCATCCCACTTTTGCTCAAAGTCCTCGCGGTTATTATTGAAGAGTGACTTTAATTTATCTGCTACTTTTTTCGTGATGTAATTAGAGATCTTTTTCACCGCACCATCAGCCTGTAAATAACTACGGGATACATTTAAAGGAATATCCGGTGAGTCGATGACTCCGCGTAACATGGTTAAGAATTCGGGTACGATTCCTTCTACATTATCAGTAACGAACACCTGATTTTGATAGAGCTGAATACGATCTTTTTGCATCGCCATATCATGCCCCAGTTTAGGGAAATATAAAATCCCCGTAAGATTGAATGGATAGTCTACGTTGAGGTGAATGTTGAAAAGCGGCTCCTCAAATTGCATAGGATACAATTCACGGTAAAAGCTTTTGTAATCTTCATCTTCTAAATCTGCCGGTTTTTTAGTCCACGCCGGGTTTGGATTGTTAATGATATTATCTACTTCCTGAGTAGGAGCAGGATCCTCTTCTTTGGCACCTTCAGGCTTAGGCAATGTTTCTGTTTTAGTACCAAACTTGATCGGCACCGGCATAAATTTGTTGTACTTGGTTAAAAGCTCACGAATCTTATGCTCTTCTAAAAACTCTTTTTCATCCTCATTGATATGAAGAATGATTTCTGTACCGCGGGTCTCTTTTTCACCTTCCGTTAAGGTGAACTCAGTCGTACCTTCACAAATCCAATGAGCGGCCGATTCGTCTTTATACGATTTAGTTTTGATCTCTACTTTATCGGCTACCATAAAGGCAGAGTAAAAACCAAGACCAAAGTGCCCTATGATTCCGCTATCTTTAGCAGAGTCTTTATACTTTTCTAAAAATTCTTCCGCACCAGAGAAGGCTACTTGGTTGATGTATTTTTCAACTTCATCTTGAGTCATCCCCAGTCCCTGATCGATGATGTGAAGTGTTTTGTTTTCCTTGTCGATCTTTACTTCAATCATTGGGTTGTCTAATTCAACTTTAGCTTCACCAATGTTTGCAAGATGCTTCAGCTTTAGCGTAGCATCGGTCGCGTTAGAAATTAGCTCACGTAGAAAAATCTCATGATCACTATACAAGAATTTCTTGATAAGTGGGAAGATGTTTTCTACAGATACATTAATAGTTCCTGTTGCCATATGTTATGTGTTGTAATTTTCCGCGTAAGCGAAAAAATGATTCTACTTATTTTTCTATAGCAAGTCAAAAAAAATACCACTCCGGGTAATCTGACAAACTGACACAGTAAAGTTTAACAAATGTTTTGTTTAAAGTTTTGAACCAAACATTAAACAGTTTTGTATTTTTGAAGTATGACAGCAAAGAAGACAACCACAAAAAAGAAGGCGCCTACCAAAGAACAATTTGTAAGCATGTATATGGATTATGTGCTTGAGCATGAAATGGAGCCCAAAACCATTTATAAGTTTTGTAAGGAGCATAAGGTAGAAGAGCAGGATTTTTATCAGTTCTTCGGAAGTTTTACCTCCCTGCGGAAGGAAATCTGGAATATGTTTTTTGAAAACAGCATTACCCTGATGCATAAGTCGCCTGAGGTAGAAACCTACTCCAGTCGTGAGAAGATGTTGACGTTATTTTACACCTTTTTTGAAAACCTTACGGCAAACCGAAGCTATGTTTTGTTCACCTTAGAACAACATAACAATCAGCTTAAAAACATGGATCAGCTTAAAGGATTGCGCAAACACATGCGTGCTTTTGCTAAAGAGCTGATTGAGGATGATAATGATGAAAAGCAATTTAGAGTATTACAGCGCAGTGAAACGATTTATGCCGAAGCTGCCTGGGTACAACTTCTATTTTTGATCAATTTTTGGCGTAATGACAATTCTGCTAATTTTGAAAAGACTGACATGGCGATTGAAAAATCGGTCAATACCATATTTGACGTGTTTGACAATACACCTTTGGAGCGTGTCATTGATTTTGGAAAATTTTTATATAAAGAAGCCCGTCATTAATGAAAAGTATTGACAAAATACCAACCAGTAAACTGGGCAGAACAACAGAAATGGTGAAAACCGGCGTAAAAATCGGTGGCAACTATTTAAAGTATTATGGCAAAAAAGCCATTAATCCGTCCTTAGATAAGGAGCAATTAAATGAAGATAATGCAGCCGATATTTACGACGGACTCAAAAACTTAAAAGGAAGTGCGCTTAAGGTGGCTCAAATGCTTTCCATGGAAAAGAGCTTGTTGCCACAAGCCTATGTAGAGAAATTTAGCTTGGCGCAATTTAGTGTGCCGCCTTTATCTGCGCCCTTGGTGCGAAAAACATTTAAACAATACCACGGGAAATATCCCGAAGAGATTTTTGATACGTTTGCGACTCAATCTATTAATGCGGCCAGTATCGGTCAGGTACATCAAGCCACATTAGATGGGAAAAAACTTGCTGTGAAAATTCAATATCCCGGAGTCGCAAATAGTATCTCTAGTGATTTGGCGATGGTAAAGCCTATCGCATACCGCATGTTCAATCTAAAGGGTAAGGATGCAGATAAATATTTTGATGAGGTAGAAGATAAGTTGTTAGAAGAGACAGATTATCGCTTAGAGGTAGAACAAAGCATTGCAATTAGCGAAGCCTGTAGTAAAATACCTACTCTAAAATTTCCAAATTATTACAAAGAACTAAGTAGTGAACGCATCATTACCATGGATTGGATGCAGGGTTTGCATCTAAGTGAATTTGCTAAAACAGATTTTGATCAGGAAACCGGAAATAAACTGGGTCAAACCTTGTGGGATTTTTACATGTATCAAATGCACGGTCTAAAAATGGTGCATGCAGATCCACATCCCGGTAATTTCTTGATCAATGAAGCGCATGAACTTATCGCCATCGACTTTGGATGTATTAAACAAGTACCAGACGAATTTTACATTCCTTATTTTGAATTGAGCACTCCAGAGAATATTAGTGATATAGAAATTTTTCAGCTCAAATTAAGAGAGTTAGAAATTTTACGCGATGACGATACAGATGATGAGGTGGCTTATTTCACGGCGTTGTTTAGAGAAATGCTTAGTTTATTTACACAGCCCTTTCATGAACAGGAGTTTGACTTTTCAGACCCGGAGTTTTGGGGGCAAATTACCGCGCTGAGTGAAAAGTATAGCAGCGATGATCAATTGAGAAAAATGAATGGAAATAGAGGTAGCCGTCATTTTATTTATATCAACAGAACCTTTTTTGGGTTGTACAATTTATTGCATGATTTAAAGGCGACTGTAGACATCAATCACTATAAAAAGTATTTAGAGAATTAAGTTAGATTGGTTAGGTTGAAAGAAAAGCGTGTTGTGGTTGGCATGCTTTTCGAAAATTCCCTCCCTGGTTTCAGGGAGGGTTTTTTATGGTAATGCTCTAGCGCGTTCCTTCTTTTTCTAAAGTAGAAGTGTCTTTGTTTTTCACATATTGCTCCAGCCATTGATCTTGCTCCCACAATACGTGCAGTACAGATTCTTTCGCACGATACCCATGACTCTCTTTAGGCAACATGACCAAGCGGGCAGTTGCACCAAGTCCTTTTAATGCATTAAAATAACGTTCACTTTGAAGGGGATAGGTCCCGGAATTATTATCGGCTTCACCATGAATAAGCAGCAAAGGCGTTTTCATTTTATCGGCGTGCATAAAGGGTGACATGGTATAATATACCTCTGGAGCTTCCCAATAACTGCGCTCTTCACTTTGAAAGCCAAATGGGGTTAAGGTTCTATTATATGCACCACTACGAGCGATACCCGCAGCAAATAAATTAGAATGCGACAGTAGATTTGCCGTCATAAAAGCACCATAGCTATGACCACCGACTGCAACCCGCTCCCGGTCAACATAGCCCAGTTTATCTACTGCATCAATGGCCGCTTTGGCATTAGCGACTAACTGACTTCTAAAGCTATCGTTTGGTTGCTCATCTCCCTCACCTACGATTGGAAATGCAGCATTGTCTAACACCGCATATCCTTTAGTAACCCAATATATAGGCGATCCATAATAGGGATAGGTAAATGAATTGGGATTAGAGGTATTTTGACCCGCACTGTTCTTATCCTTGTATTCACGCGGGTACGCCCACATAATCATAGGTAGTTTGTCTGTTTTGTTGTACCCTTCAGGCAAGTATAAGGTGCCATTTAAGGTTAAACCATCCTCACGTTGATAGGTAATTACTTCTTTTGAAACATTTTCTAAGGCTTTAAATGGATTATCAAAAAAGCTTATTTGTATAGGTTTACTCTTCCGCTTAAAATTTCTGATATAATAATTAGGATAGTCTACCGCAGATTCTACACGAGTAAGAATGCTTCCCTTTTTCATATCAAGCCCTTTAATTAATGACTCCTTTTTGGCTTTATAGGGTGAGGTGTAAATTCGTGTAGTCTTGAGAGAAGTTAAATTCATCTTATCTACAAACGGGAATTGACCCTCTTTCGTAAAACCTTCGCCCATTAAATAGACTGCGTTGTTATGCAAGGAGAGAACTTGTTCTCCAAAATTATTCTTTGTGGTGACAAACCTTCCCGGGTCACTATAGCGATCCTGGTAATTACGGTCTGTAATAATCTTAGCTTCCTTTGATGAATCCGAAGGATTAAACAAATAGGTTTTGGTGTTTCGGGTATTCCACCAGTAATCTCTGGCAATCGCATGAGTATCGTCACCCCAGGTGATGCCAGAAAAACGATGTTTGGTTTTTAAAAAGGATAAGCCATCACCGTTAAAAGGAGCTTCAAGCATAAACACTTCATCCCTGTAAGCCACTTCATTGGCGGGATCTCCACCATCTAAAGCTTCCACGTAAATTAAGGTAGCTGGGCGATCGTTACGCCAGCTCATGTCTCGTCTACCTTCGCGTTCTGCCATAAAACCTTTAGGTAAATCTTCAATCAAAGGTACATTTAGGACTTCGCTGACCATATTACCGTCTTTGTCATAGATTGTTGTGGTACTGGGGAATCTGCGGTATGGAACCAAATAAGAAAATGGTGTGTGAATGGTGGTGACCATCACGTAATTACCATCAGGCGAAAAATCAATTCCGCGATACATGGCAGCTTCTTTCCATAAGCTTGTTTTCCCGTCTAGAGATACTTTCATCAACTCAGCCAAAGCCAACTGCTTAAAATTATGTTCGTCATTAGGATTTTTGAGCAAATCCTGATACGTCCTGTTTTGAGCCTTTTTACCATCGCTTGTCGTAATGGTTGGGCCTGTTGGTACTGATGTTTTAGTGTCAATCAAGGGCTTTACATCTTTTGATACCGTTTTAATCAATACGGCTGTATTATCCTTAAACCAATCGATAGGGTTACCCATATTGGCATTAAGAAATGGAGTCTCTATTCTTGTAACGCTTGCATTTTTAACGTCTAGTATCCAAAGCTCCACGCCCTGATCGGTTGTATTGGTTAGTGCTACTTTTTCTTCATTGGGCGACCAACTAAAATTAGCCAACCTTGGGTTTACGGGTAATCCACTTACCGTTTTAGCCTCTTTATCCTTTACGTTCTTAATTTTAACATTGGTGTAGTAGGTGTTGCGACTGCCGATATTGGTTTTAGGATTTACACGCAATCCGCCAAGACGCAATTCTTCTTCGCTCAATTCTGCAATAGATTTATAAGCATCTCTATAGAGAAAAATCATCATTTCTCCTTTGCTGTCAACAAGCGTAGTGGGAGCCAAAGGGACATCAACCAGTGCCAGGATTTCTTTAGAGGGTTTTTGATAGGTCAGATTTTCTTGTGCGCTAATGGATAATGTTACCAAGAGGAATAAAAGCAGTACAGAATTTTTTTTCATGGTATGTTAGGATAATGGTGTAATCCCTAAAGTTAATCGATCTATGTGAGAACTTAAAAATTACTCCCTTTATTTACTATGCGTGCATACAAAAGGAAACCCTAAAGTTTTCTAGATCCCTATTGATTACCGTATATTGACCCGTTGTTTTGCTGAAAATTCAGTAGAAATAAAAAAAATTACGAAATCTATAATTACGCATATGTATACCTCTAAAATTGCCGGAATGGGAAGTTATGTTCCCGAAAATGTTGTCACCAACGATGATCTATCTAAGCGAATGGATACCAATGATGCCTGGATCCAGGAACGTACCGGGATCAAGGAGCGCCGACATATAAAAGATGGTGATGGGAATACCACCGCGACTATGGGGGTAAAAGCGGCGAGAATTGCAATTGAGCGTGCAGGTATTACTAAAGATGATATTGATTTCATCGTTTTTGCGACTTTGAGTCCAGATTACTATTTCCCCGGGTGTGGCGTGCAAGTGCAAGAAATGTTAGATATCGCTACGTGTCCTGCATTAGATGTACGCAACCAGTGCAGTGGATTCATCTATGCACTCTCTGTTGCAGATCAGTTTATCAAAACGGGCATGTATAAAAATGTCTTGGTGATTGGTAGTGAAAACCACAGTGGGGGATTAGACTTCACCACGCGCGGTAGAAGTGTATCTGTCATTTTTGGAGATGGGGCAGGAGCTGCTGTTGTCACCAGAGCCAACGATAATGAAGGCGGAATTCTATCTACTCACCTGCACAGTGAGGGTAAATACGCTTTAGAGCTTTCGCTTAAAGGGCCAAGTACAAACTATTGGGTACCTCAAATTATTGAAGACAATCCACAAGAAGATATCCCGTATTACCCCTACATGAATGGACAATTTGTGTTTAAAAACGCGGTAGTCCGCTTTGCAGAAGTGATTCAGGAAGGATTAAAAGCGAACAATTTACAGGTGAGTGATATTGATATGTTGATTCCGCATCAGGCTAATCTGCGTATTTCTCAGTTCATTCAGAAGAAATTTGGATTAAGTAACGACCAGGTGTATAACAATATTCAACACTACGGGAACACTACCGCTGCATCCATTCCCATTGCTCTAACAGAAGCCTGGGAGAACGGTAAAATTAAGGAAGGTGACACCGTGGTACTGGCGGCTTTTGGTAGCGGCTTTACCTGGGCGAGTGCGATTATGAAGTGGTAGTTCTCACAGGCGTTGTGGGTGCTTGTCCTTGTATTTTTTAGCTTCTTTGAAAAAAATACAAGGACTTTGCGTTTATTTCTTTTATTAATAAGGTGACACCGTGGTACTAGCAGCTTTTGGTAGTGGATTTAAATAGGCAAGTGCAATTATGAAGTGGTAAAAAAAATCCCCTTCAAAAGATGAAGGGGATCAATATTCAAAGAAAGTTTTCGTGGGTTGAAGGCTAATTCAAAATCGTAGATGCTTTCTTATACGTTAATAGACGCATTACTGTCTAATTTGTTGCACATAAAAAGCCGATTTAACAATTTAGTAACCTTGAGGTTTAAATGAAAAACAAAACCGTCCACCAATAAATTGGGGACGGTTTATTTCATAATAACCAACTCATAACACTAACCATCAACTATGAAAAGATTGGTCATTACTAGAGAGGTTCTCAAGCTCTCTATTTATATAGACGCATTATTCTTACATTTGTTACAATAAGATGTCATTTTAACGTCATTTTATAATTTAAACTATTTATGAGAACGTTAGTCATCGGTGCATCATTAAATCCTACCAGGTATTCACACATTGCAATCAAACGCTTAGTTAAACATGGGCAGAATGTTGATGCGTTAGGTTTAAAAGAAGGAGTTGTTGCCGGGATACCCATTAAAACAGATACGAAGGCCTTTACTGAATTTAATCATATTGATACCGTTACTCTGTATTTGAATCCCAAACGCCAACAGGACTATTATGACTTTATCATTTCGCTAAAACCTCGCAGAGTAATTTTTAACCCTGGAACCGAAAATCCAATTTTTTACGACATGTTGGGTAAAAATGGGATCGCTGTAGAAGCGGCATGTACTCTAGTCCTTCTTTCTATGGACCAATATTAATCCTAGAAAGGTTAATGCCCCGTTAAGTACCAGAACAAAAAATCCAAATTCAAATCCAAACCAGGCTGCGCTGTTCACAGTAATTATACCCGATAGTATAGGAGAAAGAATAGCAATCAATGGGACCCATTTATCTCTTACTTGCCAGGATGTAAATAATCCAAAGCTATATAATCCTAATAAAGGTCCGTAGGTGTAGCCAGCGTACGTAAATAGTTTTGCAATCACACTCTCATCTGCAATGACGTATTTAAAGATGATAATGGTAAGAATTAAAACGATGGAAAATAGGATATGAATCTGTTTTCGAATACGCACCTGCCGCTCAGGCGCATAGCGTTTTTCAATCTCTAAAATATCGATGCTAAATGAGGTGGTGAGTGAGGTAAGCGCACTATCTGCACTGGAGTACGCAGCTGCGATCAATCCCAAAATAAAAAATAGCGCAATACCAATCCCTAGATCACTTTGAGTAGCAATCGTGGGGAAGAGTTGATCGCGCACAGCATCAATTCCGTTTTGCTCTGCATACACCGTAAGCAAAACGCCAAGCGAGAGAAAAACCAGATTAACCACCGTGAGTACTATGGTAAACCAAAACATGTTCTTTTGTGCGTCTTTCAGGGTTTTGCAGGTCAGGTTTTTTTGCATCATATCCTGATCCAATCCGGTCATCACGATTGCGATAAAGGCACCGCTAAAGAACTGTTTCCAGAAGTAGTCGGCAGACTTATAGTCTTCAAAGAAAAAAGTTTTGGATAAGTCACTATCAGCTACAAAATGAATGATTGCCATTCCATTTAAACCTAAATCTTCTGAAACATACACGATGGAAACCCCTACCGCAATGAGCATGAACAGGGTTTGTAGGGTATCTGTCCAAACTATGGTTTTAATTCCGCTTTTAAAGGTATAAAGCCAAATCAATAAAATCGTAATGGTTACTGTGACCCAAAACGGAATGTTCATCGCATCAAACACCAGACTCTGTAATACAATAGCGACTAAATAGAGCCGAAAACTAGCCCCAACCACACGCGAAAGAAGAAAAAAAGAAGCCCCTGTCTTATACGTGTAATCTCCAAAGCGTTGCTGCAAATAGGTGTAGATAGAGGTAAGATTAAGCCGATAGTATAAGGGAAGCAAGATCAATCCAATCACCGCGTACCCTAAGATATAGCCCAGCACCACCTGAAAGTAACTAAACTGCGATGCCTCAATCCAACCGGGAACCGATATAAAGGTCACTCCGCTTAACGAAGCCCCAATCATCCCAAACGCAACCACATACCAGGGTGACTGGCGTTTTGCAGTAAAAAAATCGGCATTACTTCCTCCCTTATTGGTAAGAAAAGAGATTAGAATCAGTATACTAAAGTATCCAAGAATGAGAAGGATAATCTGTAGTGATGTCATTTTTTAGCTGTTAGTTGTTAGCTTTAAGTCGCAAGGAATACCTTACTTTTTACTGTTAAAGGAAAATTATATGTTCGTAATTTTCTACCATCTACCATCTACCATCTACCATCTACCATCTACCATCTACCATCTACCATCTACCATCTACCATCT
>NZ_BAAAFG010000013.1:74609-235064 GCF_039523415.1 Gangjinia marincola
TTCCATCTTCCATCTTCCATCTTCCATCTTCCATCTTCCATCTTCCATCTTCCATCTTCCATCTTCCCTCTAGTTACAGCCGCCCAAAATACAACATCTATCCCTAATAGAGTACGCTCTTAAATTCTTACCTTAGCAGTCATGGATTTTTCGTCAAAATTAGTAGGACAAGCAGTTGATGAAGTTTCGCGTTTACCGGGAATAGGTAAGCGAACCGCACTGCGATTAGTTTTACATTTACTAAAGCAACCTCAAGATCAAACCGTTCGTTTGGCAGATGCACTCATAAAATTACGCACACAGGTAAATTTTTGTGATACCTGTCATAACATTAGCGATGCGCCGCGATGTGAAATCTGTGCAGATCGTAACCGGGATCGTCAACTTATTTGTGTGGTTGAGGATATTCGCGATGTTATGGCGATTGAAAGTACAGGGCAATATAGAGGCTTGTATCATGTTCTTGGCGGTAAGATTAGCCCCATGGATGGCATTGGACCGGGCGAACTCACCATTCAGTCTTTAGTGCAGCGGGTAGAAGAAGATGAGGTCAATGAAATCATCTTTGCCTTAAGCAGTACGATGGAGGGAGACACTACCAATTTTTACATCTATAAACAACTAGAAGGAACCCCCGTTAAAACATCGACCATTTCGCGCGGAATCTCAGTAGGAGATGAACTTGAATATGCAGATGAGGTTACCCTGGGTCGAAGCATCCTGCATCGGATCCCGTTTGAAAACTCGCTAAAAAGTTCGTAGCCCTTGAAACTTTCGGTTGTCATTCTCAATTACAATGTGCGTTACTTTCTTCAGCTTTGTCTGCAAAGTGTAGCAAAAGCGTTGGAAGAAATAGATGCTGAAATTATTGTGGTAGACAATGCATCTGCCGATGACAGTATGAAGATGGTCGCAGCCGAGTTTCCGCAAGTAAAATGTATACAAAACACCGAGAATTTAGGATTTAGTAAAGGAAATAACGTGGGCATCGCTTCCGCGGAAGGCGAATACATTTGCATCCTAAATCCAGATACTGTGGTGGCTCAAGATACCTTTAAAGAGGTGCTGGCTTTCGCCGAAAAAATGCCGGATTTTGGTGCTGTTGGTGTTCAGCTCATCGACGGAAGAGGACATTTTCTGCCTGAAAGTAAACGAAATATACCCACACCCCGCGTTGCTTTTGCAAAATTATTGGGTAAATCAAACGCGTACTACGCCAATGACTTAAAGCCTGATGAGAATGGACCTGTACAGGTACTCGTGGGCGCATTTATGTTATTCAAAAAAGAGGTCTACAAGGAAGTCGGCGGACTGGATGAAACCTATTTTATGTACGGTGAAGATATTGATTTAAGTTATTCATTGCTCAATGCAGGATATCAAAATTATTATTTTGGTACGAACAAAATTGTGCACTTTAAAGGGGAGAGTAGCCCCAAGGATGCCGTATATCTGGATCGCTTTTACGGAGCAATGCGCATTTTTTACCAAAAATATTTTGCCCGGAATCCTATAACAAACAGTCTGGTGCAGCTAAGCCTGGCTGTTGCAAAAAAAGCTGCCGCCTTTCAAACCAAAGAGAAACCAGGTCACAACGTAGATTCAGAAAAAATGATCTTGATTTCTAATGATATGCTTTTGGCTGAGGCGTTTCGGGAAGAAAGCTTAATTACCTTACTGGTTTCAGTAGAGGAGTTACAATCTATTCAGCTTGATAACCAAACCCTACTATTTGATGCAGGAACAGTTTCCTTTTCAGAAATCATAGAGACCATAAGTAACTTAAAAAATAGCGGACTTACATTTAAAATACGCCCTGCAAATTGTAATTTTATCCTTGGAAGCAACCACAGCGACCAATTGGGCGAAATTAGATTAGTAAAATATTAGTATCAAAAAATTGATTTTTATAGTAAATTCGCAATCTTAAAAACCAAAAACACCCTTAGCTTAAGAATATGGCAAAGTTTGAACTCAAGTTACCTAAGATGGGAGAGAGTGTTGCAGAGGCAACAATCACCAATTGGCTCAAAGAAGTGGGCGAAACCATTGAGGCAGACGAAGCCGTTCTTGAAATCGCTACTGATAAAGTGGATAGCGAAGTGCCCAGTGAGGTCGATGGTGTCTTGGTCGAAAAATTATTTGAAACAGATGATGTGGTTCAAGTGGGGCAAACCATCGCGATTATTGAGGTAGATGGTGAAGAAGAGTCTGCTCAATCCGGATCAAGCGAACCCGCTCAACCAGCTGTTGAAGCTGTAGAAGCTTCTGTTGAAACTGCAAAAGAGCTTACCACCCCTGCAAGTGACTATAGCGCATCAGATCGCTTTTATTCTCCGCTGGTAAGAAATATTGCACAAGAGGAAGGAATTGAGGTTGAAGAGCTGGATCAAATTTCTGGTACAGGTAAAGATGGCCGTGTAACTAAACACGATATTCTGGCTTACATCGAACAACGAAGTGAAGAAAAACTAGCCTCAGTACAACAACCTGTAGCTCAAAAGGCCTTTGTTCAACAACCCGAAACGCCTAAAGCTGCTCCGCAAAAGCAGGAAAAGAAAGAGACTCCAGCACCTGGTTTACCTCTGGGCCCTGGGGATGAATTGCAGGAATTATCCCGAATGGGGAAACTTATTTCTCATCATATGGTAAAGAGTGTGCAAACCTCTGCTCATGTACAATCTTTTATTGAAGCAGATGTTACCACCATTTGGAACTGGAGAAAGAAGCATAAAGATGCTTTTGAAAAGCGCGAAGGAGAGAAACTTACATTTACACCCATCTTTATGGAGGCTGTTGCCAAGGCGATTAAAGATTTCCCCATGATCAACATTTCGTTAGATGGAGATCATGTCATCAAACGCAAAAGCATCAATTTAGGGATGGCTGCTGCATTGCCTGATGGTAATTTGATTGTGCCTGTTATAAAAAATGCCGACCAATTGAACTTGGTAGGGATGGCTACTCAAGTTAATGATTTAGCCAATCGTGCAAGAGAAGGAAAGTTGAAGCCAGATGACACTCAGGGAGGAACTTATACCGTAACAAATGTAGGAACCTTTGGTAGTATTATGGGTACTCCTATTATTAATCAACCTCAGGTAGCAATATTAGCTTTAGGCGCTATTAGAAAGGTACCTGCAGTGATTGAGACTCCGTCAGGTGATTTTATTGGGATTCGTTATAAAATGTTTTTATCACACAGCTACGATCATCGTGTTGTGAATGGTGCATTAGGCGGACAATTCGTTCAGCGTGTTGCGCAGTATTTGGAGGGGTTTGATGAGAATCGTAGTATTTAGGTTTTCGCAATCAACGCAATTTTTCTAAAATAATATTTAGATTCAAAAGCCGTCATTGACAGGTTTTGAGTGACAATGTTGCGCCAATTTAGGAACACCTCAAAGTCATCTTGAGTGCTTCGGTGACGCTATGCACAAGCACTGTCGAAGGATATCTAAAAACTATTTAATTATTGTACGAATTTTAGCTTCACAAGCCGTCATCGACAAGCTCTGACTGACAATTTGACGATAATATAATTATAACTAGTTGTCATCCTGAGCCTGTCGAAGGATTTCTTAAAAACTATTTAATATTGTAAGAAATTCAGCACCACAAGCCGTCATTGACAAGCTTTGACTGATAATATAACACGGCATAACGATTAGCTGGGAAAGCTTTTTTATTCCAAACTCAACCATTCTATAGGTTTATAGAAACCCTTATAAATTCCGAATAAAGTTTTGAAGCAATAAAATTGCCGGCAGCGTGGCATCGGCATTTTTTTGAGGATAGGTAAAAATACTTTCCTTGTCAAAGTCAGTAAAGCCTGTAATATTATCCACATCAGTGCGCTCTAATTTTCTAAACGCCATATTCCAGTCATTAAATTGACGTTCTTCTAAGTAACCTTCTTCAATAGGAATCACCTGGTGATGACGTTGATCCTTAGAAATTTTAGCAAAAAGAGAATCGATTTCATCTTCAGGTCCTTCAATAAATTGGGTAAAGTTGCCCAAATAGCTTACTAACATGCCAGAGATGCCGTGAGCGGCGTTCCAGCTACGGCTTTGTTTTAGCAATTCTACCAATTCTTCATCAGATAAAATATGAGATTGTTTACTAATGTAGGCAAGGTATTTAATCATGCTACTGTTTCCTGGTTTCGTCTAATAGAATTATTCCCGGATTACCTGAATGCGGAATGTAATTTCTAAAAATTCTATCTGGGTTAAAGTTAGGATAATTTAAGATTTCAGCAACTTCAATCTGGTCATAGTTTTTATAGCCCATAGACCACTCTTTATATTTCCTGTTTTCGGTTATGCCGCAAGACAGCTGGACGATAAATTCATGACGTGGATCGGCTGTGATAGTTTGAAAAAGCGCATCAATATGAGCTGGTGGTCCTTCAATATACTGTGTAAATGTCCCGTCAAAATAGAGGAGCAAACCTGTAATCTCTAATCTTTCATTGTTCGCTCTGGCCTGTTCCACCAGTTGCTTCAAATCTTCTTCAGAAAAATGTTGCGCTTCTTTGCTAGCGTAGGATAAGTATTTTAACACGTATAATTCTTATTACAATAGATCAAAAATCAAAAATTTTGCAGGGCAAGAAAAAGAATTAATAATTGTTTATGAAATTTTTTTACTGGTTTAAAGTCTTATTTTTGTGAATATACCTTACCTATGGAACTAAACTTGACCAAACCCATGTGTTTCTTTGATCTGGAAACAACGGGAACCAATATAGCCAAAGATCGTATTGTAGAAATTTCGGTCTTAAAAGTTTTCCCTAATGGAAATAAAGAAAGTAATACCTGGCGGGTCAATCCAGAAATGCCTATTCCTCCACAGACCACTGCGGTTCACGGGATTTCCAATGAAGATGTTAAAGACGAACCAACGTTTAAAGAACTTGCTCCTAAAGTAGTAGATATGATAAAAGGAGCCGATTTGGCAGGGTATAACAGCAATAGATTTGATATTCCGCTATTGGCTGAAGAATTATTGCGGGTTGGTGTTGACCTGGATATGAAGAGCGTATTGGCAGTAGACGTTCAAACGATTTTTCACAAAATGGAAAAACGTACGTTGGGCGCAGCGTATAAATTTTACTGCGGTAAAGAATTAGTAGATGCGCATACCGCAGAGGCAGACACCATTGCTACCTACGAAGTACTAAAAGCTCAATTAGATCGTTATGAAGAATTAGAAAATGATGTAAAGTGGTTATCAGGCTTTAGTGCTCAACGTAAATATGCTGATTATGCGGGTTTTATCTCGTTTAACAAAGAAGGCGAAGAGATGTTTGCTTTTGGTAAACATAAAGGTAAAAAGGTTGAAGACGTGTTAGAAGAAGAGCCCGGATATTTTGGATGGATCCAAAATGCAGATTTCCCGCTCTATACTAAAAAGGTGTTAACCGCCATTAAATTGAGAAAATTAAATAATAAATTGGCTTAGTAAGCACATGAAAATCATATGTATAGGTAGAAATTACGCTAAACATATTGAGGAGCTAGCGAATGAAAAACCCACAGATCCTGTAGTTTTTTTAAAGCCAGATACCGCAGTCTTACTCAAAAAGCAACCATTTTTTATACCGGAGTTTTCGAATGATGTACAGTATGAAGTAGAAATGCTTATAAAAATTAAAAAAGTAGGGAAGCATATTCAAAAAAAATTTGCTCCTACTTATTACAATAAAATAGGACTAGGCATAGACTTTACAGCACGTGATCTTCAACAAGAACTCAAAGAAAAAGGATTGCCCTGGGAAAAAGCAAAAGGATTTGATGGGGCGGCGGTAATAGGAGAAAAGTGGTTGGATAAGAAGAATTTTGATAACATTCAGAATATAAGATTTAGCTTAAAAAAGAATAGCGAGATTGTACAGGATGGTAATACAGCTAACATGTTGTATCCAATTGACGAATTGATTGCATATGTTTCTCAATTTTTTACGTTAAAAATTGGGGATGTCATTTTTACGGGAACTCCGGCAGGAGTGGGTAAAGTGTCTATTGGCGATCAGCTGGAAGGATTTATAGAAGATGAATCCATATTTTTAATTAATGTAAAGTAGTAATGAGCGCATATAATTTGACTAACGTCCATGAAATGGCAGACGGAGATGAAGAATTCGTAAAAACAGTAATAGAGACTTTTATAGAAGAATTACCACCGGATATCAAAGGATTGAATCAAGCTGTTGAGTATGAAAACGCTCAACTAGCATACCAATATGCCCATAAAATCAAACCAAATCTGGAGCTTTTTGGGCTTAATCTCATGGACTCTGTGCTTAAAATTGAAAATTGGCGCAACAATATGGATACTGAAATCTATGAAATCAATCAAGCTGCACAGAACATCTCTGATAAAGTAACGCTGGCAGTGGCAGAACTCCAAAAAGACTATAATCTTTAATGATAGCTGAAATTATTACAATTGGCGATGAAATCCTCATTGGTCAAATTGTCGACACTAACTCAGCGTTTATTGCTAAAGAACTTAATAAAATTGGTGTTTCTGTACATCAAATAACCTCTATACAAGATGAGAAAGATCATATTCTTTATGCGCTAAACGAGGCGGCTAAGCAAAGTCAGTTAATTATCTTAACAGGTGGTTTAGGTCCAACAAAAGACGATATTACAAAACATACATTGTGTGATTATTTTGACGATGAACTGGTCGAAAATAACAATGTTCTGACTCATGTTGAGCATCTTTTTAAAAAATACGTCAAGCAACCTATCCTAGAGGCCAACCGTTCGCAGGCCATGATTCCCTCACGCGCAACAGTGCTACACAATGAATACGGTACCGCCCCAGGAATGTGGATGGAGAAAGATGACGTGGTATATGTGTCAATGCCGGGCGTGCCATTTGAGATGAAGGGCTTAATGCAAAACCACGTGTTGCCTAAAGTGCAAGAGAGATTTGACCGTCCTTATATCATCCATAAAACTGTGTTGACGTATGGATTAGGCGAAAGCGCCATCGCAGATCGCATTGAAGAATGGGAAGATCACTTACCCTCCCATATAAAATTGGCGTATCTCCCGGGACTGGGTAGAGTACGGCTTCGTTTATCTTGTAAGGGAAAAGATAAAGAGAAATTGGAACAAGACCTTCAGGCAGAGATTGATAAACTCTTACCTCAAATTGAAGATGTTTTTAGTGGGTTTGAAGAAGAAAATCCCATTGAGGTGCAAATCGGTAAATTACTTCAGCATAAAAATGCCACCTTAGCTACTGTCGAAAGTTGTACAGGTGGTAAAATAGCAGCACGATTTACAAGCAATGCGGGTGCTTCGGCCTATTTTAAAGGAAGCATAGTGAGTTACGCGACTAGTGTGAAACAGGAACTTTTACATGTGCCTGAAGATATTATAAAACGCTATTCTGTAGTAAGTGAACACGTAGTAAAAGCTATGGCAGAGGGAGTAAAAAAATCGCTTAAAACAGAGTATGCAATTGCCACAACTGGTAATGCGGGACCCACAAAAGGAGATAGTGATGCGTCAATCGGTACGGTTTGTATTGGTATAGCCACACCAACAGAGACATTTACCTATAGATTTGAGATGGGAAATCACAGGGAGCGTATCGTGCAAAAGACCGTAAATAAAGGATTGTCGCTTTTACTGGAGCAATTAAAATAACGCTGATTATTTTTAAAACTTTTTTGTTGTCAGTTTCTGTAAAAATGCGTTAATTTGCAGCCTGTTTTGAAATAACGTAAAAATACAGGGAAGATGTCAAGAGTTTGTGAACTTACAGGAAAAAAAGCAATGGTTGGGAACAATGTTTCTCACGCGATGAATAAGACCAAAAGAAAATTCAACGCAAACCTGACTAAAAAGCGTTTCTACATTCCAGAAGAGGATCGTTGGGTTACTTTAAAGGTGTCTACATCGGCGATCAAAAATATCAATAAAAAAGGTATTTCTGCTGTGATGAGAGAAGCAAGAGAAAAAGGATTTTTAAAGAAGTAATTCTATTTACGATAGATTAGTATATCATGGCAAAGAAAGGCAATAGAGTACAGGTAATTATGGAATGCACAGAGCATAAAGCGACTGGTTTGCCAGGAACATCGCGTTACATTACCACTAAGAATAAGAAAAATACTCCAGATAGATTAGAATTGAAAAAATTCAATCCTATCTTAAAGAAAATGACAATTCATAAAGAGATTAAATAATAGGTTATGGCAAAGAAATCGGTCGCATCGTTACAAACAGGATCAAAGCGTTTAACAAAAGCCATCAAAATGGTAAAGTCACCTAAATCTGGTGCGTATACCTTTGTTGAAGCTATTATGAGTCCAGAACAAGTAAATGATTTTTTAAAGAAAAATTAGATTTACGTATAATATACAAAAGCCGTCTGATATACCATCAGACGGCTTTTTGTTTTTACCTATCTTTGAATATGGCAATGCCAGGATAAGGCAATAGAATGTAAGCTAATGAGTCTATTTAAAAATATATTTTCAAAAGAAAAAAAGGAGTCTTTGGACAAGGGTCTTGAAAAATCCAAAGAGAGTTTTTTTGGTAAATTAGGAAAGGCGGTTGCCGGCAAAACCAAAGTGGATGATGATGTACTTGATGATTTAGAAGAAGTCCTTATTGGTAGTGATGTGGGTGTTGCTACTACTATAAAAATTATCGAACGTATTGAAGCACGTGTTGCAAGAGATAAATACTTAGGAACAGAAGAGCTCAATAGAATCTTACGCGAAGAAATAGCAGGTTTATTAAGTGAAACCAATAGTGGCATTGAAGAAGAATTAGACACGATAGCGAAACAAAAACCTTATGTCATGATGGTGGTTGGTGTTAATGGAGTGGGTAAAACAACAACCATAGGTAAACTGGCGAATCAATTAAAGCGTCAAGGTAAAAAAGTAGTGCTGGGTGCAGGAGATACCTTTAGAGCTGCAGCTATTGATCAATTGCAAGTGTGGGCAGACCGAGTTGATATTCCCATTGTGAAGCAAAAAATGGGGAGCGATCCTGCTTCTGTGGCCTATGATACCCTGCAAAGCGGCGTGGCTATGGATGCAGATGTGATCATCATCGATACCGCAGGTCGATTGCATAATAAGGTCAACTTGATGAATGAATTAGGCAAGGTAAAACGAGTAATGCAAAAAGTCATTCCAGATTCACCCCATGAAGTATTATTAGTACTAGATGGCTCAACGGGCCAAAATGCCTTTGAGCAGGCTAAACAATTTACCGCAGCAACAGAGGTGACTTCTCTTGCCGTAACCAAGCTAGATGGAACCGCAAAAGGCGGAGTGGTCATTGGAATAAGCGATCAATTTCAAATCCCTGTAAAATATATTGGGGTAGGAGAGGGTATTGAAGATCTTCAGGTGTTTAATAAAATGGAGTTTGTAGATTCTTTTTTTAAGCGGTAAGTTCTGCTGTTGTAGATATTAAAAATTTTCCGATACTTAAACATGAAATAAAACAATTAAAAAACTGCTGAGATAGACATGAATAAAGTAAAGGTACATTTAGGCTATTTGATTTTTCTGATTATAATTTCAAGCTGCAAAAACGAAGCACCAACTCCAGAGACAACGTACTGGACAGCGTATGATGAGACTACACAACTAGCAGAAAACGCCAATCACGAAAATCCGAGAATGCGCTATAAACTTATCCAGTCTTATAGTCTGGATAAGAATACGATCTGGGCAGATATCAATAAAGATCTTAAGGACTTTTCAGAAGACGATTATGCTGAACTAAAATCCAAAATCCTTGAAAATGATATTGAAAGCCTACAGCAGCAAGTGACAAAAGGTGAGCTTAGTTACGAAGACATTACCAAGTTCTACCTCTATCGCATACGCAAACTTGAAAGCGATAGCTTAACTACACTGCATACTGTTCTAGCGCTAAATACTAATGCGGTAAGCCAAGCACAGGAAAAAGATGCGAATAGACCTACAGATTTACCCAATGCCTCAATTTATGGTTTGCCTGTATTATTAAAGGACAATGTGAATACCAAAACCATGCGCACCACTGCGGGTGCGATAGCTTTAGAAAATAATCAGCCTAAAGAGGATGCCTATATCGTAGATCGATTAAAAGAAAATGGAGCTTTAATTTTAGGGAAAGTAAATTTAAGCGAATGGGCCTATTTTTTCTGTTCTGGATGCCCGGTAGGCTATAGTGCCGTTGGTGGACAAACCCTAAACCCCTATGGCCCCAAGAAATTTGAAACAGGTGGTTCCAGTGCGGGTAGCGGTACAGCCATGGCAGCTAATTATGCGGTTGCCGCTGTCGGAACAGAGACCGCAGGTTCAATCTTATCACCATCAAGTCAAAATTCTGTCGTTGGATTAAAACCTACCGTAGGAACCTTAAGCCGAACAGGGATCGTTCCCATCTCAAGTACATTGGATACTCCCGGTCCTATGACCCGCACTGTAAGAGACAATCTAATTTTTATGCAGGCAATGTTAGGGAAGGATGAACAAGATAAAGCTTCTTCTTCCTCCACATTACTTCAACCTAGTGAATTAAATCCAAATGCAATTAAATCAAAACGTTTGGGTGCGTTTAAGTCCTTGATAGAAAATGATTCGCTCTATCGAAACAGCATTGCTATTTTACGTGAAAATGGAGTTGAGGTAATTGAGGTAGAGCAACCTCAAGTCCCTCTAGAAGGATTTTTGACTTTGCTGAATATAGATATGCGAGAAGATCTTCCGGTGTATTTAAAACAGTTTTCAGGAGATAGTGTTTCTATTGCCTCAGTGGCAGATGTCATCAAATTTAACCGTGAAGATAGTCTTAAGAGAGCACCTTATGGTCAGACATTGTTTAATGGCATTGTAAGCGATACAACGAGCACGACAGATTTTTCAGCAATAAAAAAGAAGCTACACACTAACGGCAGATTATTTTTTGATCAGCTTTTAGAGAAGCATGATCTAGATGGTATTCTGTCGATCAATAATTATCATGCGGCGTACGCAGCCGTAGCACTATACCCTGCATTGACGGTTCCTATGGGATATCAAGAAAATGGAGAACCTAAAAACCTTACGTTTATCGCTTCGGCTAATAGTGAAAATGCATTATATCAAATGGGATATGGCTTTGAACAGCTCACTCAATACCGAAAAGCACCAAAAGGATATGAATAGGAGCTTAGTGATCATCAGCAGAATCATCCTTTACTACAGTATTTTTTATCCCATCATGAAGATCATTGCGATTGCTCAGGGCGCATGGTTACTGCCTAATCTGATTATCGCTGCACCTTTCCTCATTTTGGCTGCATTAGGATGGAGACTTAACAAGCAAAAAAACTACTCGTGGCTGTATGTTATCGCAGGTGTAGTGGTAATTTCGCTCATTCGATATTATGAAACGGAGTGGATGTTTTGGCTTAATGAGACGTTTAGTTCATAAGGGTATTGAGCTCCTGCCATAGTAACTCGTCAAAGGCTGATGGTCCCAACTGTGGATCTCCGGCATCATCACCCATTCTAATAATAACCAGATTCTGACTGGGAACAAGGTATAGTTTTTGGTCATTTGCACCCAGACCGGCCACCAAATCCGCAGGAGCACTAGGAATTAGAGATCCGCTAAATTCTTGGGTTGAGCCAGGAACATGAAAACTTTCCTTACCGTTGAGCCACCACAAATATCCATAGGATTTATTTAGGTCCTGTGAGCTTGAAAACATTTGTTCGTAATAGGCTTGATCTGAAAGAATAACGTTTTCATTCCAAGTTCCTTGGTTTAGCATAAGTAACCCAAAACGTGCCATGCTTCTCGCAGGGCTTACAAAGAAATTATTGTATCCCAGGCTTTCCCAATACCCATCCATCCCGATAGGATCGGTAACTTTCATATTAAAATAGATTGAAAAATCCATACCTGTGGCATTAGTGAGGACATCACTCAACAAAGAATATGGTGCATTATGATAATACCAAAAGCTGTTTGGCTCATTTAAATAGGTCAAACAATCAGAATCTGTGCAAAATAGATTGCCTGTGTAATCTAGTCCAGTAGTCATGGTAAGTTGATTACGCACTGTAATTTGCTGTTCTAAGTCCTCATTCATGCTAGTCCATCCTTCGCCCAGATAGGTGCTAGTTGGTGCTGAGATGTCTATAAAATTTTCTGTCTGAGCGATACCAATCATCGTCGCAGTAAGGGTTTTTCCGGCTGAGAACCATCTAAAGAAAGAATTTTCGTTGCTGTTCTCATCATACCATTCTAAGACAATTTTCCCATCCTTTAAGATAAGAAAGGCTTTGGTATTTTTTTCGGCTAAAAAGTAATACAAGGGTTGTTCATGAGCTTCATTCCAACCCAAAGTTTCAAGAGAAAGCGTCTCCCAATTATTTCCTGTAGTCGGGGGAAAGTACAGGCCGCTTTCCTGTGGTTTAGTTTCTGGTGTGCCATCGTCTGTCGTTGAGCAACTCAGGCAAAAGAACAGTGTGAATATGGTGATGGTCAAAGGTAATTTCATAGCAATTCTTTTAAACTTAGACTTGAGTTGGTGAAAAAGGTTTAATCTCACTCTGGTATAAAAAGAACAGGTTAAAGGTAGTATCTTTGCAACGCAAAAAAATGCTGAATGAGAACGAAGTCGCTTAAAAAAAACAGGATTAATGTGGTCACTTTAGGATGTAGCAAGAATATCTATGATTCTGAGGTGTTGATGGGACAGTTAAAAGCCAATAATAAAGAAGTGGTTCATGAAGAAGAAGGCAATATAGTGGTGATTAATACCTGCGGATTCATTGATAATGCAAAAGAAGAAAGTGTCAATACGATTTTGGCTTACGCCGAAAAAAAGGAAGAAGGTTTAGTCGATAAAGTATTTGTGACGGGTTGTCTAAGTGAGCGTTATAAACCCGATCTTCAAAAAGAGATTCCCAATGTAGATCAGTATTTTGGCACAACAGAACTTCCCGCATTGCTGAAGGCACTTGGAGCGGATTACAAACACGAATTGGTAGGAGAGCGATTGACTACCACCCCAAAGAACTATGCCTACCTTAAAATCGCCGAAGGTTGCGACCGACCCTGTTCGTTTTGTGCGATCCCGCTGATGCGCGGCAAGCACAAATCTAAACCTATAGAAGATTTAGTGACCGAAGCTCAAAAGCTAGCTGCTAACGGAGTGAAAGAGTTGGTGTTGATTGCACAGGATTTAACCTATTACGGGTTGGATCTTTATAAAAAACGAAATCTGGCAGAACTGCTTCGGGCGTTAGTTAAAGTTGACGGGATTGAATGGATTAGATTGCATTATGCGTTTCCTACTGGTTTTCCTATGGATGTACTGGAGGTGATGAAAGAAGAACCTAAGGTGTGTAATTATATCGATATTCCGCTTCAGCATATTTCAGAAGATATTTTAAAGTCTATGCGACGTGGTACCACGATGGCCAAGACCAATGCCTTGTTAGAACAGTTTAGAGCCAAAGTACCTGATATGACGATTAGAACTACGCTTATCGTAGGGTATCCCGGTGAAACCGAAGCTCATTTTCAAGAATTAAAGCAATGGGTGACCGATCAACGATTTGAACGTTTGGGATGTTTTACCTATTCTCACGAAGAAAATACGCATGCATTTAATTTGGTGGATGACGTGCCAGAAGAGGTCAAACAACAGCGTGCCAATGAAATCATGGAAATCCAATCACAAATTAGCTGGGAACTCAATCAACAAAAAATCGGGAAAGAAGTTAAGGTGGTCATTGACCGTAAAGAAGGAAGCTATTTTGTTGGGCGTACAGAGTTTGACTCGCCAGATGTGGATAATGAAGTGCTGATCAATGCCGAAGACACCTATCTTAAAACAGGCGAATACGCCACCGTTAAAATTACTGAAGCCGCTGATTTTGATTTATATGCGGTGCCTGTAGATTATAAAGGCTGACCTATTTTGTCAAGATCAATGTAGCTTTATAGCCACTTAACAAATTCCATTGATTAGAAGAGATGAGATTACCATCTGCATCATACACCTTAAGCTCTGCGGTATTAGGGCCTGAGGATCCCTGATTAAGTGCTTGAAAATCTAATCTGTTTTGACCGGGTTGTAGCTCTATGGTTGTTACGTAATACGAATGAGATAAATAAACTGTCGGCTGAATAATGTCGTCATTTAGGTATAAACGCACTTTGTCCCCGTCTACATATTCATGATCGCGACACATAATGGTCACTTTGCCAGAAGAGGTTTTAATATTTCCTAAGTATTGATCACGCTTTAAATTTGACATTGCTTGAGCATGTTTCTCGCCAAAAGGCTGCGTGATGGTCACTTTAGGTTTTGTCCATTTATCCTCTTCAATCATGCTGAAGGGTTTCTTTTCTGGTGTGAGATTAAAAGAGGATGCTTTAGGATTAAAGCTAAGATCAGCTTCGTTCTTTTTAATGTTGACTTTGGCCTTTTCTTTATTATCAATCACCACAGATTTATTCCCGGGGAGTTCTGATTGTGCAGAAATACCCAGTGAAAAAATTATCATTAAGAAGACCAGACTAAATCTCATGTTTCAAATTGAGCAATAATTAAGCCAAAGCATATATAAAGATAACGATTATATTTTCGGGATGTTACAGTATTGAGCAAATATTAAGGAATTGATTTTTTGTTTGAACTTCTCAGAACAGATTAGGGTTTAAAGATTCCTTCACTTTCTTAGAAATTAGATCCTAAATTTATTGTTATTCGCAAAGAATATGGCATTAACAAAAAATAACTTTCCATTCTCCCAAAAGCCTCTAAAAAGTGGATTGTCGACCATATAAATGATAGCACCACTACCTATCCTTTCTTCTCCAAAAACCAATGTTTTACCAAGATTACCCAATGCATTGTCGCCGGCATATCCTGATACAGGTTTGGCTCCGTCTTCTAAATACGCAACATTATATCCGTTGGGTAAATAAGAGTAAGCTGAGCTACCTAATTTTAACGTATAATAATCGTTATTATAACCAAACCCCAGTGGGTGCGTATTATCTACCTTAGTTTTAAAAATAGCACCGGTGATATAATTCTTGACACTTTCCTCTTCTCGTTGCGCATATGGAATTAACGATGCCGTTTGAGTCGAGTCTTTTTTAGGTGCATCTTTGCGTTTTAAGTCAATTCCTTTTTGACCGGCAAACGTGGATACGGCTCCGCTCAAAGCAATAACTTTACCGCCATTACGAATCCACTCCATAAGTTGCTCCATGCCCTTTTCTCCTAAATAATTTCCGTAGTATCCATTGGGCATAACTAAAACGTCATATTGATTCAAATCAATACGCTTGAAATACTCTGTGTCAATATTGGTGGTAGGATAGTTTAATTGCTGTTCAAAGAAGTGCCAAATCTCTCCATAATTTAGCGATGAGGTTTCATCCCCTTTGAGGACTGCTATACGTTGTTTATTAATGAGCTTTACATCTGGGGAGCCAAAGTCTGGTCCGCTGGTAGCAAAAGAAGAAGCACTGGCAAAAAGTTCTCTACCAAATTTACTAGCAAGATCATTTATCGTCTTTCCATAGTTTTTGGTTTTCAGGTTGTCGCTTTTGGTTATTATTAAGCTACCCCTGCCAAAGTTTTTATTGGCAATATTTAAAGGCTTTTCAGTAAAGCGAACCTTAATATTTGCTTGGAGTAATGCCGCCAGAAACTGTGCATCTTTCATTGACCCCCATGAAGTTATGTATCCTACTGCAGAATCATTTACAACATTGGTTACTTCTTTTCGTGTTTCATTCGGCTTGACCGAAACAGCATTTTTACTTACAATTGTTTCAAGCCCATAGGCATAAGGTAAGCTCCATGCCGTGATATCATAGGTTATTGGAGTTGAAAGCTTTGCATTTTGTTCGAATAAAACATTGACCATTGCAGATTTAGGTTGCTTTGCAGAAACAATCAATGCATCTTTTGCATTGAATGACCCTTGTTTTTGTTGTTGTAAATGATAGCCTTTTACACTGGAGGTAGTACTGTATCCATATTGAATTTCATGTTTATCCAGCAATGCGGTCAAGGCATCCAGTTGATCCGAAGTTCCTTTGAGGACATATGAAGTAGATGGTGTATTAGCTGTACTAAAGAACTGCTTAAATTTATCGTTGAGCTTTTTAGCATTTTGAGCAGCAATTTCAACAGTGCTTAATCCCGTAGTGGTATGGTGCGCTACCCGATCTTTTAAGGTAAGTACATTACCTTCATCGGTTTGTATAGCTAATCCTGCCCGGCCGTGACCTGCTTGCTCATAGGTCATACCAATTGCGCCCATAAACGTGGGATAGGTGTCCCCATAACTGGGATATAATAAATCAAATCGCTCACGTGTGAAGAACAACCATCCTTCTTTATCAAAGTATTTTGCATGATTTTTTCCGATTTGTGTTTGAAAATCACGCTGCCAATCAGTAATTACTTCATGAAAAGGTTCTGCTGCCGGAGCAAAATAATAAGGCTCATTAATGCCTTGCTCATGAAAATCTACATGTACATGTGGCATCCAGGTATTGTAAACTTTTAAACGTTGTTGACTCTCTACTTGAGTAGCCCAGGCCCAATCCCTGTTAAGATCAAATAAATAATGATTAGGACGACCTCCCGGCCAGGGTTCGTGGTGTTCTGTTGCGTCCTGTCGCGTATTGTATGGAGTAGATTTTACTTGATTGTACCAATTAGCATAGCGGTCTCTACCGTCTGGATTAACGCAGGGATCTATAATAACCACTGTGTTTTTGAGCCAATCCTGTTTTTGTGTGATGAGTTCATAAAGCGTTTTCATAGAAGCTTCTGTACTACTGGCCTCATTCCCGTGCACGTTATAGCTTAACCATACAATGGCAACTTGAGGCGCAGCGCTTCCCGGCATCATTCCGATTTGCTTTAGATTATCTTGGCGTATAGTTTCTATGTTGTTGAGATTCTCTTGGGTAGAAATGATTGCATAGGTGAGTGGTCTGTATTCATTCGTTTTTCCATAAGTATGATAGGTGACCATATCGCTCTGATCTGCAACGTGGGTAAAGTAATTCACAACGTCTGCGTGACGTGAAAATTGACTGCCCACTTCATAACCTAAAAATTCTTGTGGAGATTGAAGTTGTGCGAAAAGGCTAGTGCTTAAAAAACAAAGGAGCCAGGTAAAATTTTTCATGGGTTGGTATTTATGGAGCCTAAGATAATGATTACCTAAGAATTTACTAATTCAGTTCTCATTTATAAGAGGCTCAATTTAGTTTCTGCCAACAAACTAGTTTTTAAGATAGTGTAACGGAATGCTTCTGGGATTTCAACTTTGTCGTTCTCATCATCTTCGTTTTATGCATTATCGTATATTTACGCAGAAGACCACATACGTATGCCCATCACATTACTGCCGTATCAGGAGTTAACCTATTTTTCCTCATTAATCAAGGACTATTTACTTGAAAAGGGTGAAGTTCAAGATTTATACCACCGTTTTCCACACCTTAATCAATTTCAAGCTCAGATCAACGAGAAGACAACTCAATATTCAGCAGATACCAGAGATATTTTATCTGTACGTTTGATGAAGCAGTATGATAAGATAAAAACCTCAGGGGCAACGCGTGAGAAAATTCTTCAGCTTAAAAAAGGTAATACCTTTACCATTACCACAGGTCATCAACTCAATTTATTTACGGGACCCCTGTATTTTTTGTACAAAATTATTTCTACCATTAATTTATGTGATCAACTCAAAACGCACTATCCAGAATATGAATTTGTGCCTGTCTATTGGATGGCGACCGAGGATCATGATTTTGAAGAGATTAATTATTTTAACCTTAACGGAAAGAAATTCAGGTGGAATAAGGACGCCACCGGAGCGGTAGGCAGGCTTTCCACAGAAGGATTGGCAGAGGTTCTAGATTTATTTAAGGCTGAAGTAGGCACCACTCCTTTTGCTGAAAAACTCACCGAACTCTTTGAAGATGCATATCTTAAACATACTACTTTAACCGAAGCTACCCGATACCTGGCGAATAAGCTTTTTGGAGCTTACGGTTTAGTGATTGTAGATGGAGATGATGCCGAACTAAAGCGATTATTTGTTCCTTATATAAAAGAAGAATTGCTAGAACAATCGGCACACAAGACTGTAAGCAAATCCGCAGCTCAGTTAGACGAGAAGGGATATAATGTCCAGGTAAATCCCAGAGAAATAAATCTGTTTTATCTTATTGATGGATTGCGAGAACGCATTGAAAAAATAGAGAATAGGTTTATTGTGGTTGATCATGACATGCAGTGGACGCAAGAACAAATTCTTCAGGAAGTCGAGGAACATCCAGAACGGTTTAGTCCCAATGTCATCCTGCGACCGTTATATCAAGAAGTTATTCTGCCTAATTTGTGCTACATCGGCGGAGGTGGTGAACTGGCATATTGGTTAGAGCTCAAGGCGTATTTTGAGTCACAGCAGATCATTTTTCCTATGCTGCTCTTGCGAAACTCTGCCTTAGTAGTTTCAGGGAAACAACAAAAAAAGCTGGATAAGCTAAATCTTGAAATTAAAGATACCTTTTTGCGTCAGCACGAATTAATTAATAAGAAAGTTCGACAGATATCAAATATCGACATTGATTTTTCTGATCAAAAAGAACATTTACGGCAGCAGTTTGAAGCCTTGTATGACTTAGCTAAAAAGACAGATGCTTCATTTGTTGGCGCCGTGAAAGCGCAGGAGGTTAAACAACTCAATGGATTGGATCATCTCGAAAAGCGTTTACTCACCGCACAAAAACGTAAGTTAAAAGATCAGGTAAATCGTATGGTAGAGATTCAACGTGAATTGTTTCCCAATCAAAATCTTCAGGAACGGGTGGTCAATTTTTCAGAGCTGTATTTGGAGTATGCAGAAGATTTAATTCTTAAGTTGAAGGAAAATTTACAACCACTTAATACAGCCTTTACCGTGCTTAACTTGAGGTAATCATGAGCCTTATCCTAATGCTCTGAATTAAAAACGCTCCGTACCGAATGATACAGAGCGTTTTAAAGATTGTTCAAGCTTATTCCCCCTGACCTAGTGAGAATCCTCTTTGTCCATCAAACTCGTAGAGATTTTCAGTCTTTATGACATCAAATCCTTCCTGATGTAAAGTAGCCAGGAGGTTGATAATTTGCTCGTATTCAACTTCACCATACTGTAAACTTTTCTCTAGGATCGTAGACTGTTTACTTATGAACCTGCATCTCCAATGATCTGTACAGTAGGTCTCTTTCATTCCGTTAGGGAACACTTTTACACCTCTGTTGGTAATCATTTTCAGGGTAAGATTATGTGCTTTGATTTGATTGAGAGCATTTCCGATTTCTTCAGGATCGCTTCCTTTCCAATCAATGAATACATCTGTCCCCAAAAGCTGTTTTTCGGATTCTTTGCGATGATATTCTGGGATAGTAATTGTTCCAGATCCCTTTGAGATTGTACTTGGAGTTAAATTTTTAGGAGTTTGTCCCAAGCGTTCTATGACGGCTTCGGTAAATTCTTCAGTATTTACTTTTTTGGTGCTTTTTCCTTTCTGATATACGTCAGCCGTATGGATGCCATCTTCAAGGGTAGTTAACCAGGCATTTTTTATCTTATCAGCAACTTCGGCTTGACCGATATGAGCCAACATTAAGATCGCGCCGTTAAGCAAACCTGACGGATTGGCAATTTTCTTACCGGCAATATCTGGTGCAGAGCCATGAATCGCTTCAAACATAGCAACATTTTTTCCCACATTTGCAGAGCCTGCCATTCCTACAGAACCGCCTATTTCTGCCACAATATCAGAGATGATATCCCCGTAGAGGTTTGAGGTGACGATAACATCAAAATTCTCTGGACTGGCTGCGATTTTGGCTGACCCTATGTCGATAATTTGAGCATTACTTTCAATATCAGAATACTCAGCTGCAATTTCTTTAAAGACGGTATGAAACAATCCATCAGTAAGTTTCATGATGTTATCCTTCACCATACAGGTTACTTTTTTTCGGTTGTACGCTCTGGCGTATTCAAAGGCATACCGAACAATTTTTTCGCAACCCGGGCGTGTGATTAATTTTAAACATTGTACTACATCTTCAGTCTGTCTGTGCTCAATACCGGCATATAAATCTTCCTCATTTTCTCTAATAACCACAATATCCATCTCAGGAAAGTTGGTGTGGACGTAAGGGTGTAGTGAGCTTACGGGACGCACGTTAGAAAATAAACCCAGAGATTTTCTTAAGGTCACGTTGAGACTCTTATATCCTTTTCCTTGTGGAGTGGTAATCGGAGCTTTTAGGATCACTTTATTTTTTGAAATGGTCTTCCAGGATTCTTCTGTAATCCCAGAGCTATTTCCAGATAGGTAGACTTGTTGACCTACTTCTATCGGCTCTGTTTTGATGTTAGCTCCTGCAGCTTTGAGAATGTTTAAGGTAGCTCTCATTATTTCAGGTCCAATGCCGTCGCCTTCAGCTACGGCGATTGTAGTTGCCTGATTTATCCTTTTATAAGATTTAGGGTGTAGTACTTCGCTGTTTTCCATGTGATCTGATATTGTTGTGATGGGACAAATGTCACATATTTGTTTCATATATTTTTATTTATATATAATATGTTAAGGATAAATAATTTTAATGAATGGTGTTCTAATGATTATTGTCAAAAGGAAAAATTATTGGATTTTTAGAATATTAAGGATAGCGCAGGTAACTTTTTTTTCTATTTCTAAGGATTAGTATTGGGTGATATGCACTACAAATTTGTGTGGGTACTACTTTCTATCACGTATAGGGTTGATGTGATGTTTTTCCAGATATGGATCAAAGGCTCCGTCACGTATTTCAGAAATAAATTGTTCTCTTGCGGTAGACTGTTTTTTAGTAAGTTTTGTATTGATTCTAGCCAAAAAGAGTTTTCCGATTTGGTTGCCAGGTAGGGGAATGGGGTTTTCGATGGTTCCGCCTAACGGGATGATCTCAAATTCATGTGGGAATGTTTTCATCATGTATCGCGCCAAATGATAAAACAGAATGCCTACATCTGCGTGATCGCTATAGATTAAATGCGGAACTTCGCGATGGTGAATACGTTTGCCTACGATCCATTTTTTGGTATTTTTTCCGAAGAGAGATTCAAATAGGTCAAGCGCTTTAGTTTCATTTCCATCATGTAGCGCCATGTGATAAATACTTTTTGCGTAATTCCCGAAGCTTCCGGGTTCTGAATATGGATTAGAAGTCGCCAGCACAACATCAGAACGCTCAAGATCCCAAAGTCTCTTGATATTCTTTGGATTTCCCTTTTTGACCAGTAGGACATTCCCGCGGTTCGTAAACAATGGGATAGGTTCACCAAAGATTATACTATCCTTCTTTAGGGCATTTATAACACCCTTAGGTCCCACAGCTATATGGGGCTGACATTGTAATGAAATGTTGGTATAGGTAAGTATGCTGTTGTTCGTTTGCTCCGGCGAAATAGGCGGACTCGTACTGAAATACCAATTCTGTAGGCCATACTTTGGGATAATGAAATCAAACCAAAAATCGGTTAGCGCCATGTGATAATTTCCAGAGGTGGAAAGGATCAAATCCATTGCCTCACAATCTTTGATTTGCATGTGGAGATCGTAAATACGATTGCTTGTAGGCTCTGTAAGATCAGGATTACCGGGATGGATATCCTGAGGCCAGGGAAGTAAATCTGGCTGATATAGGATTGGTCTTCCTTGAATAGGTGGAAGCTCTGTTTGTGTATACAAGGTAAATATTCCTAAACAAAGGATAAGTGCAGCAAGAATACTCTTAATGGACCACATGGTAATTTTTTGTGTGATATAAGTCAACTAATTTATCACTAATAGCCGAATTATTGTAGACTCCTGTATTTCAAAAATGTAGCCATCACTTCGGGACACACAAGTAGTTGAACTACAGCTAAATGAAGTCAAGTTATTTTAGTTTGTGTTTGCGGTATATATTGTTTCCCACATCTTCTTCTGTCTTCTAAAAAAGAGGCTTCCCATCATTCCCACTGCTCCTGTGGATACGCCAACTAACATGTAGAAAATGCCGTAGGAATTTTGAAGGTTTAACAGCATTGGTAGTCGCGTAAACAGTTCTGCTGTAAAAGCACAATACAATCCAATCACAGACCAGTACATCCAGGCTAGATGAGTGAGAACAGGATTTTTAGTGCTTTTTAGATAAAAAGGGAGCATTCCCAACACTAAGGTTATTGTACTTATGACGGCAAAAATATGTAATATTCCAAACGTATTATGAAGTCGATAGATCATAAATGCTGTTGCACAAACTATGAGCATTGCCACGGCATATACTCTTCCTATTCTCTTATGTAAACGTGTACCTTTAGTCTGAGTTAAGACAATGCTTCCTGTAAGTAAAGCGATAAAGGCGGCGAAGGTATGTATCCAACCAATTAAATCGTGTGGCATATTATCGTTTTGCCACAAATTTGGATTACTTAAAGCAGATCGCGAATTATTCCTGACTCAAGCGTTGAAATCATAAACTGAATTGTAAGGTATCAAACCTTAAAATTAACTTTACCCTTAACCTTAACGTTATGCATTAAGTAGTAATAACATTTCGCTGCATTAGTTTACCAGGAAATAATTGCTTCAAAAGTGTAGAGAAAACCCTACTCCATTAGAATTTGTAATGAGGTGTAATTGTGGCTTTACACTAAAGGTGTTTGTGGTACTTAGGGTCGCATTGTACATATCAACAGCTTCTTTTGCTTTTCTGTACGCGCTATTTGAAAGAGGTAGTGCCACAACAATTAAACCGCCGCCAATAGCCGCAAAAGTCCAATTTGGATCTCCGCCGCCTATTGCCGTTCCTAACGGGAAGCCTACCATCCCTCCTCCTGCGATACCCAGTATGGTAGCAAAGGTGTTACCATTTCTCGCTTTTTTTACTAAGGTGAAGGCCTGTTTATTACCTTCTACAAGATTTTGTAAGTCTTTTAACGAGAGCATTTTTCCATCTTGCTCAAATTGGTAACCACCAAACACTTTTTTAGATTCTATACGTTGGGCATAAAAAGTAGAACTTAAACAAAAGGTAAAAAGTAAAAGGACAATATTCTTTTTCATAGAGCGTAAACTATTTGAGTGTTTGATTTTAGCAGACGAAGATAAAAATCAATCCTTAATGATCAAAATAGTATTGTCTTCATAACTACCTTAATTTTTTTGGTCTGATCATTGAATTTACTTCCGTTTGTCATGGACAACCAAAACGGATATCCCGGTAGTAAGGCTTCGCCAAAAATCATTAATTCTGCATTAGCATTTCCTGCTTTTTCAATGGTCTGTGTTTTGTCTAACCAAATAGGCCCAATTTGAGCCATGGCAATTTTGAGGGGGTATTGCATACATCAATTTTAATTCGATACCGAAGCAATAAAACTATTGCAGAGCTGGGTAGCCGGGTTCATCATTTTATTGACCACGCAGATTACTCGTCTCAATAATCTGGTTCTTTTCATCATAAACTTTAACCACATTATCTTTAATGATTGCTTTATAGGTGCGATTTCCTTTTCGATCAAATTGGAGCCATTCGCCCTCAGGCTGTCCGTCATCATACGATTCTTGCTTGGAGACTTCGCCATTGCAATAATATGACATCCATTTATCTTGCTTCTTCCCGTTTACATAGATCTTTAAACGCTCTAATTGACCGTCTTTGTAAAAGTGTTTTTCTATAAGTCGATTTTTTTCATGTTTTTTGGTGTATATGATCTTACCGTTGTCCTTTGAGTACTTTATTTCATCATAGGGCAACTCATCTTTATAGGTAACTTCTCTTTTAAGGCTTCCGTTGTTGTAAAAAGATGTAAGCGAGATCGTTGCTCCTTGTTCTTTTAGAGAAAAGAAAGTTAAGACCCCGTCATCGTCAAAGTGACTCCACTTTCCATGTTCCTTTCCATTCTTATAAAAACCACTTCGGTATATGGTTCCATCATCTTTGTAGGTAATCCATTCGAAATTGAGATTATTTTCATCGATTAAGCGCCCTTTAGTATCGTAGCTTTCAATCCATTGATATACTCCACTGCCTTTTGCTTCCCCTATTTCAGCCTTTTTTCCAGATTTATGGTAGCGTTCTAGTTTACCTTCAAGATACCCCATATCATTATAAGTCGCTTTCTGAAAAAGTGTCCCGTTATCGTGAAAGATTTTCCATTCACCCCATAGTTTCCCGGCGGTATAAGAACCTTCTTCTTTTAACTCACCGTTGGAGTGATAGGTTTTCCAAGCGCCATCTTTCTTGCCTTTTTTATAGACACCTAAACTTTTAAGCGTTCCGTCCTTATAATATGTTTTACATGTTCCTGAACGCTCACCATCGTACCTATTATCGCAACGTTCTTTAAGCTGACCATTTGAATAATAGGTCTCATTTTCATCAAAAATGATGTCCTGAGCAGAACTGGTAGCTAAAGAACAAAAGAGCGCGATGAAAAGTATTACGAGGTTAACGTTTTTGATCATAAGGAAAATTTAAAAGACGAAGTAAATGTAGAGATTAAATCGTTTCTATTATCTATTATTTAGAAAATGAACGTAGTAAGTTTTAATTTTTCAAATCTGTTGATTCTGACTTGTATTAGTAAAAACTGCTTTTATTGGGCAAAATGATTCAAATCTGAACTTCTGCAATACCTCAGCAGTATAACTATTGTCAAGCGTGAGTAAACTACTCTTGTGTATTGGTAAAAGAAACTATTATTTGTCCAATCATTGCCCTATTTTTATCCCTTATGGATGCACTTAACCACATCATGTCCAAGTTCTCATCGTTTGCATGGGGATTGCCCTTGCTGATTCTTTTAATGGGTGGTGGTTTGTATCTGTTGATGTATTCTCTTTTTATCCCTTTTCGTTACCTCGGTCATGCGCTTCAGGTCCTGCGTGGTAAGTATGATGATCCCAATGATCCCGGAGAGATCTCTCATTTTAAAGCATTGAGTACCGCATTGGCCTCTACCATTGGGATGGGGAATATTGCCGGGGTCGCGTTGGCCATATCCATCGGCGGACCCGGAGCCATGTTTTGGATGTGGATGAGCGCTATTGTTGGTATGTCCACCAAATTTTTCACCTCGACCTTGGCTGTTCTATTCCGCGGTAAGGATAGCGCAGGGAATTTGCAAGGTGGCCCCATGTATTTTATTACTGAAGGATTAGGAAAACGATGGAAGCCCATGGCGGTACTCTTTAGCGCATTTGGCATGTTAGGAGCTTTGCCGGTGGTGAATGTAAATCAACTCAAACAGGCGATTAATGATATCGTGTTAATTCCAAACGGGATTGACGTAAACCTGCAAACAAATTTGGTTATCGCATTTATCTTAGTAGTGGTCACCACCATTGTTATTGTTGGAGGGCTCAATCGCATTAGCAGCATTGCGGCTAAACTCGTACCAAGTATGGTGGTGCTTTACTTTGTTCTGGTGTTAATCATTTTAGGCACGCATATTAAAAGCGTCCCGTACTATTTTTCACTCATCTTTACCGATGCTTTTTCAGCCGACTATCTGCCGGAAAGTGAATCTTTTTTGGGCGGAGTCTTAGGCGGACTGATTTTACTGGGAGTTCGCAGAGGAGCGTTCTCGAATGAAGCAGGAATTGGTACAGCTCCCATGGCCCATGGAGCAGCAAAAACAGCAGAACCCATTAGAGAAGGTTTGGTTGCCATGTTGGGTCCATTAATTGATACTATGGTGATTTGTACCTTAACCGCGCTGGCCATTTTAGTAACTGATGTTTGGGAAACCCAAGATGCAAATGGCGTAACCCTAACCGCCTTAGCCTTTTCTGAGGCACTACCCGGTGTAGGAGCGTATGCATTAATGCTCTGTGTGTTTGTCTTTAGCGTTTCTTCCTTGTTTTCATATTCGTATTATGGTACAAAATGCATGTCCTTCTTATTTGGGGTAAAACGTCAAAAACTTTATTTAATTCTTTACATAGGTAGCATTGTATTAGCTGCCACCACAGATTTCTCTGCGATGATCAATTTTATTGACGGGGTATTTGCCTTTATGGCGGTTCCTACCATGACTGCAACACTATTATTAGCACCAAAAGTTGTTACTGAAGCGAAGCGGTATTTTAAGCGGTTAGATGATTAAAAACGTACCGCAGCAGTACAAGTACTGTGGAGCAGGTGAATCACAATGGCAAATCATCAATGAAATTGTAAAAAATAGTAGACTATTTTTAATCTTTTAGATTATTTTTTCTCCTTGAAGCTATCGATCTCTAAATAGGTCTTATTATTAGGAATATATATAGTCCCAGTCCTAGTATCCATTATCACAGAAGATTCGTTAATCATGTACCTTCCTTTTGTGAATAATTGTAGAGAGTAATTAAAAATAACATACTTAATACTAAATAGAATACTAACTTGATTTTCTGATATTTATTCGTTCCTAGAAGTTTGTTATGTAAAGGATTATTTCTTATTTTAATAAATATAAAAGTTATATTATTGAATTATCACAATTCATCCAATTTTAAATTTTTTCTATATCTAAGGCACCAAAAACTGCTTTTCCCAATTCCCATCTTTTAACTCAAACAAAGCCCTAATATGATTGGGGCGTTTGAGGCGTAAATATTCAATCTTGGTGGGGTGCAACTCCATGATGGTAAAATAATGTTCGTCGCCATATTCGACTTGATCTGGATTTGAGATTGGCGTACCCGGGGGATTGGCAGTAGTGTAGTCTTTTTTAGATGTTTGCTGTATGCCGTTCCATTTCTTTTTGACATCAGCACCTTCTGTGTGTAAATGAATGGTTCCGCTTACTGTGATTTGATGTAGCTTTTTGGGATGGTAAAACAGGACACTCACCTGATTATGCTCCTTAATCTCATAGACCTTATTGCTGCGGTAATCGGTATAAAACCACAGGCAATTATCCATAATAGTTCTAAAGACCACGGTGCGTTGCTTGACCTCGCTTGCGTTTTTCAGGGTAGCAAAAGTGCAGTATTTAAAGGGGTGTTTGCGTTTGTGGCAGCCGTCCTGTAGTTCCTGCCAGGTAGTTTCAAATAGTTCGTCTAACATGCTTATTCAATTTCGTATTCCAGCCGCATGGTGATCGAAGCTGTTTTTTGTTTAGCCGTAGTGTTATACGCACCGCCCCAGCTAATGTCTTCACCACTGTTTTGCCCCAGGATTTGAAAAACTCCCATGCGGGCACTGTTGAGGTTGCCCAAGCTACTCCCGCTGTTTTCGGCAATCTTTTCAGCACGCAGTCGGGCATCTTCCGTCGCCTTAGAGATTAATTCGATCTTAAGATCGGCTATTTTAGTATAGTAGTACCGCGGCGGATAGGAGTTAAACTGAACTCCCTTGTTCAATAATTCGGTGACCTCTCGTGAAATCCCTTCGACTTTTTCGACATTGGTAGATTCTACCTTAATGGATTGGGTAAGGTTGTAGCCTCTAAAAATGCTTCCGACATAATTGCCATTATCGTATTGGTTATCGCTGCGTTCACTGGTTTGCACCGAGTTAAAGATGATGTTTTCAGCTTGGATTCCTTTCGCCATTAAATACTCTCGTACAATCTGTTTATCCCGGTTTAAATCCTCAAACGCCTGTTTTAAGTTGGAGTTAAAGCGATTAAAACTGCCTTCCCACACAATTAGATCAGATGTAAAATCTTTGCTTCCTAAGCCCGTAACATTGATATTACCTTCGGGATTTGAACGTGAGGTATAGGCGTTACCCATCAGATATGCCGCCCCTACAATGGCTAATGAAAAAATGATTGCGGTTAGGTATTTCATAATGTCCACAAATTGTTGAAACCTAAAGGTAGAAAAATATCCTGCCAGAGATAAATATCAACCTCAAATTTTTACTTTTGCCTATGCAAAATAATGTCCTTATTCTTGACTTTGGGTCGCAATACACCCAACTCATCGCAAGACGCGTGAGAGAACTCAACATTTACTGTGAAATCCACCCGTATCATAAGATTCCGGCAAACTTAGATCCCTTTAAAGCGGTGATCCTGAGTGGGAGTCCATTTTCAGTACGCAGCGATGATGCACCACACCCGGATTTATCGGCCATCAAAGGCAAAAAACCTTTGCTTGGTGTATGCTACGGGGCACAATACCTCGCTCATTTTTATGGTGGTAAGGTAGCGCCCAGTGCTACCCGCGAGTATGGGAGAGCCAATCTTTCTATTGTGAAAGATGAGGCCAAGCTTTTTGATGAGATTACAGAAAATACCCAAGTCTGGATGTCTCATAGTGATACCATCAAGGATTTGCCTGTCGGCGGAAAACGCTTAGCAAGCACCAGCGATGTGCTTAATGCCGCATATCGTATCGATGGGGAAGACACCTACGCAATACAATTTCACCCTGAAGTATACCATACCACCGAAGGAAAACGTTTACTCGAAAACTTTTTAGTGCACATTGCCGGGGTGGAGCAGTCCTGGACACCTGCTGCTTTTGTGGATACCACAGTTGAAGAACTCAAGCAAAAAGTAGGTGCCGATAAAGTAGTCTTAGGTTTAAGCGGCGGAGTAGATAGTACCGTGGCTGCCGTATTGCTACACAAGGCCATTGGCAAGAACCTCTATTGCATTTTTGTGAATAACGGATTGCTGCGTAAAGATGAGTTTGAAAGTGTACTGGATCAGTACAAAGACATGGGGCTGAATGTAAAAGGTGTAGATGCTTCGGCACGTTTCTTGAAAGCGCTGAAAGACGAAGCAGATCCGGAAGCAAAGCGTAAAGCGATTGGCAAAACATTTATAGAGGTCTTTGATGATGAAGCGCACGAAATTACCGATGTGACCTATTTAGCACAGGGAACGATTTATCCTGATGTGATTGAGTCAGTTTCGGTCAATGGACCATCGGTCACCATAAAATCGCATCATAACGTGGGAGGATTGCCCGATTTTATGAAGTTAAAGATCGTAGAGCCATTGCGTATGTTGTTTAAGGATGAGGTGCGACGAGTAGGAGCAGAGTTGGGGATAGATAAAACCTTATTAGGGAGACATCCCTTCCCGGGGCCAGGTTTGGCGATACGTATTTTAGGAGATATCACGGCAGAAAAAGTACGTATCTTGCAAGAGGTAGATGCCATTTTCATTAATGGATTGAGAGAATGGGGATTGTACGATAAGGTTTGGCAGGCAGGAGCGATTCTGTTGCCGGTGAACTCGGTAGGCGTGATGGGAGATGAGCGTACGTATGAAAAAGTAGTCGCGCTAAGGGCGGTAGAGTCCACCGATGGAATGACCGCAGACTGGGTGAATTTACCCTATGAATTTTTACAAAAAACCTCTAATGCGATCATCAATCGTGTGAAAGGTGTCAACAGAGTGGTATATGACATCAGTTCAAAACCACCCGCCACGATTGAGTGGGAATAAACAGTTAATACATGAGGAGTATAACCATCATTTGTTTTTTAATTCTGAGTTGGAGCATCCAGGCACAAGAATATAAAGCACATAAAGTTCAAGAAGGAGAAACCTTAGAGAGTATTGCCGCGCGATACGGCACCTCTGTCGCTGCGATTAAAAAGATCAATCCAGATGCGGCAAACCTTACCAAAAATTCGATTTTAGTCGTTGCTGATTACAGCGGGATGCAGCCAGACCCGGTCGACTTTGTGATGCACAAAGTAAAGCGAAAAGAAACGCTGTTTAGTTTGTCACAACGCTATAATGTGAGTCAGACCCTGATCAAAAAATACAACAAGCAGCTCTATGCTGAGAAGCTGCGAAAAGGAGACCGAATTCAGATTCCGGTGTATCCTAAGCCGGGTGAAGTTGTTGAGCGCCCTGGTCTGCCCGTTATCGATCCCATGGACGATAAGATTGCCACACATGTGGTTCAAATGAGTGAAGGTAAATTTGGCATTGCCCGTAAATACGGGATTAGTGTTGCGCAGCTCAATGCCATGAACCCCGGTGTGGGAGATGACTTAAAACCGGGTCAAAAATTGATTGTCACTAAAAATCCCACAGATAAAGCATCTATCCTAAAGGATCGCAGGTTCGCTTTTTATGAGGTGCAACCGTTAGAAAACTTTTTTCAGCTTACGCAGAAGTTTGAAATCACGCAGGACTCGCTCATTGCTTTAAATCCCTCCTTAACCGATGGTGTCAAAGCTGGCATGGTACTCAAAGTCCCTAATAATGAACTTTCTGCCGTTGGTTTTTTCTTTACAGATAATCCAATGGTTAATCTGGAAGATTCATTGACCAATAATCTGGTTAAAGAATTAGTGGTCATGCTTCCGTTTAATTTAGATCGTTCCTCTAAAGACTCTGTCAATCTAGAAGATCGATTTAAACGAGAACGTTTACTCAATTTATCCCTGGACTTCTATGAAGGGGTATTGATGGCGTTGGATTCTGCAAAACGAAATGGGATTTCGGTCAATTTGCAAACGTTTGACACCCAACAAGATTCAAGCAAGGTGGCTAATTTATTCAAGGCGAATGATTTTTCAAACGTTCAGGCCATCATAGGACCTTTGATGAATACGACTTTTGATGTTGCGGCCCGTCAAGCGGAAGCCTTGCAAATCCCGGTGTTCTCTCCATTAACCACTGCTACTATTGGAATGACACCTAATGTATTTCAAACCAGAACGATTGACAGCTTGATGGAAGTTAAGTTAATGAATCATCTGGACGATCGTACGGAAACAAAAAATGTGATCATCATCGCCGATAGCTCCGCCGAAGCTAAAAAGGAGCGTTTACTAACAAAATATCCTGTGGCTAAGGTGATTACACCTCGCGAAAACAGTTTTATCTATCAAACCGATTTGTCCAAAGAGCTGGTCGATGGGATGGAGAACTGGATTTTCATTGAGACCAACCAGGTTTCGCTCATTAGTAATGTGACCAGCTACCTCAATGCTTTGTCAGATAAATATAAAGCACAACTATTTACAACCGGGTACAATAGTTCATTTGAGAATGAAAATATTGATGCCAATCACCTGAGCAAGTTAAGATTTATGTTTGCCTCCATTAGTAAGCAGGTTTTAGATAATAAAACAGGCTCTTTTAACGCCGCTTATCTCAAACGCTTTGGAAAGATGCCGAGTCAATACGCGCTGCGTGGATTTGATATTACCTATGACGTACTGTTGCGTTTAGCGGCATTTGGTGATGTGTATTCTTCCGCCCATTCAGGAGCAAATACGTCGTACCTAAAAAGCGGGTTCTACTACGCCAAGCAGCCGATGGGAGGATATTACAATACATCTGCCTATCTTATTCAATATGAAGACGGACTTCAACTTAAACTTGTGGAATAAATGACATCAATTGTAGTGTATAATGGTGATTTACGTGCTACCTCTACGCACATTAAAAGCAACCAATCTTTTATTACAGATGCTCCTACCGATAATCACGGCAAAGGAGCAGCGTTCTCACCCACTGATACGGTAGCCACTGCGTTGGCAAGCTGTATGTTAACGGTTATGGGAATCAAGGCAAACGAGTTAGGAGTAGATCTTGTCAATACAAAAGCTGAAGTCACTAAAACCATGGCGTCTAATCCCCGAAGAATTTCACGCGTAGAGGTGCTGATCACGTTTCCAGATACATATTCCCAAAAAACAAAGAAGATGTTAGAACAAACCGCCAAAACTTGCCCTGTGCTTAACAGCCTACATCCAGAGATGGAGAAAGTGGTGAGGTTTGCCTACAGCTAAGAGTAAAATATTCAAAATTTCAAAAACAATGTCACGGAATACAATTCCGCGCTATCTGTTTTTATTATTTATGACTTCTGTCCAGCGCCTTTTGCTTTCGATAATTCTATATTATACATATTAATTATTTACACGCCGTTAGCGCGGATTTGCAATCCGCGTAGTGGTGAACTACTAGTTTGTGACAAAGTCGCAGAACGCAATTATACATCCTCTTTTATTGCTAGCGCGGATTTGTAATCCGTGCAATAGCATTATATGGTTATTTTGTATTTACAACTAGAAAATGTTTAAAACCTCTACTTGGAGTGGATAACTTAGCGAAGCATAATTGCGCGCAGAGCTAAAGTAATAGTCTTCAGGATAGGCTACTATTTTTTCAACTACCGGATTTTGATGAATATAGTTTAGCTTCTGTTTTATAAACCAATTTGACGTCGTTACTTCTGCGTGATAACCATTTTGCCAAACTTTATAGGTTTGATCTCTTTTTAAATGATCACACGCTTTTTTGAATAATGGCAACATCCATTCTTTTCTGCTTTCAGGTTCGTTAAGTATATTCTCAATAATTTTCTTCTCCGTAAATTTTTTGAAATCTTTCATGATATCAGACAGTAGAACTCCATTAATTCCCTTACATAGCAGATGAAGATGGTTTGACATAAGACAGTACGCATAAATTTCTAGTTCTTTGTGTTTTTGACAGTAGTCCAAAGAATTTATGATGGCGTATTTTTGGTTCAATCGTGTAAACACGTCAATCCACTCAACTGTAGTGATTGTGATAAAGTAAGCGGTATCTGTCTCTGTAGCTTTGTATTTAGTGGACATAGAAACAAGTTTTTTTAATTGCACGCGCGGAATACAATTCCACGCCATGAAAATGCAATTCTGCGCTATCAAAGTAAATTTTTGATTGCACGGAATATAATTCCGCGCCATCAAATTCCGCGCCATCAAATTCTGTACTACAATGATCAGTTTACCAAAGATTCTCAACCTTTGTTTTAGCCTCTTCAAAATCAGCGACCATATCTTGTATAATTTGACCGGCAGGTTTGATGTCGTGTATGAGTCCGCTGATTTGACCAATTTCCAGTTCACCTTCTTCTAAGTCTCCTTCAAACATGCCTTTTTTAGCTCTGGCACGTCCTAATAATTTTTTGAGGTCATCTGTACTGGGAGATTTGGTGTAGAGGTCAATCACATCTTCAAAAAACTTATTTTTTAGCATTCGCACGGGAGCGAGTTCTTTTAGCGTAAGTGCGGTGTCTCCTTCTTTGGCATCAACTACCAATTGCTTAAAGTTAGGGTGTGAAGAAGCTTCTTCACTGGCAACAAAGCGGCTTCCTACCTGGACGCCTTCGGCACCAAGAATCATGGCCGCCAGCATGCTTCTTCCGGTAGCGATACCTCCGGCTGCAATCAACGGAATGCTGATTTGTTCTGCCACCATAGGGATGAGCGTAAAGGTAGTTGTCTCTTCTCTGCCATTATGACCGCCGGCTTCAAAACCTTCGGCAACGACCGCATCAACCCCGGCTTCCTGAGCTTTAAGTGCAAATTTTACACTGCTCACCACGTGAACAACGGTAATACCCTTAGATTTAAGATGATTCGTCCAGGTTTTAGGATTTCCTGCACTGGTAAATACGATTTTCACCTCTTGATCTATAATAATTTTCATGAGTTCCTCAATATCAGGATAGAGTAGAGGAACATTCACTCCAAAAGGTCGATCAGTCGCTTTTTTACATTTTTGAATGTGCTCTTTGAGAACATCAGGATACATGGAACCGGCACCGATAAGACCTAGTCCACCCGCATTGCTCACTGCACTGGCTAATCGCCAGCCGCTGGCCCAGATCATTCCACCCTGGATAATGGGATAATCAATATTAAAAAGCTGTGCAATTCTGTTATTTTTCATGACGGACTAAAATAGCTAAAAAACAACCAAATTGTCTAAGCATAATAGGTTTTACTACGATTTTATCAGCTTGAAGGTATTTGAGGTAGAATTACCTTTGATGGTCACTAGATATAACCCACTTGCCATCCTTGAAAGATCCATACTAGAAGTAGCTGGGGATAGCTGGTGTTGCATTACTTTTCTTCCACCCTGATCAAGTATTGTAATCTCAGCATTTAGAATGTTTGCAGGAAATTGAATGTGCAGTTCATGTTGAGCGGGATTAGGATAAATTCCAAACTGAAGGTCTGCTAGTGCTTCTTGTACGTTTAATTGAGTCAAACCGGCTAAGGCAGCTTCAAAATCAGGAATGCCGTAACCCATTTCATTACTTGGAGTTGTGAATAGTGAACCAGATTCACGCAGAATCTGCATGATCTGGGCATTGGTTGCTTGAGGATAGGCTTGCCATAAACAAGCTATAGCGCCAGCCATTATGGGAGAGCTCATTGAAGTACCGTTTACAAAACTTACTGTCCCGTCTTGATTGATGACAGCTGCTCCCGCTCCCTGCGCCATAACATCTGGTTTAATCCTACCGTCTACTGTAGGTCCAATTGAACTAAAGGATGCGTAATTTCCATCTTCATCTACTGCACCAATACTCATTACTCCGGGTGAGTCAGCCGGGGTTCCAACAAAGGTAAATCCATTACCATCATTCCCGGCAGAGGTGACCAAAAGCATTCCTTTATCAAAGGCGTGATTTGCTCCACGTGCGGCAAAGGTAGTTTGACCATCCAAATCTTCATAACTGTGATCGTAGGCGGGGTTGTCATAATCCTGATATCCTAATGATGTATTGACTACATCCACGCCCAGGCTATCTGCTCGCTCAAGTGCTTCGACCCACCAGGCTTCTTCAACGGGTACTTCGGTAGGAGCAAATTCTGTTCTAAATAAGTAGTAGGAAGCCTGCGGAGCTGTACCCACAAATTCACCCGGGAGTAAGGCTGCAGCATCACTTAGGGTTATGGTTCCATGAGAACCCGTTCCGGTCACGTCCTCTTGTCGTAACGCAAAATCATAGGTGCCCAGCAGTTTATTTTGGTCAATGAGATGAGAAAATGCCTGAATCGTTTGAACGTTTGGAAAACCACTATCTAAAAATGCAATCACCATTCCGTCGCCGGTATAATCCTCTTGATGTAGCGTTTGTGCATTTAACTGTAGGATTTGATTGGCAGCATCGCCATAGTCATAGACCGTTTTTGATAGATTTTCTTCCTGAAAAAATTTATTTTCTTCGGAAAACAATATCTTGGTGACCGCATTTAAGTCTTTGTTTGCATATTCAATACTAGAAACAAACGACTGATTGAGCAAGTTATCAATAGCTGAAAACGTTCCCTGAACATAGACACAATTCATCCATTTGGATTTCGCTAAAACGTTAATGCCTGAAGCATTTTTTATCTGCTGAATATACGTCTCATTAACCGGAACATCTCGCTCATCAATACTAATATTATGAAGTTGCTTTCTATCCAGCGCTTCCTGAGTTAAGATACTTATAGGGTTGTTTATAGAAGCCTGCACATCTTCTTTATCGGTAAAGAACACCCATGCATCCTGAGTTTGTGCATGTGTGAACCATGTTATACTTAAAACAAAAAGAATGGTAAATGACCTCATAAAATAGTATTACGAAATTACTCCTGATCCAATTAGTTCGTCCCCTTGATACCACGCGACAAACTGACCTTCTGTAATCGCAGATTGGTGTTCTTTAAAAATCACATACAATCCGTGTTGTGTTTGATGCAAGCTTGCTTCTTGCAGAGGTTGTCTGTATCTAATCCTGGCATTGACTTTCATGTACTCATCAGTATCTAAACGTAAATCCTCTCTCACCCAATGAATTTCATGTGGCTTTACAAAAAGGCCCTTACGCAATAACCCGGGATGATCTTTTCCCTGCCCGGTGTAGATGATATTTTGATCCACATCAGTTTCAATCACAAAAAGAGGCTCTGGCGTTCCACCTACTGCCAGGCCTTTACGTTGTCCTTTGGTAAAAAAGTGAGCTCCCTGATGGGTTCCAACAACCTGACCATCTTCCGGATGGTAAGAATATTTTTGTGCGATAAAGGCTAAACGTTCTTCAGCCGACTTAAAATCAGGTTCGTTTACCTCAAACACTTCTTGTTGTGCAGGGATTTCAATAATCTGCCCTTTCTTCGGGGTTAATTGTTGTTGTAAAAAATCGGGAAGTCGCACTTTACCAATAAAACAAAGTCCCTGACTATCTTTTTTATCTGCGGTTATTAAATCTTGTGCTGCCGCAATTTTACGAACCTCACTTTTTTGTAATTCGCCAATGGGGAAGAGGGTTTTTGCCAATTGCTCTTGAGATAATTGACATAAGAAATAAGATTGGTCTTTATTCGAGTCTCTACCTGCGAGTAGGCGATGAATAGTGTTGCCGTCTTTTTCTACACTATCTTTTTGGCAATAATGACCTGTAGCAACATAATCAGCCCCTAAGGACAAAGCGATCTTGAGGAATACATCAAATTTAATTTCACGATTACAGAGTACATCTGGGTTGGGAGTTCTTCCGTTTTTATACTCATTAAACATATAATCTACGATGCGTTCTTTGTATTCTGCGCTTAAGTCCACAGTTTGAAAGGGAATGCCCAACTTTTCGGCCACCAGCATCGCATCATTGCTATCATCTAACCAGGGACATTCATCGCTTATGGTGACAGATTCATCGTGCCAGTTTTTCATAAAAAGGCCGATCACCTCATAGCCCTGTTCTTTTAAAAGATACGCCGCTACACTGGAATCTACTCCGCCACTTAAACCTACAATTACTCGTTGCATGGTGCAAAATTACGAAATATGTAGAAGCCGTTAGGACGGGCTTATATTATTTTAGCGTGGCGAGATAGAAATACTTGATGACGGCTAGTCTGATTTTTCTATTTTACCTGACGGAAGCGGAAACTTTTTCTCTTTTACCACCTTTCCATCTTTATAATACTGCCAAATACCATGCTTTTTATTGTTTTTGTAATTACCGGAAGATGATTTGCTGCCATCAGCATTATAGTAGATGGTCTCGCCATGTAGTTGACCCTTATCGTAGGTAAATACTTTAACCAATGTTCCCTGGTCATTATACATATTAGATACGCCGTGTAGGTTGCCGTTGAGGTAATTGCTTTTTTCGGCGATTTTCCCGTTAGGGAAGTAAGTGATTTGAAAACCATTGAGTTGACCATTGGTATATTCTTCGGTCATCATAACAGTGTTACCATCCTCATGATAATAGGTCCAGGTGCCCGTACGTTGTTTACCCTCTAGCAGACCTTCGCTTATCTTATGTCCATTTTGCGCCAGATAAATTTGCGTAGCACGGTTGGAGTCTATGCTAAAAATGGTAAGTGCCGAAGGGTACCGTGTATTTGGTTTATAAAATTTAAAGGTATCTACTTCTTTGCCGTGTCTAAAGGTTCCTTCATATCGAATTTGGTCACTATTTTCATAGGTTTTCTTCCAATATCCATGACGCTGACCCTGGGCATCAAACTGGTTAAGTTTAACAGTTTGAGCACTGGAAACCAAGGAAAATAGCCATAAAACAAGAATGTGTTTAATCATTTTAACTAAATATTAAACAAACTACATCGTTGTAGTTGTATTTTTGAGGTGAACAAATTTTTAAACTCAAAACAATGAATTTTATTTCAAAAGTACAAAGAATTGCCCTTGCGGCAATGATCGTACTAGGTGCTGCGGCATGTAGTGACGATGATGACAACGGAAATGTGATTGACAATGAATTGACAATTACAGAAATCGCAGTTGGCGATCCAGCTAATTTTTCTTCTTTAGTGGCAGCGCTCCAACGTGTTAATTTGGCAGCTACTTTAGATGATGAAGGTGCTCAGTATACTGTGTTTGCACCAACCAATGCTGCTTTTGAAGCTTTTTTTCAAGCAGATAACGGTGTTAGTAGTTTAGATGATTTATCTGATGAACAACTAACGGCAGTTTTATTAAACCACGTGGTATCAGGCGAGTCTTTTGAAGCAGATTTATCTCCTGGATACATTAACACCTTATCAACAGTAGATTTAGATGGTGACGATGATGATAGCGATGAAGTAAACTTAAGTCTTTATGTAAATACAGATGGAGGGGTTACTCTAAATGGAGGTCCTGCAGTTTCTCAGGCTGATGTAAATGCCAGTAATGGTGTAATCCATGTGATTAATGGGGTTATAGATTTACCAACGGTGGTTACATTTGCAGCCGCTGACCCTACTTTCAACACCTTAGAAACTGCTTTACAAGCCGATGATTCATTTAATTTTGTCACTACTTTAAGTGGAAATGGACCTTTTACAGTATTTGCTCCAACTGATGACGCATTTGGATTGTTAATCGACGAACTAGGTCTTGAAAACGGTCTTGATGATGTAGATACAGATGATTTAGCTAATATTTTATCTTATCATGTAGTTTCTGGTGCAAATGTCCGTGCAGAGGATATTACTGATGGACAAATTGTTACAACATTAAATGGTAACTTTACTATTAGTTTGGAAAGTGGTTCTCCTGTGATAACTGATTTTGCTAATAGAGAAACTAACATTGTCGCTACGAACGTACAGGCAAGTAATGGTGTGATTCATGCCGTAGGACGTGTATTAGTTCCAGATGTGGACCTAGAAGATTAATTTAAGTAAAGTAAAAATTTAAAAGGCTGCCATTTGACAGCCTTTTTTTATGACTTAAAATAAAATCTTACTTCTTTTTTTTCTCTGCTAACTTCTTTTGCTGTTCTGCCTGCTCCATCATGGTTTGCATTTTCTTGGCAAATCGGTTTGTCTTTTTGGGCTTCTTTTTATTCTCTTCAATCTTAGCCAGAATTTTTTGATCGTCTATAATGTAATATTTGATGACTAACATGATCCCAATTGAGATCAAGTTCGATACAAAATAATACAGGGATAATCCACTGGCGTAATTATTAAAGAAGACCAACATGAATACAGGGGATAAGTACATCAAGAACTTCATGTTTGGCATCCCGGGTTGTTGTTGGGCTTGCATATTTTGCCCGGTGGTCATTTGCATGTACACTAAAATGGCAAGAGCCGCCAGAATAGGAAATAAACTCACGTGATCTCCATAAAACGGGATATTGAATGGAAGCTCAGCAATCGTATCGTAACTGGATAAATCTTCGGCCCATAAAAAAGGTTTTTGACGCAACTGAAATGCACTGGGAAAAAACTGAAACAAGGCATAAAACACGGGAATCTGCATCAAGGCCGGTAAACATCCACTCATAGGACTGGCGCCGGCTTTGCTGTACAGCTTCATAGTTTCCTGCTGCTTTTTCATCGCATTATCCTTGTACTTTTCACTGATCTCGTTAATCTCTGGCTTTAAGACTTTCATCTTTGCCTGAGATAAAAAAGATTTATACTGTACCGGAGATAACACAATCTTGGTCAAAATGGTCATGACGATAATGGCTATACCATACGGCATAAAACCGCCTAAAAAGCCAAATAATGGAATAAACACATGACGGTTAATCCATCCAAAAATTCCCCATCCCAGTGGCACTACTTCATCCAAGTTACGGTCGTAGGCATTTAATATCTCATAATCAGAAGGACCGTAATACCAATTCATGCTCTGATTGATTTCTCCGCCCTTTACCTTTAACGGCATGGTGGCAGAAAAAGCTTTGGTGTACAGCGTGTCCACATCTTCATCTTGTACTAAATCTTTAGAAACGAATTTTCCACGCTCCAGCGGAGTATCAGAAAGTAGGATTGAAGTAAAAAAGTGTTGTTTAAAGGCGACATACGTGATATCGATATCTTCCTGCTCTTTATATTCACTTAAGCCAGTGTAATCGTCTTTACCATCTTCATATTCGTAGATGATTTCAGTATAGCGGTTTTCGTACGAAATACTCTTGGCATGTCGATACCCCTTAAGATTCCAGTCTAAAATGGCATTTTCGTTTTGCAATACATTCTCTAATCCTTTAGAACGTATGCTAAAATCCAGCATATAGTCACCGGGTTTAATCTCATAGCGATACTCCAAATATTCATTTCCACCGGTTTTCAGCCTCATCGAAAGAACCTCATTATCTCCGGAAGTGCTCAGACTGGGTTCAAAATATAAATTTGAGGTATTTAAGGTGCGATTATCTGTCGTTTTTAAGGTAAGATTAAAATTAGCATTACCATCTTTGATGAGGTATACTGGTAGCGAATCGTAGGTTTTAAACGGCTTGATCTTTGCCTCCACAATTTGTCCTCCCTTATTACTTATTTTAAGCTGAAGCACATCATTTTCAAGCGTAGTCGTTTTATCTGCTGCCGAAGCAAGTGTTGCCGAATATCCAAAGGCTCCTAATTCTTGTACCACTTTTACCACTGAAGCTGAGTCGGTTGCCTGTGTCATGGCTTCAGGTGCTTTATCGGCTTCGGTTATGACGGGAGTTTTCTCCTCTTTTTCGACTTGTTCCTGGGTTGCTTCATTTGCAGCAATTTCTTCCGCCGTAGGCTGATTTTGCCAGAGCATGAATAATAAAATTGCTCCGATTAAGATAAAACCTATGATTGAATTGGTGTCTAACTTTTTTTCTTCCATGCGTTCTTTCGGGCTTGACCCAAAATAGTTTAATGAACTACTTGTGTAGTGTATTGATTAGGTGTTCTATAGCGCTTAAGGTAACCTTAAGGCTAAAAATCCTGCGAATATATTAAAACCTTGTCTTTTTTAGCTTGTTGCGCTGTTAAACGTTACAGCAATTCCCCGTCCATCTTTAGGATTAGTGCCAAGATGGCATTATTTTTTTTTTGTATGTTTTTTTGCAGCCCCAACAAATTGAACAAAGAGGGGGTGAGGACTAGCCACGGTACTCTTATATTCCGGGTGATACTGTACGCCAATAAACCAGGGATGAGAAGGTATTTCAATAACTTCTACCAATCCCGTTTTTGGGTTGATTCCTGTGGCTTTTAGGCCAGCATCAGTGAGTTGATCTTTATAGGAATTATTGTATTCAAAGCGGTGGCGGTGACGTTCTTTAATGTTTTTTTCGCCGTATACCTCATGGATTAAACTGTTTTCCTTTAGTGTGCAATCCCAAGAACCCAATCGCATGGTACCACCCTTAGTGGTAATTTGCTTTTGATCCTCCATAATATCAATGACAGGATGTGGCGTTTCGGGATCCATTTCGGTTGAGCTGGCATCTTTTAATCCTAAAACGTTTCGGGAGAATTCAATGACTGCCATTTGCATCCCCAGGCAAATCCCTAAAAATGGAATGTTGTTCTCACGGGCATATTGTACTGCCTTTATTTTACCTTCAATTCCACGTTCACCAAATCCGGGAGCGACTAAAATTCCGTCTAAATGGGCGATACGCTTTGAGATAGTCTCTTCGTCAATATGTTCAGAATGAATACGTTCAAGATGAACTTTTACCTCATTGGCAGCGGCGGCATGATTAAAGGATTCTATGATGGATTTATAGGAATCTTGTAATTCTACATATTTGCCTATTAATCCAATTGAAACTTCTTGTTTGGGATTTTTATACCGCGATAAAAATTCATTCCAGCGCTTAAGATCTGGTTCGTTTTTAGCTTGAAGCCCCAGTTTTTTGAGTGTGATGGTATCCAGTCCTTCTTCTAACATTAGATTAGGCACTTCATAAATCGTGCTGGCATCAATCGATTGAATCACCGCTTCTTTACGCACATTGCAAAAGAGCGCCAACTTTTGACGTAAGTCATCGCTTAATTCGTGTTCTGTACGACAAACCAGAATATCAGCACTTACTCCACTTTCCATCAAGGTTTTTACACTGTGCTGAGTGGGTTTGGTTTTAAGTTCACCCGCAGCAGACAAATAGGGAATAAGGGTCAAATGAATAACAAGTGCATTGTCTTCGCCCAATTCCCATTTTAATTGACGCACAGCTTCTACGTAGGGGAGTGACTCAATATCACCCACAGTACCGCCAATTTCTGTAATGACAATATCATAATCACCGCTATTGCCTAAGATTTGGATGCGTTCTTTAATTTCGTTGGTAATATGAGGTACGACTTGTACCGTTTTACCCAAAAAATCGCCCCGGCGTTCTTTTTCAATCACGCTTTGATAAATTCTACCGGTGGTCACATTATTGGCTTGTGAGGTGTTGACGTTTAAAAAACGTTCATAATGACCAAGGTCAAGATCAGTTTCGGCGCCATCTTCAGTAACATAACATTCACCGTGTTCGTAAGGATTTAATGTTCCCGGATCCACGTTAATGTAGGGGTCCAGTTTTTGAATAGTCACCCTGTAGCCTCTGGCCTGTAAGAGTTTAGCCAGGGATGCCGCGATAATTCCTTTACCAAGTGATGATGATACCCCGCCCGTAACGAAGATGTACTTTATATCAGCCATGAAGAGTGATTTTTTGCTGTCTTTACGGGGCGTAAAATTACCAAAAATTCCCGAAGCTATGGCACATTTCGGGATTAATCTCGCAAGGTTCTCAAAATATGTTCTAGTCCGTTGACTTTAAGTTCTAAGACTTGAAGCAATTGATCTCCTAGTTTTCCCTTTGGGAAGCCTTTTTGTCTGTACCAGATGAGATAGGCTTCTGGTAAGTCGCTTAGGTATCTGTTTTTAAACTTACCAAAAGGCATTTTAGCATTTGCTAAATCTATGAGATATTGTTTATCCAAGTCCATGAGAAAAGAAAGATACATTTTTTGGTCAGAAACAAAAGCGCGTTTATATTTACATCGCTATGAAAGGTAAAAAGGGAAATGGTTTTTTAGCTGAAGTACATCCGGTACTACCTGTATGGGACGTCATGGAGGCGCTTCAGTTTTATGTTGAAAAACTCAACTTTGACATAGGTTTTGTAGATGATGAAAAGAATCCGCGTTATGCCGGGGTGGTGAGAGATGGTATAGAACTGCATTTGCAATGGCACGACAAATCTGAATGGGATAATGGTATGGATCGTCCTCTACTTAGAATCCTTACCCAAAAAATTAAGCTACTCTATGAAGAATATAAATACGCCGGAGTCTTTCACGAGTATACCAACTTAGAAGAAACTGACTGGGGAACACTGGAGTTTTCTTTTTATGATCCCTTTAAAAATGCATTGATTTTTTATCATGGGCTGTAAGGGTTCAAGGTTTGAGGTTCAATGTTCAATGTTTTCTTGTGTATGCTCGTCATAACCTTTATTTACTCGATAGAGAATTTGGCTATTTGATTTTGAGTTATAATAAGGCTTTGTGAACCTTTGTGTCATCTTAGGAGGTTCTTTGTGGAATAGAATTTTCGAGTTCAATTTCAAGTTCGCAAGAACATCCCCCTGATTTGCTACGGCAAATCTTTCCCCCTTCAAAGGGGGAATAATTTGATTTCAAGTCCAAGTTGGCAAAGCGCTTATTCGCGTTTTCGCTGGACTTCGTAGAAATAAAGCTCCCGACCTAGTTGGGCTAGAAACGGAATTCCGATTTCTTCGTATTCGTAGCTATTGTCATTAAAGATTCTGTTTTCATTGACCAGCATGGTGGCTGAAAGTAAAAAAGAAATATTTCGCTGTGTATCTAAAATATAGGCGGTTTCACTCAACGTGCCATAGGCGTAACCTACTTTGTTGTAGATTTTAATATGATCAGGGATATCGTCCTTTTGATCGCCAAAAAGAAAAAACTTGACGTAACTATCATAATATTCTTTTCTATCATACCCTAACTCATAGGGGAGTGTACGCATTGCATCCATAAGAAATTGCCGTTGTTCTTTAGTAAGCTTAAGTTGCTGATCTTTTGAAAAGGCTTCCGGAAAGAATAACCGCTTCATCAAATTATGCTGTTCTTCAAGCGGGAAGTAATTTTTTTTTGAAAAATCCATCGGCATATTGATCAGACTATCATTTTGCATAAAGCCGATTCCTTTTTTGATCTTTTCCGTCTTGAGCGGAATAATTTTAGCCGCAGTTTTTGCTTTTATTCTAACGGTATCACTTTGAGCATAGAAAATTAGTTCGCGGTGTATCGAATCTGCTGCGTTTGCCGTAGAGAGTCTGTGATGAATGCGCGTATTCGTAAGTCCTAATTCTCTAAATCGTTGATTGATATGATCTCGACCTAAAAATTCGTACAATCGATTATAGGCTTTATTATCACTCACTGCGAAGATTTTTTTAATATCCTCTTTAATGGTATGGGTCAACGAATCACCATTGATGCGATAGGGTGTATCTTTAGAAATTGTAGGTAAGTTTGCCAGTTTTTCCAATGCAAAGAGCGCAATAGGGAACTTTACAGTGCTGGCGGGATAAAAGTAATGGTCATCATTAAGATGAAATGTGTAGTCTGTAAAATTAAGGTCACCAGCCGTGCTGTCTATTTTGGTATAAAAGAGCTGTAATTCATATTTTTTATAAGCTTCATCTTTAGGATTATCTGGTCGCATTACCCTATAGATAGCTTTTTCGTTCGACAGTAAGGAATAGGCTAGCGGGTCTTGTGGTTCTGTAGCGCAACTGCATAGTAAAAGAATTACACTTAATACAATACTATTTTTCATAAGATATGTGCTCATTTGGCGGGTACAAAATACGTTAATACGCTCAAAATATTGAGGATTCTTTATGAGCTAAAATCTGTTGGATTGTCTGCTATCCATTATTTTTGAAAAAAATTAGAATATGCTTGCGTTATTTCCATTACAGTCTGTCGTTTTTCCCGGTGAGCGTCTGCCATTGCACATCTTTGAGGATCGCTATCAACAGCTCATTAAGGATTGTGAGGAGGATGGAATCAACTTTGGTATCCCAACCTTTATTAATAACAAATTGGAATACGGTACGCTGGTTGAGCTTAAAGAAGTGGTCAATCGCTATGAAGATGGTCCCAGTGATGTGATTTGTAATGGTATAAAAGTGTTTAAAGTAAATACTTTTTATGAAACAATGCCTGGTAAACTATACGCTGGTGGAGAGGTAACATTTCAAGAAAATATCGAGGATGGCACGCCCGATAAACAGGCTCATTTCTATGAGTTGATTTTAAAACTGTATCAGGCATTAGAGCTTCCTAAACCTGCGATTGAAGTCAATGAACTCACCAGTTTTTCGTTATCTCATAAAATTGGTTTGTCCCTGGAGCAGGAATATAAATTGTTAAGCATTACTAGTGAGGCGGTAAGAATTGATTTTTTAATTCACCATTTAATTGTAGTTATTCCTATGATTAAACAGCTTAATCGCATGAAAGAAGTGATCCAAATGAACGGACATTTTAAAAATTTTGACCCATTAGATTTTAAAGAGTTTAAAGTTTAAACAAAGTTGTATGCGGTATTGCGCTTACGCGGAAAATATTACGTAAAACAAATACAAAATAGTACATTTGTCGGCATAAACGATGTACCAAAAACCTAAGAATGAATTTACACGAATATCAAGGGAAAGAAATTTTGAACAGCTTTGGCGTGCGCATCCAGCGCGGAAAAGTAGCAAGTACAGCTGCCGAAGCAGTCAAAGCAGCTAAAGAACTTACTGAAGAAACCGGCACAGGATGGCATGTGATCAAAGCACAAGTGCATGCTGGAGGTCGCGGAAAAGGTGGTGGTGTAAAGCTGGCTAAAAACTTAGAGCAAGTTGAAGAAATTGCAGGTCAAATCATAGGGATGGATTTGGTTACACCTCAAACTCCGCCAGAAGGTAAGCGCGTGCATCAGGTTTTGGTGGCAGAAGATGTATATTATCCTGGGGACAATGAACCCGAAGAATATTACATGTCGGTGCTGTTAAACCGTGCTACAGGTAAAAATATGATTATGTATTCAACCGAAGGTGGAATGGATATTGAAACGGTTGCAGAAGAGACTCCGCATCTTATTTTTACAGAAGAGATTGACCCGGGAGCAGGATTGCTGCCATTCCAAGCACGTAAAGTAGCCTTCAATCTAGGCTTAAGTGGAACAGCGTTTAAAGAAATGACCAAGTTTGTTCAGGCACTATACACGGCATTTGTTAAGGCTGATGCGTCTTTATTTGAGATCAACCCCGTACTTAAAACAAGTGATGACAAAATCATGGCGGTTGATGCAAAAGTATCTCTTGATGAAAATGCACTCTTTAGACACAAGGACTACGCAGAAATGCGTGACATTAGAGAAGAAAACCCAACCGAAGTTGAAGCTAAAGCTGTTGGTCTAAATTATGTAGACCTGGACGGTAACGTGGGATGTATGGTAAACGGTGCAGGTTTAGCCATGGCAACCATGGATTTAATTAAGCAAGCAGGTGGAGAACCTGCAAACTTTTTAGACGTAGGTGGAACCGCCGATGCTAAACGTGTAGAAGAAGCCTTTAGAATCATCTTGAAAGATGATGGTGTAAAAGCTATTTTAATCAATATTTTTGGTGGTATTGTACGTTGTGATCGTGTAGCACAAGGGGTGGTAGATGCCTATAAGAATATGGGCAACATCAGTGTGCCGATTATTGTGCGTTTGCAAGGAACCAATGCAGATATCGCGAAAGAAATTATCGATAACAGTGGATTGGATGTGCACAGTGCCGTACAATTTCAAGAAGCAGCTGATAAGGTACAAGAGGTGTTGGCATAATACCTTTTCTAAATTTTATATTAAAAGAGATCATAGGCAACTATGGTCTCTTTTTTTTAGGAAAATCTTCAAATAGGAGATATAAATTTCACATTTAGTTTACATAACACTGCTCATTTGTATATAGTTTAGTTGAAAATATAAATCATGAAAAAAATAACTGTTTTATTATTATTCCTGCTTTTTAGCGGGATTATTCTAGCGCAGAGTACTAAGATAGGTATTCGCGTGGGAGGAAATTTAAGTAATCAAAAAATTGAAAATGAAGGGTTTGATTTTTTTAATATTGATTACGATACAGAATCGTTAATAGGCTGGCAGGCTGGATTGTTTATTAATAGCAGTATTAATGATGCCATTTCTATTCAGCCAGAACTACTTATAGCCAGAAAGGGATATCAATATGACGATAATGGTATAGAGGTTACCGTCGATCCGCTATATATTCACCTCCCGGTGCCGATACTGGTCAATTTAAACGTATCTGAACTTGATTTTTTCATAGGAGCAGGTCCTTACCTGAGTTATGGTATCGGTGGTGAAGGAGAATTTGAGGGTTCATTAGGTGATTTTGATTTAGTCACAAATGGTGATATAGAATGGGGTGATGACAGCGATGATACGTATCGACCCTTTGATGCAGGCGCTGTATTTACTGCAGGTTTTAATGTGACAGAAAAAGTACAGGTAAATGTATCGTATGAACTGGGTTTACGTAATATACAGGCAAATGGTGATAGTGACAATGAGGTGCGCAATCGATCTTTTTTAGTAAACTTAGGTTATTTTATCAACTAATCAATTCAGTACAATTCATTGAAAAAGCCCGGCAACGGGCTTTTTTTATGTTACTAGAAGGATATCCGTTTAGAGATAGGTAATTTTTCGTATTTTTCGATATGCCCTACTGGTTGTACATCACGCTTCTCGTCCTGACGATCTACATCGGCATTAGTGTTATATTATATTATGTACAGGATTATTTTCTGTTTAAGCCAGAAAAGCTACCGAGTGATTTTCAGTTTCACTATGATAATCAAACTGCCGTAGAGTATAATCTTGAAACCCGTGACGGAGCAGTAATTAATGGCCTCCATTTTAAAGTAGAAAATCCTATAGGAATCGTACTTTATCTAAAGGGAAACTCAAAAAGCATAAAAGGCTGGGGGAAATTTGCGGTGGACTTTACGCGCCACAATTACGATGTGATTATGGTAGATTATAGAGGATTTGGTAAGAGTACGGGACGCCGAACCCAAAAAGCACTTAAGCACGATTTACAATATGTCTACAATAAAATCAGAGAACGGGTTAAGGAAAAGTACATCATTTTATATGGACGTTCCCTGGGATCAGGTTTTGCGACAAAATTGGCCTCTACGAACCAACCTAAAATGCTCATTTTAGACGCACCTTACTATAGTTTGGCAAAAGTTACAGGGCGTTATATGCCGTTTATGCCCTTATCACTGATTTTAAAATATCCTATGCCTACGTATAAATGGATCAAATATGTGAATTGTCCCATTCATATCATTCATGGCACCAACGACCAATTGATTCCCTTTAAAAGTAGTGTAAAATTATCCAAGATTAAGCCAGATAATACGCGGTTATGGCCCATTATAGGTGGTGGACACAAAAATTTAAATAATTTTGAATCGTATCACCGTACGTTGGAGGAGATTATCCATTACAAAGAAAAGAAGATAGATCTTGAAACCACCAGTCACAAGGTGAAACATTCCGCAAAACGCTAACATGAAAAAAGTACTGCGCTGGTTGGTCGTTTTGACCGGTTTATTTTTACTTATGATGACACTTCTAATTACTCTTCAAGAAAAGATTATTTTTCTTCCTACTACGCTTCCGCAGGATTACAGCTATTCATTTGATCAAGATTTTGAAGAGGTTTTTATCGAAACTGGAGAAAATGTTCGTATCAACGGACTCTATTTTTCTTCAGAAAAACCTAAAGGTCTTATCGTATACTTTCACGGTAACGCAGGAGATCTTTCCCGTTGGGGAGAAATTGCTTCTTATTTCGTGCAATTTGGATATGATGTGTTAGTAACAGACTATCGCACTTACGGAAAAAGTACCGGAGAGCTTTCTGAAAAAGCCCTTTACCAAGATGCTGAAGCCATTTACGACTACGCCAAACGGCGTTTCTCTGAGGATCAAATTACGTTATACGGTCGTTCCCTGGGATGTACCTTTGCCGCGTACCTCGCATCAAATAATCAACCCAAGCAACTTGTGCTTGAAACACCTTTTTATTCGTTAGAATCATTGGTAAAAGAAAGGTTTCCCGTGATTCCTCTTAGGTATCTGGAGTATAGTTTTCCCACAAATACATTTGTAGAAAAGATTGATTGTCCTGTAGTGATATATCATGGGACGCAAGATGAAGTAGTTCCTTATGAAAGTGGCAGACGATTGGCGAATGAGTTTCCAATAGGTCAAGCCACCTTAGTTACACTTGAGAGTGGCGGGCATAATAATCTAATTGAGTTCAGTAAGTATCGTGCTTCGATCAAGAAGGTACTTGAGTAATACGATTTTGTTGATTGCGATAAAAAGTTATTTTTGCATTTTAAACACCTATCATGCGTAAAGAAGAGAAACTCACGGTACTATCAGAAATGTTGCAACTCGCTAAAGCAGATCAGCGACTAGACGAAAGGGAATTAGAATTTATTCGTGTAGTAGCAAAACGCTTAGGAATATCTTCTCAAGAAGTGCGTGAACTCAATGAGAAACCCAGCACAGGAGTACCAATTAAATTTGAAGCCAATCGTATTGTACAATTTCATCGACTGGTGTTGCTTATGAATGTAGATGGTATTGTCTCACCTGAAGAAAAAGAGCATTTATACCATCTAGGATTAGATATGGGGCTTCGCAAAGAGGCTATTGATGAGGTTTTTGAGGTGATGCAAAACTATGAATACGGGATTGTGCCTTCATCGGTGTTGATTAATGTTTTTAAGCGGTTTTATAATTAAGCTTTTTAATCTACTTTATTCTCATTAAATGCGCTTGGCAATAACTGGGGAATAAACTTAACCAACAGCGGTAGTAAAACTCCGCCACCCGGAAGTACAAAAATAGCAAACGAAGGAATCGTTTTACACAAGTCTAATAACTGATCTTTTATTTGTTTTTTCTCCTTATCATTGAGATCCCTTACACTGGACTGAGCAAGTAAATAAACCAAATCTTTACTTTCATTAAGCTCTGCCATCACTCGATTTTTATTTCTAAGAATAAGTGTGCTTACCGTGCGCGACATTGAGGTGTAAAAATGTTTTACAGGATTACTATACTTAAAATAAGAAATTTGTTCAAGATGTTCATCAATAAAGTTTTGCATTGAGTTAATCGCCGATGTGACCTCATGACTACCGAGTTGAATTTGCTCTCCTAATTTGAGGATATACGCATGTTCTTTGCGATCCAATTCTTTATTATTATAAACGGCTAAACACGCCATATCCACTACATAGCGTTGTATCAATAAATGATCGATCACAGTTAAATCTAAATTTTTAGCAGTAATGGTGCTATCCGTTTCAATTTTGTGATACCGCAGCGAACTTTTAATCAAATGAATTAGTAGTACATCATACGCGTGCTTTTCTTGTTTTTGATCTAATGCTAAAAAGACTGTATTTACTATGATGGCTTCTAGATGTTCTGCAAATACACGGGGATCATCCTCTTGCATAAGATATTCATCAAATACAAGAACGTCAAGATAAAGTAAGGCATTTGTAACCAAATGACTAAAGTTCTTTTGAAGGATAGATTCATTCGTTTGTATACGTTGATCCAAGATTTTTTCTAGTACTTCGCTAGGTTTAGAGGTAATTGACGGTAGTCTAAAAAAAGAAGTGCTCTTGGAACGATCTAGGACTTTATAAAACTCAATAATACTGTTAATACAATTCGTAGGATTTGCATTATCAATGCTGTCGTAATACGTGTAAACTAATGCATCAAAAAGATTGATTTTTGCTTTTTCTTCTGCTGTCCAAGTTAAATTGAGGCTTTCATCATCAAACAGCGTAGAAATAGAGTTCCCATAGATAAAACCATTTTTTCGCAATTTATGGTACAACTGTTCATCGCTTTCAAGCTCAGCCGCAGTGTGCTCCAAAAAAAACGGTAGGTGTTTAGCAATCCAGCCTGTAGCCGATGGATTCATAATATATAAGAATAATGATCAAAGATAAGCTGAAATAAAAAAGCGGCTTTGCGCCGCTCTTCATTTTATGATATGTGAAAGATTACATTTTTATCACCCCACAACCAACGCGCGTACCGGCGGCACCACTGGGCTGAGAAGTAAAATCATCAACACCGTCGTGTATGATAATGGCTTTTCCGACGATGTTTTTGGTATCATCTTCACAGCCTATACACCATTCATCTGTCGTCATTTCTACCGTTCCAGTTCCATTATCTTCCACCGTAAAATTACCTATATCACCTTTATGATATCCTGCTTCGTCACCCCATTTGCCGTGAGGTTGTCCGGTTGGATTCCAATGCCCACCGGCGCTGGTCCCATCTTCGGCAGAGCAGTCAGCTTTTTCATGGATATGAATGGCGTGTTTGCCTTCAGCAAGTCCTTTTATAGTGGCTTTCATCGTTACTTCGCCATCATCTTCGGTAAAGGTTGCCTCCCCACTCAAATTGCTTCCGCTTTTTGGCTCAAGATTTATGACAAGCATCTTTTTTTCTTTAGCTTCCTGATCCATTTCTTTTTGATCGGCAGATTCCTGGTTCATCTCTTCGCCATTTTCGGCATCTGAACTTTTATTCGTATTTTCTTTACAACTAAATGCCACGATAGTACATAAGGCAAGTAAAGTAATTTTAAAACGTTTCATCGTTATGGTTTTGGTTATTAATCTCTAATATAAGTGAGATTGACCATCACCTCAAAAGAATTAAGATAAGTTTTTAAATATTGATCACGCTTAAAGCGGAAATATCTGAAACATCATTTGGATTTAACGCGTACTGATACAACCCATTTTCTCCTATGGCAATAAGCAAATCATTCTGAATAATGACATCAAAAGCATTTTTATTGATCGAAGCTACTAACACCGAAGCCGAAGGATCAGTAATATCAAAGACTTTGATTTCATCATCACATACAAACAGGTAATTTCCATAAAGACCTAGCCCTTTTGGTTCACTCAAACTACGTGTATTGATCAACACAGGATTAGTGGTATCTGTAATATCATACACCTCAAGCTGATTAACCGTACCACCACATCCGCTTGAATTTTGCAAGGTGACAAATGCATGGGTGTCATTTGCCACCACAGGATCACAAGCAGTAAAATGTTGTACAGCAGAAAGCTGCTCAGGGAATTCAGGATTATCTACGCTGTAAACGAACATTCCATTACGGGATCCCACGTAGAGATAATCTTTGTAGCTAAATAAGGTTTCGATCGCAAAACCAATGTTCTGACTATTCACTTTTACAGGATCCGTCGCATCCTGAATATTAAATACGTTGAGGTCAAATTCATCTACCGTATATAAATAATCCCCTTTTAAGGCAAACCTAGCCATGGATCCGCCCTGTCCATCAGATGAAGGTCCTTCTGCCAGGCTTGAAGAATCAGAATCATTTGAACATGAGACAATAAGTGCAGCCATTATAATATATATCAATTTTTTCATAGCGGTTTAGTTTAAGGTTTCGATCCAGTTTACAACAACTTCATCTTCGGCTTTATCGTAGGCGTAGCTACCATCTGGCGCTAACATTTCCGGAAACGTATTCCGAATGCGTTTTGTGACCGTAATCGTTTCGGCATTTGGGGTCACCATGACTGCAATCAAATCCACCGCTTGATTGATGTAAAGCATGTTATTTCTAATCGCAATATCTGTTGCTCCCGGGGTTTTTAGAAAATTAAGCGCAACGGGATGTTCTGGATTTGAATTATCATAGATGTGAAAGCCTTCGTTTTTCTCGTTGATAATCAGCAAATTGTCTTTCACGTAAATCTTACCTGAATTTACAATAGGTCGAGATTCTTTTAGCTCAACAGAAGCTTCTAGTGCTTCCCGTGTTATTAATACGGCTTCATAAGGAGACTGATACATACCGATATCATCATCTGTGCAATCACCATAAAAGCAACAGCTTTGAACTAGAATGGAAAGTACGAAACAATAGAGCAGTTTTTTGTTCATCATTTTGGTTGTTTTTAGATAGATGAACAATTGCATTAAACGTTGCGTCAAGAGTAATTGACTTAACGGTTTGGTAACATTAGAAATAAACTTTAAAGATTAAAAAGCTTTGGTAATTTCTCTCCTGTCTCGAATCCCGCGTTTTAAATTTTCTGTAATAATAAGGGCTTTATCCACGCGCTTTTGTTCTCCTTTTTGGCGTAGGATGTAGTAGATCAAACTACGCTTAAAGCCGTCTGTAAGACTCTCGAACAATTCATAGGCTTCATGATCACTCATGAGCACCGCTTCAAATTCTTCAGGCATTTCAACGCCATATTTAGAGGTATCTTCAAAAAGCTGAAGTGTAAGCGTATCGCCTATTTCTATGCCTAATTCTTTTTGTTTGGCTTTGCTAAACATCATTCTGTATTCTCCTTTTCTTTTTTGGAGCGCACCGTAAAACTCAATATGTTTCTCTCCAAAACTAGCGTTGACCTTTACGCGCTGCTGTTTTTGATCTAAAAAAGGCTGAATAATTTCCTGCGGAAAGATCAAGGTGTATGTATTGAATAACTGAAGCTGAAAGGAATCTGTCTTAAGCATACTGCTGTTGCTGCGTTAATGAGTTATAAATGGCGAGCTTACAAGATATTTAAAGGCATTAAAAATAGCAATTTTCATTCTGGACTTCCCTGCCCGGCTAAAGGATGGGATCCTGAATCTTATCCACTCAGCGTTACTTCCACCTTGAGTATCATTCTACTAAAGTCGTAAGCACCTGCGTGTCGCTATGCAACGTGCGGTGTACAGGGCATTTATCTGCAATTTGAAGAATACGATTTCGTTGTTTTTCATCTAAGTCAGCCTGCATACGTATTTCCCGTTTGAAGGTATCTATCTTAGCAGTATCGTTTTCGCAATCATCACAATCCTGTGCGTGTTGTTTGTCGTAACTCGTGTGCACTTCCAATTCTTTAATTTCCCAGCCTTTACGCTTTGCATACATTTGAATGGTCATAGCTGTACAAGCGGCTAATCCTGCCGAAACTAATTCATAAGGGGTTGGCCCAAAGTTATTTCCACCTACAGCTTCCGGTTCATCAGCTATCATATAATGACTTCCTACTTTCATCTGTGTGGTAAATCCATTTTCAGCGGGCAGGTCTGCCACGACGTGATGATCAGATTTGATTTTTTCGGGTTGAGGTTGCTCAATGTAACGGGATGACCACCCTGCAATGACCTGACCCACGTAAAGGGAATCTCTTTTATCCATTAATAAATGATCAGCACCATCTAACGACACAAAGCTCTTTGGGTGATGAGCAGCATGGTAAATTTCTTCAGCGTTTTTTATAGAAACAATTTCATCTTGCGGAGAATGCATGATCAAAATCGGTTTCCGCAATTCTTTTGCAACCTGTGGTAATGATTTAGTTTCAAGATCATCTAAAAATTGCTTTTTGATCGTGAAGGTCCTTCCGCTTAAATTCACGCTAGCTTTTCCATTAGCTTTTATTTCATCAATAGAACTTTGTAGTAAATGCTGTACATGCTGAGGGTTAGAAGGTGCTCCTACCGTAGCAATAGCTCTAACAGATTCAATTTCTTCTGCCGCAAAAATTACTGCCGCACCGCCCAGTGAGTGTCCGACCAATAATGAAGGAGCTTTGTGATGTTGCGCCAGGTAATCTGAAGCTGCTACCAGATCATCCACGTTGCCCGAAAAGTTGGTGTCCTCAAAATCACCTTCACTTTCACCTAATCCTGTAAAATCAAAACGCAGAACGCCAAAACCCATAGATGTAAGCGCCCGACTAATATTTTTAACCGCCAACAAGTTCTTATTACAGGTAAAGCAATGTGCAAACAGCGCAAAGTTATGGGGGTGTTGATCTATAGGTAATTCTAATCTACCCGCGAGTTCGTGACCCTCAGTATTTTTAAATGTGACAGAAGTGATTTTTATGGTTGTAATATGTATTATTTTATTCCTTCACGTTGAGTCGAGAAATGATGTCCCAGTTTACTAATTTGATCAAGTAATGTGTTAAAATGGCCCCTAGCCGAAAATGGGTTCATCACAGTCACTCGTAAATAATGTATTTCTCTTATGGTAGTTTCAACAATATAAAATGTACCCTCGTTTAAGAGCGCTGATCTAATTTTTTTATTGAGTTCATTGCGCAGATCTGAAGGGGCATCGATATATCTAAAACATATAATATTGGTATCTGGAGGTAGAAAAAGTTCCATGTCTGATCGTTCTTCAATCAGTCCGGCAAGTACTTTAGCCTGATCATAGCATGTGGTTACATAGTCATCAAAAATAGCGGTTCCGTATTCATTAATGATACTGTAAAAACGCAATGCCATCATGCTTTTGGTACATTCAAACGTACGTTTGGCCATGGTGTACCATTCTTTATCCTGCTGTGAACCCCATAAATAATCAGCTTTTTGCTGAAAGGTTTTATAACTGTCATCACCATTTTTAAAAACTAAGGCCGTCGCGATACTAGACGTCATCATCATTTTATGACCGTCAATCACCACAGAATCTGCCTGATTGATCCCATTGACTAAGTGCTTGTATTTTTTAGAAAATACAGCAGCTCCGCCATGGGCACCATCGACATGAAACCATAAGTCATTTTTTTTGCTGAATTCGCTTAACGCAGAAAGATCGTCATGCATCCCGGTAGAGGTGGAGGGAGCACTCCCTACGACTGCAATCACGGTAAGCCCTTTTTGGACAGCAGCATCATAGCATTCCTGAAGCTGATCTGTAGCGATACTATACCTTTCATTTACAGGAACTTTAATGATCCCTTTATCTCCCAATCCCATGATTTTAGCCGCTCTGTCGACGCAATAATGCGCCTCAGCCGAAACCATGATGGCTAAAGCATCTTTATGCCCATCGTTCCACACATCTTTAGAGGATTTAACATGTCGTGCGCAGAGTAAAGCGGTAAGATTGGCTAGGGTTCCTCCCGAGGTTAATATCCCATCGGCCTCTTGATCAAAGCCTATCGCACCGGCTATGGTATCTACGACTATTTTCTCCAAAGCCGTGTTCGCCATGCCCATCTCGTACACGGCACTGCCGTTGTTCAATAATCCACTCAACATCATCGATAGAGCAGAAACCGGAAGAGCAGGAGATACCTGATGACCCATATAATTTGGATGATGTAAAGCTATACTTCTTGAAAGTACGGTTTTAAAAAAATCTGGTGTTGGATGCGATTCTTTTGCGTAAGAACTCCAAAATTCCAGCTCATCTTCCGGTTTATTCCAATCTATTGTTTTTTTGGATTGACCCGTTGTAGTTTGATCAAGATGATCTGCCAGTAGGTCTACTAATGCATGACCTTGTTTTCTAAAATTTTCAGCATTATATGCCTGATAAAGTTTTTCTGTCACGTGTATAATATTATAAATTGGCTTTCTACTATTTTGTTCACAATTGAATTAGTTAAGTGCTAAATTTATAGTGATAACAAATTGTTTATTATTGACCGATGCAGGCTGAACATTTTTATTATAACATTCTCGTCAACTCCAGCTTAGTCAATGGAGGAGTCCATAATTTGTCATTCCCGCTTCTGCTGGGACCTTTAGAATCTTATCCCGCGTAAAAACTATAAGATGCCTGCCTGCGCAGGCATGACAATAGAGTTTCAAGTCTTATTGTACCGTCTCCTTAATTTACGGCAAAGGTTTTCACCTTTTTAAACGGATCAATTTGAACACTTTTCATGTTTTGCTGATAAGCCTTCCATTGCTCATCGTAAAACGAATTGGTTTTTTTAAGGGCTAGTTGTAATTCATCTTTGGCCTGACCCATCAAGATTTTTTCAGTTTTGGTCAATCCATCCTGGCGGCTGCCTACATACCAATTGGCAGCGCCCAGGCGCTGCATTACAGTAACTTCGGGATTACGGGTGATGCCCTGGCGTTTATCTTCTATACCGATAAATAAGGCGATGTGCTCATCAATTTCTTTGATGATCTCTTTTGTTTGTTCTAGCTCATCCTTATATCTCTCTTTATCATCTCCTCTTTCTTTTTTCATTTTTGCTTGAAACTCCTTAGCAGTTGTTTTACTTTCTACCAGCTGTTTTACAGCATCAGCAGCAGTTTGGGTATACGTCTCTAAAGACTTTAGCGCATCGTATTTTTCTGCAATTGCTTCTGCTTTGATCGACAAACGTGGATCGCTTTCAACGTTAATCATTTGTCTGTCCTCTTTACCATTAAAGCTCATCACCAGTTTGTAGGTTCCCGGTTTGACTGAAACTCCGCCGGGTTCATTTTTACGCTCTCTGGTGTTTCGAGAAGGTCGATCACTGCCTTTTTCATCCATATACCACCGCATGGTATAAATTCCGGAAGAGTCTGGCGCCTTTCGCTTCAGGTGTCTGATTTGTCGATCGCCGTCAAAAATTTTCAGGTGTATGCTATCACCTTTAGTCTTTTTGTCGTCTGTTTTATCTGCCGAATCATCGCCTTCTGCATCTTCCTCTTTTTCGTTTTCTTCCGCGGAAGCGTCTTCTTTCTTAGGATCAATTTTCACAAAGTAGCTTATGCGAGCACCACCCGATCGGTTTTCACCATGGTACATAGCATCTGCACCAAAACGGCTTCCGGTAGGCTGTTGATATGCTGCCTGATACGCGGCAGGAGGCTCAAAAAGCGCCAGTTCTTGATTGATTAGTTTGTTGTCTCTAGCGATAGCGCGTAGTGGTTTGAGGTCGTCTAATACCCAAGCCGCTCTTCCAAATGTTCCGATCACTAAATCATCTTCACGCTCCTGAATCACTAAATCTTTCACCGAAACGGTTGGGAAACCTTGAGTCCATTTGGTCCAGCTTTCCCCGGCATTGATGCTCACATAAAGACCATCATCTGTCCCTAGAAACATCAATTTTTTCTCTTTAGGATCTTCTACAATACTTAGCGCGTAACTTTCTACATCTTCGCTGTCTACAATGCGCTTCCAGCTTTTGCCGTAGTTGGTGGTGCGATAGACATAGGGGGTATAGTCAAATCTGCGGTAGTTGTTTGCCACGAGTAATGCCTCGCCCTTATTCTTATTACTGGCTTTGATCTGGGCGATCCAACTCCCTGTTGGGAGGCCTTTTAGGTTTTTTGAAACATCAGTCCAGTTTTGACCTCCATTTTGCGTGTAGAATACCTTACCATCATCTGAGCCGGTCCAAAGCATATCTTGCTCTACGGGGGAAGGTTCAATAACTAAGATCGTTGTATGATTTTCGGCTCCTGTGGCGTCCATGGTTAATCCACCGCTGTCGCTTTGTTTTTGCTTTTCAGGATCATTCGTGGTAAGATCTGGTGAAATTACCTCCCAGGTCAATCCCTTATCGGTTGATTTATGCACAAACTGGCTCCCAAAATAAAGGGTGGCATTATCAAACGGGTCAATATTAATGGCACTGTTCCAGTTAAATCTAAGCTTTACCTCTGGATCTGGATGTGTAGGTTTAACCGTGTAGTTGTTTCCGGTTTTCCAGTCGTAGCGACTCACAAATCCCTGCTGACTCATGCTCCAGCCGTAGCGGCTATCATCCTTATCTGGCACCACATCAAAACCATCTCCAAAAGAGATTTCTTGCCAATAACTATTGCGAATGCCTTGAGCTTTCCAAACGTATGCCGGTCCTCTCCAACTTCCGTTATCTTGCATCCCGCCGTAGACATTGTATGGGAATTCGTTATCTACATTGATGTGATAAAATTGAGCTACAGGTAGATTACCAATGAATCTCCAGGTTTTGCCTCTATCACGAGTAATATTCATACCTCCGTCATTCCCATCAATCATAAAACTGCCATCGTTGGGGTGAATCCACCAGGCGTGATGATCTGGATGCACGCCATTATCAACACCATATGCAGGCATAAGTTGGGTGAAGTTTTTGCCGCCATCTTCGCTTACATTAACATAGGTAAATATGCTGTAGACACGGTTTTCATTTTGGGGGTCTACGTAAATTTCAGAATAGTAAAAAGGGCGATTTCCAATATCGTTTTTATTGTTGATCATTTTCCAGGAGGATCCTCCATCGGTAGATTTATACAATGCATTTTTTTTGGCTTCAACTAAGGCGTAAACGACATTAGGGTCACTTTTTGCAATAGCCACTCCAATTCTGCCAAGTTCTCCTTTAGGGAATCCTTCTTTGTCGGTAATTTCTTTCCAGTTTTTTCCACCGTCATAGGTGATAAACATTCCAGAGCCTTCACCGCCAGAGTTAAAAAACCATGGGTCACGCTTATGCTCCCACATTGCCGCGATTAGTTTGTTGGGATTGGTGGGATCCATTACTAAATCTGCTGCTCCTGTTTTATTGTTTTGATACAGAATTTTATTCCAAGTCGCTCCGCCATCTGTGGTTTTGTACACTCCGCGCTCCGGATGCTCCCCCCAGGGTGACCCAATAGCTGCTGCGTAGACGGTGTTGGGGTCTGTGGGATCAATGATCACACGATGGATGTGACGTGTTTTTTCAAGTCCCATGGATGTCCAGGTTTTACCACCGTCCATGGATTTAAAAATTCCGTAACCCCCATTCAAACTATTCCTTGGATTTCCTTCTCCTGTTCCCACCCAAAGTACACTTGGATTAGACTGTTGAATTGCTACAGCCCCGATAGACGCCGTGACCTGATCGTCAAAAATGGGAGTCCATTTTATTCCGCCGCTGGTTGATTTCCACAATCCGCCACTGGCTGTTCCTGCGTACATGACATCTGGATCAGTATGAACTACATCAATTGCAGTTACCCTACCAGACATTCCGCCGGGACCGATATTCCTTGGTGCCTTTTGTTTAAGTAACTCCATTGGGAGTTCCTGTGCAGGACTAGCTAAAAAACTAACAACTAAAAAAATAACGGTAAATAGTGATCTCATGACAAACGTAGATTTTATAAAAAAGAGCTAGAAAGGTAATAAATACTTACAAGATCATTAAAGCCTGCTTCATCTTTCTTATGATAAACTTTAAATGATCTTTAACTTTTGTACTAAGGTTACTAGGATGCTAAGGACTATTTTTAAAGAATGAAGAAGACATTTAAGGGGAAAGGATTTGTATTTGAGGCGTTTAAGGCTGAAGAGCAAACCCCATTTGAGCAGCTGCTGGATATTTTTAAGGAACTGATCACCCATACCTCTGGTGATTTTGATGAGGCTATTGAATGGCTGAAGCAATTAGATGACGAATATAAGATTACCACGCCAGAATATGGCATTGATGAATTCATTGAAGAGCTAAAGGAAAAGGGATATATCAAAGAAGAAATCAAGCCTGACGGAAATGGAGGAATGGCTATTACTGCTAAAACAGAACAAGAAATCCGAAAGCGTGCGCTGGAGCAAATTTTTGGAAATATGCGCAAGCGTGGATCGGGGAATCACCGTACTAAACACGCAGGAGCGGGAGATGAGCAAACCGGCGATTTTAGAAATTATCAGTTTGGTGATTCGTTAGATCGCATCTCCATGACCGAAAGTTTAAAAAATGCTCAAATCAATCATGGACTGGGGAGTTTTAATCTGACCGAACAGGATTTAATTGTAGAGGAAACTCACTTTAAATCTCAAATGAGCACAGTGCTTATGATCGATATAAGCCATAGCATGATTCTATACGGTGAAGATCGCATCACACCCGCTAAGAAAGTCGCGATGGCACTGGCAGAATTGATCACCACGCGCTATCCAAAGGATACCCTTGATATCTTGGTATTTGGTAATGATGCCTGGCCAATAAGTATTAAAGAATTACCTTATTTGCAAGTTGGGCCTTATCATACCAATACTGTAGCCGGATTGCAGTTGGCGATGGATTTATTACGTCGAAAGCGAAACACCAACAAACAGATTTTTATGATCACAGATGGTAAACCCAGTTGCTTGCGTATGCCAGATGGCCGCTATTATAAAAATAGCATGGGATTAGATCAACATATCGTAGAGCGCTGTTATCAAATGGCTACCGCTGCCCGAAAACTCAAAATACCCATCACCACGTTTATGATTGCTCAAGATCCTTATTTACAGCAATTTGTAGATGAGTTTACCCAGTGCAATCAGGGAAAAGCGTTCTATACCGGACTAAAAGGTTTAGGTGAAATGATTTTTGAAGATTATGAGCAAAACAGGAAGCGAAGAATAAGTTAAATAACAAATTAAAAATCACAAAAAGAAATATGGCACTGACAGATTTTTTCCGGGTTAATCTACCTTATGGAATGAAAAAAAATGAAGATGGTGAGTGGTTTACTTTTAATCGGGAATATATTCCTCTAGGGTGGAATAAAGAAAATTTTAGTAAAAATGATTCTTTTGAAAGCTTACCCGTTTATACTAAATATAGAGGTCTCACAAACAGTTTTATAGAGAAAATTATAGAATCAGATCGCAACATAAAAAGGGATATTAACGGAGACATTAATATGTTTTTCTTTTATGAAGATAAAACAAATCCGAGAAATGACTCCTCCAAATGGATAGAGTATTTTGATAAAGTCAAGGCATTTTCTAAACTTAAGGTGAAAAGCTGAAATAATTAAAATATTCCCCCTTTGAAGGGGGTTAGGGGGATGTAAATCCACACTTTCGAAATAAAGACTATGAAAAAAGAAACTATAAAAACACTTAAAGAACTCAAGGATTCCGGATATCAATCAAAGTCGATCAAAGATGAGCTTAGAGATAACCTTATCGCTAAAATCAAAAATGGCGACACTGCGTTTGAAGGAGTACATGGATATGAATTTACCGTAATTCCAGAGTTAGAACGGGCGATTTTGTCGCGGCATAATATAAATTTATTAGGACTACGTGGTCAGGCAAAAACCATGTTGGCACGTCAAATGGTCAATCTGTTGGATGAATATATTCCCTATATAGAAGGATCAGAGATTTATGACGATCCACTAAATCCATTGTCAAGATACGCACAGGATTTGATTCAAGAAAAGGGAGACCAAACCCCCATTGCCTGGTTGCACAGAGAATTGCGCTTCGCGGAAAAATTGGCTACTCCAGATGTGACGGTAGCAGATCTTATTGGAGATTTAGATCCTATCAAAGCAGCCAATTTAAAACTCAGTTATGCTGATGATCGCGTCATACATTTTGGGATGATTCCGCGGGCAAACCGCTGCATTTTTGTGATCAATGAATTGCCAGATCTTCAGGCGCGCATTCAGGTAGCTTTATTTAATATCTTACAAGAAGGCGATATTCAAATCCGTGGATTTAATGTGCGGCTACCACTGGATATTCAGTTTGTATTTACCGCCAATCCTGAAGATTATACGAATCGTGGAAGTATCGTGACTCCGCTAAAAGACCGCATAGGCTCACAAATTCTTACGCATTATCCTCAAAGCGTTGAGACCGCAAAGATTATCACCCAGCAAGAAGCTAAGGTGACCGAGGAGCAGCATAAGAATATTCATGTTCCAGAGCTTGCTAAAACGCTGTTAGAACAAATAGGCTTTGAAGCTAGAGAGAGTCCTTATGTAGACGAAAAAAGCGGGGTAAGTGCCAGAATGAGTATTACTGGGTTTGAGAATTTAATGAGTACTGCAGAGCGCAGAGCTTTGTTAAGTGGAGATGAATCCACAACAGTGCGCTTAAGTGATTTTATGGGATTGATTCCCTCCATAACCGGTAAGATTGAGCTAGTGTATGAAGGAGAGCAGGAAGGAGCAGCCACAGTAGCACAAGAGTTGGTCACCAACAGCATCAAGACACTCTTTAATACAATGTTCCCTAAGATTGAAAAATTGCAAAAAGAAAGTGACACTGATCCTTACGCCGATTTAGTGGAATGGTTTTTTGACGAATCCGGATTTGAGTTGTTAGACGAATATTCACAGGCTGAATACCAGCAAAAACTGGACGAGATTAAACCTTTAAAAGAACTTATTGAAATCCATCAACCCGATGTTTCTCACAAAGACCGCTATTTTTTGATGGAATTTGTACTTTGGGCATTGGTAGAATATAAAAAGCTAAGCAAATATCGTATGACTAGCGGAGTGCGTTTTAAGGATTTATATGGGAGTTATATTAGTGGATTATAGTTTAGAAGAGCACAACATTCTAGACATCTACAAATGTTTTCATTACATAGAATATTAGTATTTTGGCTAAATAATAAATAATCTAATGAAGCTAACATTACTCACATTTCTTATTTTTTTGGGATTAGCCTCCCTGCTCAATTCAATACATATGAATATAGTACACTAATTTTGCGAACAGGCGATACTCTTAGTGGCCTTTCAAAGATTACCGCAACTGGCAACTTAAAATTTAAACAAGGTAAAAAAAAAGAGCAATTCAATTATCGTGATGTTGAGCGGTTAATTAGAGGAAGCGGAGACTCCAAGGATGTATATGTATATCGCGTTCTTGCAGGACAACAACCAGAATTATTCAAAGTCGTAAGAGAGTATAAAGATAAAATATACTTGTATGCGCAAGATGTTCAAGCAAATTCAAATGCTATGGGAGGAACTATGGGAGGAGGTTTAAATGTTTCGGTAGGAACAAGCATGAGTTATACTATAATGCATTACTATGTGAATAAAAACGGTAATCATATTGTAAAAGAGTTGGGTCATGACCATCCAATTTTTGGAAATGGCTCATTTAAAAAGAATCTAAAAGAATTTTTCAATGATTGTCCAGAACTAATCAAAATGGTGGATAATAATGATTTTAAAAGAGTCGACACACCAGAAATGGTTGACATTTATGTTGAAGAATGTGCGGGGAAACAATAATTATCTATCTATCCGGATATAGTCCATAATATCATAAGGTAATATCATTTCGTAATTATAGATCATCTATTTCCTTACTATTATAAAGATCTTACCACCGCATCTTCCCTTGGCTTAGCATCTACATGTTTAAAGCGTTTATGAGTCCATAAATAAAGCTCTGGTCGCGTATAAATTTGATCCTCAAGCAATTCAAAATAACGATCAGTAATGGCAAATTGATCTTCTTGAGGAGCTTGAGAGGTGATTACTTTAAAGGTAGCCTGGTAATGGCCGCGTTTTAATTTTTCTACATGGAGATATGCCACATTCATGTCCAGTTTTTGAGCCAGACGCTCTGCACCTGTAAAAACAGGTACAACTTGGTTTAAAAAGGATCGCCAGTAGATTGCACTCTTCGGTTTAGGAGTTTGGTCGGTTACAATTGCGCAGATTACTTTGATATTCTCTTTCTTCTTATGCGCCAAATAGGTAGAAGCCTGCCGATTAGGTATCAAATCAGTATTGTATTTAGAACGTTTTTTTCGGATTAACCGATCAAAATAAGTGTTGGCAACCTTTTTGTAAATCCCTACCCCGTGATCATGACCGTAATCATAAAACTCTAGTGCATTCATCCATTCAAACGAAGCATAATGTGCACAGAGTAAAATAGTGCCTTTGTTTTGCGCGCCTAGCTTTTGCATTTCTTCTAAATTGGCAAACGTAAAGCGTTTCTTCAATTCTTTATCAGAGATCGAAATGCTTTTAATCATCTCTAAAAACATATCGCACATATGCTTATAAAAGGAAGAGGTAATTTGATTTATCTCTTCGGAAGATTTATCAGGAAAAACAATCCTTAAGTTCTTTTTGACGACTTTTTTTCGATATTTAAAAATGCGATAGACCAAAAAATAAACTCCATCTGAAACAGCGTAAAACAGCGGGAATGGAAGTCTTGAAACAAGCCATAGAAAAGGGTAGGTGAGTCCGTAAACGACTGCCTGCATACGATCAAATTTTCAACAAATATATGTTATATTTGAGAGCTAAGAACAGTACCTATGGGAGATATTGAAATCGTTACGCTGGTTATTATCGCCGCAAACGTGATTGCTTCATTTAAGGGGTTTAACGATCCATCCTTTTTTTCTAATTATAAATTTCATGTAGGATCTATACGGTCAGGTCAGCAAATACGTATGCTGACCAGTGGATTTTTACATGTGGATACCAGTCATTTACTGGTAAACATGCTTACGCTTTACTTTTTTGCTAATCAGGTGATTTATGGAGTTGGCGCAGTTGGTTTCCTGATCATTTACCTAGGTAGCTTAATTTTAGGCAATATACTCTCGCTTTATTTTCACAAAGATGAGTATGAATACCATGCTGTGGGAGCAAGTGGAGCCGTTATGGGCATACTTTACGCTGCAATCTTATTACAACCAGATATGATGTTGCTTTTGTTTTTTATTGTTCCCATTCCGGCATACGTATTTGGGATAGGGTATTTACTGTATTCGATTTATGGTATGCGCGCAAGAACAGACAATGTAGGGCATGATGCCCACTTTGGTGGAGCGGTCGCGGGCTATCTTATTACATTGATCCTGGCACCGTGGATTTTTTCTTCGCATAGATTGATGGTCGTGCTACTCGCGATTCCTATTGTGGTTCTATTTGTGATGAAAAAACTCAATAAGATCTGATCATGGCATCTTTATTGGTTTAAACCCTCTATTAAACAACACTTAATATGAAAAATTTACTTGTACTTCCTGTCATTTGTTTAACCCTCATCACACAAGCTCAAACAGAAATGCCTCCTTCCATTCAGGTGAATGGAGAAGGAACGGTAAAGGTGATTCCAGATCAACTTCAATTAAGTGTAAGTGTAGAACATGAAGGCAATGATGCAGCCGAAGTAAAACACCTTACCGATAAGGATATCGATGCGGTGCTCAAATTCCTAAAAAAGGAAGGTATCCCATCAAAAAACATCAAAACCCAATACATCAATCTCAATAAGACCTATCAGTATAATACCAAGCAGTATGTATATAGATCATCTCAATCCATTTCAGTTTTACTGGAAGACCTCAAAAAATATGAGTTGATTATGACGGGATTGATTGATAGCGGAATCAATCGCATAAGCGGACTCAATTTTAAATCTTCCAAACAAGACCAATTAGAGCGGGAAGCCAGAAGAAAAGCTATTCTTAATGCAAAGCAAAAGGCTGATGATTTAGCCATGCCGTTGAATCAAAAGGTTGGTAGGGCTTTGCAGATTGTTGAAGGCGGAAGCACTATGCCTGGTCCACAATACCGAAACATGATGCTAGAGGCAGATGCGATGTCTTTTTCAAAAAGTGGAGGCAATCAACAAACCATTTCACCCGGTGAAATGGAGATCAAGGTAAATGTCACAGTGAGATTTGAGTTGAAGTAGGTATTATACTATTCGTTAGATAGTGCTGAAGGTAAGGTCTAAATTTTTAAATTTTACGTAAAATATATCATGGTCTGCTTCGACTCCGCTCAGCATGACAGAATAGAAAGAAGCTTCTTTTATAATTCAAGCACAAGTTGAAATTCTTGTCATCCCGAACTTGATTCGGGATCTTTTCAGTTTTGAGAAGTGCTTCTTAGTCTCACTTGGATGACCTGCAGCATAGAAAGTTTTCCCTAATCTACTGCCCGGCGAATAATTGGGCTAGCTTATTTTCTAGCGCTTTACCGCGAAGATTTTTTTCAATAATTACACCATTTTCGTCTAGGAGTAAGGTGGCCGGAATGCCTCTGATATTGTATTTTTTGACAATAGGATCTTTCCAGTGCTGTAGATTTGAAATATGCTGCCATGTCAAGCTATCATCTTCAATAGCTTGTAACCATTTATCTTTATGTCCGGGTCGATCCAGTGAAACACCAAGGATATTTAATCCTTTATCATGGTACTTATTATAAAGTCGAACCACATTTGGATTTTCGATACGACAAGGTTTACACCAGGAGGCCCAAAAATCAACGATGGTATATTTTCCTAACGCATCATAGAGGGCAAGTTCATCGCCATTGGGAGTAGGCGCAGAAAAATCAGGAGCTTTGTTCCCAATTTCGGTAGCTGCCATGCTATTGATGCGGTTAGAAAGTGTGCTGGCTATATTGCTTTCTTTTACCTCTGTTGAGAGTGATTCATAAAGCGTTTTAATTTCTTTTATAGGTGCGCTTTTTAGCGTAACCATGTCGCTAATATTCAACAGGTTCGCAATTGCTTTAGGATGATCCTCAATTAATTGCTTTCTGTAGGTGAAATCAGCATCATTTAACATCATTAGCTCAGCTTGGTTCTGAGCCACTAAGGCTTGGTTGGACCTGTTTTGTGGATTCATCATTTTCTGCTTAATGCCCTGAGACTTTTTTTGATACTCCTTAATATGATTCATATAATCCATCAAAACCTCATTTTGCTCACCTCCATTCATTTTTGAGGCTCTAATACTATCCTTATAAATGATCATATCGATGGGTCCATCATCTGCTACAAAAAGCGTATTTCCTCGTACACCGTTTAAGGTGAGTATATACAGTTCTGGTATTTGAGGTGATTTCAATTCAGTTGAAAATTGTTCTGATTGAATGATCACAGTATCCACGGCTATAGGTGTATTGTCTGCGCCTATTTTAGAGATAATAGCGCGGGTTCCATCAAAGGCACCGGGAAGTTCTGCAGTCACCATCAATGGTCCTTCATTTTTACAACTAGCTAATACTAAAACCGTAACAAATAAGAATATTTTATACATATACATAGAATGAGCTACAAAGGTAATTAACTGCGCATTTAATTTAGATCAGATGTTCTAAAAAGATGTTAATTGATAAGGGCATTTTAATAAATGTTTACCTTTGTAAAGCAAAAAGAGGGATTATGAGGTTTGTTAGCGACGATTTTCCATTAAAAATTAATATAAGTTTTAAAAAGCTTTTTAGCGTTTATGAGCAATATCTAAATGAAGATAATGAGTTGCTCATACTAAAAGCAGATAGAATTCTACGTCTAAAAGAAGACTATCCAAAATTAGTCTCTGGTCTTACCAATAAAGAGGAAGTCGAGGCACACAGAGATCAAATTGACCTCGCACTTAGTGATATTTTTACTGATCCTTTACAAGACAACGAGATTAAGTTGGCGTCTATCCCTTTTGATAACAGCATCCTAAAATCTACACGAAGATACAACCGTATTATTGAAGCTGCGGGTGAAGATTTTGAGCCGACGCTGCGCAATTTTGATGAAGATCAATTTTATATCATGGGGTGTAGTTTTATTCTCATGTTTTATTACAATCATAATATTGATTTTAGAAGACCGTTTTTATATGATATCCCTTCAGAAAATGGGATAACAAGGTATTATAGAGTGATGTATAATGCAGATTTTGTTTCTGTAGAAAAGACTGAAAACTCTGTAGAGATTACACAGGAAGATGTAGATGAGCTGCTTGATAATTTTAATAATATTGACTTATGGAGAGAGAAGTTCCCGCCTCGCAGTTGGAACTTTAAAGGATTTACGGTAGCCTCCCTTTTTGATATAACCACAGATGTTGCGTTATCCACCTTTAAGGAAAATTTACTCAAAGCCGAAGATAGTATTGAGTTCGTTGATAATTTTACAAATACCTTCAAAGCAATATTTAATTTGCCAGAGCTAAGTCTTGGATTTAGCGAGTATAATGACGAGGAGAAGACATTTGAGCGAATACCTTTTGGGAATTTTAAAAGTTATATTTTAAATAAAGACGATGAGGGCTTCTGCCAGGATTTACTATGTAAAGGCAGTTATTATTCATTAATAGGAAGAGGAGAAACCTTTTCTATTTCAGATGTTGAGCGATATTTACAGGCCGATAAAACCGAGATTTTATACAATAATTTACTGGAACAAGGCATACGGTCTGCGATTCTTGCACCAATTAATAAGCACGGTAAATTTTTAGGGACGTTAGAAATTACTTCTCCAAATGTTAGAGAGTTAAATAGCATTAATGCTAATAAACTAAAGGATATCATGCCCTTTTTGGTAGAGGCCATTTCTCAGTCAAGGGATCGAATTGAAGACCAGCTAGAACTTATTATTCAAGATGAATGTACATCTATCCATCCTAGTGTGTATTGGAAGTTTAGAAAAGAGGCCAAGCGCTATCTTAAAGCAACCATGAAAGGTGAGCAAGCTTCTTTTAGAGAGATCGTTTTTGACGATGTTTATCCACTCTATGGTCAAATTGATATAAAAGGATCATCAGACTCCAGAAATATAGCTATCCAGAAAGACTTAGTTATTCAGCTAAAACGCGTTAAAGAAATTTTATATAAAGCTCACGAAATTTCACCTATGCCTATTTACAGCGAAATGTTGTATCAGGTAGAAGAACTTTTAGAAGAAATTAAAGATGAATTGCAAGTAGATACAGAACAACGTATCGCTCATTTTATTTCTAAAGAGATAAAATCTGTACTCAATCATTTGCGTGATTCAAAAGACGAATTGCGTCATGAAATTCAAGATTATTTAACTGATTTAGACAATGAATTGGGATTAATCTATAAACACAGAGCAGATTTTGATGACTCTGTGATGATCATCAATAAACGACTTTCACGTTTGCTGGATCAAAAGCAAAAAGCAGCTCAAAAAATGTATCCTCATTTTTATGAACGCTTTAAAACTGATGGTGTCGAACATAATATGTACATAGGTGAATCCATTACCAAAGAAGATTCTTTTAATGAAATTTACTTATATAATCTTCGTTTATGGCAACTACAGGTGATGTGTGAGATGGAAAATGAATACTATCGTTTAAAGAAAACGCTCCCTGTTGATCTAGATGTGGCTTCTATGATACTTGCTTTTCAAACTTCTCTCTCTGTTCGATTTAGGATGGATGAGAAACGTTTTGACGTAGATGGAACGTACAATGCGCGTTACGAAGTAGTCAAAAAGCGCGTAGACAAGGCTAATATTAAAGGGACTCAGGAACGAATAACGCAGCCGGGAAAAATTGCAATTATATACTCTCAAAAAAGTGATCAAAGGGAATATCTGCGCTACATTAAATTCTTACAGTCTAAGAAATACCTTGATGATAAAATAGAAAAACTGGAGTTACAAGACTTACAGGGCGTAACAGGATTAAAAGCTCTTCGCGTAAAAGTTCTTTATCGACTTGATGAAGATGAAAAAGAATACTACACGTACGAAGACCTCATGCAAGAAATTAATGCTTAAAAATCAATTGATGGTTTGAATTTATAGGCTATTGCAAAAGCAATCACAGAGAGAATGATCCCTACCATAAATACCGTATAGGTGATGCGTAAGAGTGTATATTTTTTATGAAGAACTTTTCCTAAAAAATATAAATCCTTGGTCATGGTACTGTAAATATATTCCTTGTCTTCCAACATATTTTCGATAGCCCACTCAAAATCTTTCAATTCCATTTTATGAAAATTTCCAAAGAATAATAAATTTACTTTTTTCTTCTTGACATCCTCTTTATCAAACGTACCGCTAGTCACATTAGGTCTAGTAGCCAAAACCGAAAGGACCATCGCAGCAGTACTAAATACGACGAAAATAAGTGTAGGAATAACTAAATGTGCATTTGAAGGATTATCCAGTTTAGGAATAAGATTAGACAATGCCAGCGAGATTATTATTGCGTTAACCGAAAGCAAAATATTCGCTTTTGTATCTGCAATATCACTCAGTTTGATATGATTTCTAAGGGTAACCCTAAACAGTGTTTGAACTCCGCGTTGGGGACTTTCATCTTTGTATTTAGCTTTAAGTTTTTCCTTTTTCTTTCTCTTTTTGAACTTACGCTCCTTTTTAAATAGTTTGGACAAATTTTCATCCTTGAGTTTTTTCCAGTTTTTTAGAGCATAATCAGAGTAATACTCGTGTTCATTTGTAAAAAACTGGATATTTTTTTTAGTCCACTCTTCGGGCGTATATGTTTCAATTCCCAAGAGTTTAAGCTCCTGTCTTAAATATTCACTGGCCTCTTTAAAATATTCTTTCGCAAAATGCGATGCATCTGCATCTCTTATAATTTCTTCAAGTTTGTCACTAGGGGTGTGTGTCATTTTAGTCGCAAGGATACACCGTTTTGTTTCATCTATAATATGTTGTGGTACATCGTGTTCTTGCAGATATTCTTCAGCAATTTTGGCACTTCTTTCTTCGTGATTCTCGTGCCCTTGGATATAACCTACATCGTGAAAGATAGCAGTCAAACGCAAAATAAGTTTTTCGATATCTGTCAACGAGGTATTATCAACTATTTCATTCGTACTTTTTAGTACTCGCTGGGTGTGAGTGTAGTTGTGATAAATGACCGTATTTGGGAGGTCTGACTTTAATAAATTTATCACAAATTTCTCTGCCTTTGCAGTGACTTCAGTCATATTTATATACTTTGGCTTTAGTGGCAAAGTACAAAAAATATTACGTTAGAATGAGTAGAAAGTTGAAATCCCGTGTTATAATATTCTTAATACTAAGTGTAAGTATAACCCTCAATGCACAGAAAGCAAAATATAGAAAGGGAGAGGAGAACTACGAGAAAAGTTTCACCCAAAACACTAATCCTTTATACACTTTTTATCTTATTGGGGATGTAGGGAAAGCCTACAGTTTTGGACCAGCTCCGGGATTAGCTGCTTTTGAAAACCACATCAAAAGCACCCCAACTTCAACCAATAGTCATACAATCTACCTAGGCGATAATATTTACCCCAAAGGACTTTCAAAAAAAGATGCCAGTACTCGAGAATATGAGGAGCTAGTTTTAGATTTACAGGTAAATGCCATTAAAAACTTTAAGGGTAAAACTATATTTATTCCGGGAAACCACGACTGGTACAATAATGGTCTTGAGGGTCTCAAACGACAAGAAAAGTATATTGAAGATAAATTAGGAAAAAACACCTTTATACCTGAAAACGGTTGTCCTATTAAAAGCATTGAAGTAAACGATGAGGTTCAGCTAATTGTATTAGATTCTAATTGGTTTTTAACCGATTGGGATGATCATCCACTCATTAATGATGAATGTGATCAAATTAAAAGTCGAGAAGCCTTTCTGCTAGAGTTTGACAGTGAACTAAAGAAAAGTCAGGGTAAAGTACGACTTGTAGCTTTGCACCATCCCCTATATACAAATGGCGTACACGGGGGGCAATACGGAGCAAAAAAACACTTATATCCTACCCAAAAAAAAATACCTCTGCCTATTTTGGCATCTCTTGCAGTTCAAATTAGGTCAAACGCAGGTTTGACCATACAGGATAATCATAATCCTTTTTATCAAGACATGGTAAATCGTTTAAGCACGATTGCTAAAAAATATGATAATGTTATATTTAGTTCGGGTCATGAACATTCATTACAGTACATAGAGCACGATGGTATTAAACAAATCGTAACCGGTGCCGGAGCAAAAAATAGTTATGCAAATCTTAATAACGATGGTCTCTTTGCTTATCCAGGTCAAGGTTTTGCAGTATTAGAGGTATTTGAAAATCACGAAGCTTGGGTATCTTATTATGGGAGCGTTGAGGATCAACCTAAGTTACTTTATCGCAAGCAAGTATTGAAGAAAGAACCGCCTTATGATGATTCCGCTTTGCCAGCGTCTTTTCCGGCTACGGTGAACGCAAAAATTTATGACGAAGACCTTACTGATCGTTCAGGTTTTTTCAAATTTTTGTGGGGTGATCATTATAGAGATTTATATGGAACTAACGTGAATGTTCCCACTGCGGTTCTTGATACTCTCTATGGCGGCTTGGAAGTCGTTAGAGGTGGAGGTGGTCAACAAACCCGATCCATACGAGTAAAAACAAGAGACGGTAGAGAATACAATATGAGGGCACTCAAAAAAAGCGCAACGCAATTTCTACAGGCGGCAGCGTTCAAAGAGAGTTTTATTGAAGATGATTTTGAAAATACGGTCGCCACAGATCTATTATTTGATTTCTATACTGCCGCGCATCCTTATGCATTTATGGTGATTCCCAGTATGTCTGATGCTATTGGTTTGTATCATACTAATCCTAAACTTTTTTACTTGCCTAAACAAAAAGCGCTGGGTAAATACAACAAAGAGTTTGGAGATGAGCTGGTTATGATTGTTGAACGTCCTATGGAAGCATATAACGAATTAGAAAGTTTTGGAAAGCCGCAGGATATTGAAAGTACTGCAGATTTATATGAGCGCTTGCGTAGAGATGAAGAATACACCGTGGATGAGCCAGCTTACATTAAAGCTAGACTTTTTGATATGATCATTGGAGATTGGGACCGTCACCAGGATCAATGGCGTTGGTCAGAATTTGAAGATGAAAACGGCGTTAAATCCTATCGTCCCATTCCCAGAGATCGGGATCAGGTATTCTCTAAATTTGATGGAGCGATCATGAATACGATAAGAGGATTAGCCGGATTTGCCAAAAAATTTAGTGTTTACAACGGTAAAATTGGTAATGTAGGAAAGTTTAATACCTCTGGAATGCTATTGGATCGGTCTTTAATTCGCTTTAGCGGAAAAGAAGAATGGATCAAACAAGCTAAGTTTATCAAAAAGAATCTTACCGATGAAGCTATTGAAAAAGGTTTTGAAGCTTTTCCGGAAGAGATTAAAGTCAAAACAGACCCTAAACTTGTAGACTATGTGAAGCAACGCCGAGATGATATTGTGAAATACGCCGAAGCTTACTACAAAGAATTAGCTGCCTTAGGAATAATTTTCGGGACAGATAAAGATGATTTTATTGAAATAGAGCGCTTAGCTAAAGGAAAAACAAAAGTTACCATCAGCCGAATCAAAGATGGCGAAAAAGCCGATAAAGTTAGTGAGAAGATTTATGATAAAAAGGATACTAGTGAACTTTGGGTTTACGCCCTTGATGATGATGATATCATTCATGTCTACGGTGAAGGTAATAATCCCATTTATTCCAGAATTATAGGAGGTCAAAACAATGATATTTATCGCATAGATAACGGAAAAAAAGTCAAACTATATGACTTTAAATCAAAAAAGAATACGCTGGAAAAAAAGAATGGTGCAGATGTATCGTTTACTGATGATTACCACAAAAATGTTTACGACAAAACCCGAAACAGATTTACGTCTAATGTGATACTTCCAACATTAGGTTTTAATCCAGATGACGGAATTAGTGTAAGAGTCCAAAATATTTATACGGTCAAAGGATTTGAGCAGAAACCCTTTACGCAGCGACACAAAGTTAGTGCGGGGTATTATTTGGCGACTTCAGGATATACCGTTGGCTATGAAGGAGAATTTTTAAATGTTATTGGTGATTTTAATTTAATGGCCCAAGGTTCATTTACCAGTCCTAATTTTGCCAGAAACTTTTTTGGATTTGGAAACGGATCTGAAAATCCTGAAGATGATAGAGGGCTTAATTTCAATAGAGTAAAAATTGCTCAAATTACGGGTGGATTGGGTCTGGTGAGAAGAGGTCGTTTGGGGAGCGAATTTAAGATACAAACCACGTTTGAAACCTTTGAAGTAGAGGATACCAATAACCGTTTTATTACAGAGGCCGAAGCCTTTGACGAATCTGATGATATCTTTGAGCAGCAATATTTTGCAAGTATTACTACTTCATATGAATTTGCATCGTATGACAATAAGCTCAATCCCACACGTGGAATGTTATTTCAATTGAATGGTGGAGCTAGTACAAATATTGATAATGAAAATACTTTTGGGCGTGTGGGATCACATATAGAATTCTTTAATTCATTGACCACAAACCGAAAATTAGTTCTTAGAACTAAACTTGATGCAGCTACGATCATTGGTGAAGACTATGAGTTCTACCAGGCGGCTGTTTTGGGAGCCGATACGGGATTACGTGGATATAGAAGAGACCGTTTTAATGGAGAAACTGCATTTGCCGGTGGCGCAGATCTACGGTATAGTTTTAATAAATTAAAGACAACGGTATTGCCATTGGATATGGGTTTATATGTGGGAAGCGATATAGGTAGAGTATGGACCGATTTACCGAATGAAAGTGAAACCTGGCATCCAAGTTATGGACTAGGCTTTTGGGTGAATACAGCACAAGCAGCAGGAATCAATGCAAATGTATTTTTTACGGATGAAGGTGCGCGGGTAGGGGTAACAGTTGGATTTAATTTGTAGATAGCCTTGTGCCACTTTAAACAGGTTTCTGCTGCTCATCAGGATTTGAGGATATAGGAATGAAATATTACTTGTCTAAATGATATTCAAACAACTTTGCTCCATCCATCTTTTTACCTTCTTCTGTGATTAATAACGTATCGGCATGCTTAAACGCAATACCCTCTTTTTGTGAAGAATATTTTAATTTCACTTTTGTAACTGTTCCGCTAAAGAAATCATTCCCAGTGTACTCATTCAGTTTCCAGACTTTGTTATAGCCTAATAGGACTATCTCACCTGTTTTTTGATTAATATCTGCGGCTGTGACAAAACAATCATCTTCATCATCACACAAATTATATTCCGTAATAAATTTTGCTTCAAAATTACCCGGTTTTGCGGGCACCTGATAAACTCTGGTTAAACCTTCAAAATCGCTGCTACGATCCTTTGTGAAAAGATAGAAGTACTGATCTTTGTATATCAGCGCTTCAGCATCAAAATGACGTTTTTTCTTTTTAGGTGGATATTCTTCCTGATCCTCATAGCGAAACCTTGTTTTTTTTGGAGTAACCTCTTTTTCAGCGAGAGCTATATTCTCACTCACATGATAAATAGTTAAATCCTTACGGTCGTTATCGTTATTCCCCGTATCAGCTATGAAAATGGTTTCTTTGCCATCGCTGGCAATATCCTCCCAGTCTACATTAATGGCATCTTTGAGCCAGGTTTTATGTTTGATGTGTCCATTTTTGATGTCTATAAGATATAACACTCCTTCGTTTTTGCTATCGGCGATAGCCCAAACAGATTCCTGATCTTGAGCCATGATAATACCACTAATTTCATTAAGTTCTTTAGGTAGAATGTCGTTGAGCTTGAGCTTACCATAATCCTGGCAACTTATAGTGACACTTGACAAGAAGAGCGATACAATAAAGGTGATTTTCATAATACATAAAAAGCCTTAATCTCAGTACAATGTATGAGTCAAGGCTTAAAAATTAGTGATTAAATTATGGATTATGCTTTTGGAAAGTTGTCGCTCTTCTCCATATACCACGCGTCCAGCATCCAGCTAATTTTTTCCAATTCTCTTATATATGCTCCAATTAAATCAATAGTTCCTTCATCTCCATTACCATCAGCAACTTCTACAACTTTTCTCATTTGACCTAGAATGCTTCCATGATCCTCTAACAATGCCTTGACCATTTCCTTATCGTCTTTCGTTCCGCTTGCTTCCTTCAAATTTGATTTCTCAAGATAATCAGTATAATTACTTAAGGGTCTAAATCTCAGGGTTAGGATACGCTCAGCAATTTCATCTACTTTTAGCTTTGCGTCGTCATACATTTCTTCGAACTTCTCATGGAGATCAAAGAAATTACGACCTACAACATTCCAATGAAAATTACGAAGTTTTTGATAATACATGTGATAATCTGCCAACAAAATGTTGAGTTCATTAACAGTATCTTTTACTTTTTCGGTATCTAAATTTAGATATTTCATAGTTTTCATTTATCGTTTTTCTGTTATGACATAAAAATACGATATACTATACGTGTCGGCAATCTCTTTGAATCGTTTAATATAAGTTTAACTGTGCTTCTAAATCTGTTCTTAAGAATATAGAAAGCAAACATTTCCTTACATTTAAGGCAAGTAATACAACATTATTTTGAATGAGGAAAAAGATAATTAAAAGCAAAAAGCCTAAAGAAAAGAGGAAAAATTTGATTCCGGGTACCGCAGTTTATGTAGGGAATAAGGAGCAGCATAATCTACACATTGAAGTTTTTGATTACGATAAGGAGCGCTACGAGGAACGCATTTTAGAGCATGTAGATGAAGCCTTTTCATTTGAAGATGAACAAACAATCACATGGATCAACCTTAATGGACTTAATTATGTTCAAGATATTGAGCGCTTAGGTAAACATTATGACCTTCACCCACTTACAATAGAAGATATTGCGAATACAAGTCAACGCCCCAAAATAGAAGAATTTGAAGACTACACATATTTAGTGCTAAAAATGCTCTATTATAACGAACAAAATGAATTGGTTATTGAACACATTAGTTTTGTATTAGGGTCAAATTACGTCATTTCTTTTCAAGAGGCAGATGGTGATGTCTTTGATGAGGTGCGTAACCGCATTAGAAATCTTAAAGGCAGGGTACGAAACTCTGGAGCAGACTATTTACAATATGTCTTGATGGATGCCATTGTTGATCACTATTTTACTCTGCTGGAAGTTATGAGTGATAATATTGAGTCTTTAGAAGATGCTTTGTTTGAAAGTAGCGAGAACGAAGGTCTAGCTCAAGAGATCCAAGAGCTCAAACGCGAAGTACTTAGAGTTAGAAGAGCAGTAGTTCCGCTTAGGGAGGTGATCAGTCGTATTTCAAAAAGCGATTCTGATTTGTTTACAGAAAAAACCAATATATTTATTAATGATTTATATGATCACATCATCCAAGTGTCAGAAAGTATTGATCTCTATCGGGAAATGACCTGGGGCTTGATGGATATGTACATGACCACAATTAGTAACAAAATGAATGAGGTGATGAAGGTTCTCACTATTATCTCAACGATATTCATCCCGCTGAGTTTTTTTGCAGGTCTCTACGGAATGAATTTTGAGCATATGCCAGAGTTAGACTATCGCTATGGGTATTTTATTTTACTTGGAATAATGGGACTTGCAGTCATTGGTATGCTATATTATTTTAAGCGGAAAAAGTGGTTGTAAGAGATATATTTTAAAGCTCTACTGCTCATTCAGACCCCAGTCATACTCTGTGAAACTCACTTTAGCGTCTGGATTAACTTTAGTTGAAGCATATTGATTCACATATTCCGGAAGGGTTGCTATGCCTTTGATCAAATAATCTTTTTTATACCAGTCAAAAATCTTATTCAGCTTAATGCGTTTTGGATTGCTCAGATAATTTTTATTGGAGTTGATAAACATGCTGGCGGCTTGATCCAGTTGCTCATTGATATTAGAAGCGGTAAATGCCTGAGGCATCAAATCTGGGCAAGAGATAGAGGCGCAGTTAATGGCGAAATGAATCCTGGGTTCATTCATTTTTCGCAGTACGCCGTTTTCAATCGCTCCTAGCGAAAGCATTTTATCACCCACAGGAACTAGAGCTTTTGTCCAAGCTCCGTCAATGTCTTTAATGCTCTTTAACGGATAATGATCTAAAATCAAATCTACCGTATATGCATTATATAAATTGATGTAGTACGCTAGGAGCTCTTCTACCTTCCAGGTGTCATCTGGTGTCAAGGAAGAAAGCTTCGTTAAGTATGCATCCAGTGCTTCCCGGTCTTTTAGAAATCCTTTGTAATCCACTAAACCTTCAGCATTGACATGCTTTTGTAGTAAGGAAGTCCACGCCGAATGATCCACGCGATCCTCAACAGTTTTCTCGCCTAAATCACCAGTAACCTCTTTGGTAGGTTGCCCTTGGCTGGTGAGACCGGCAGAAGCCAGCAGCGAACAGCCTGAAAATAAAATGCTGATCAAAGCAAGCGGGGTAATGATAGATCGTTTAAAAAAAAGCATGATGTGAAAGTTTAATATCACTAAAATAAGTCGATTTGTCTTCAAGGAACTTACATGTGGTGAATAAAAAAACATCTTCCGCCGGTGTTAAGGACAAAAGATGTTTCTGATGCAGTGCATTAGATTAACTTGGCACGCCTGCCATCTCGTAGTCTGTATAACCTTCCGCGCCGGCGCTATAAAAAGTATCCTGATCAGGTTCGTTAAGCTCTAAATCATTTTGCATGCGATACACCAAATCTGGATTGGCAATATAAGGACGACCAAAGGCCACCAAATCGCCTTTATCATCTTGCAGGTCTTGTTCTGCTTGTTCCTTATTGTATCCTCCGCTTAAAATTCGGGTGCCGTCAAACTCATCCCAAATGGCTTTTTTGAGCTCATAAGGAACAGCGGGTGCGCCCATGGCCTCATGATCCACTAAATGAATATAAGCCATGTTGAGTTCATTAAATTTCTTGGCCAGATAAGTAAATTGCTCTTTGGTGTCATCAAATACATCCATGTCGTTCATCGCTCCGTTAGGACTCAATCTAATCCCAACTTTTTCGGCTCCAATAGCGTGTACAACCTTAGCAGCAACCGCTAAGGCGAATCTGGACCTGTTTTCTATGCTTCCGCCGTATTCATCCTCACGTTTATTAGACGCAGGGTTATTAAATTGATCAATTAAATACCCATTTGCTCCGTGTAGTTCCACTCCGTCAAATCCTGCTTCCATGGCATATCGTGCTGCGGTCACAAAAGAATCTTCGGCAGCAATCACCTCTTCTCGGGTCATTTCTTTTGGGGTAGGATAGGGCTGCTCACCTTCTTGATCGGTATACATCTTACCGCTTAATTGAATCGCACTAGGTGCCATAATGGTAGCATCATCTGGCATATTGAGTGGATGAGACACCCTACCCGTATGCATAATTTGAAGAAATATCTTTCCGCCATTATCATGAACGGCTTCGGTCACTTTTAACCAACCTGCCACGTGATCGCGATTGTACATTCCCGGGATGCGGGCGTAACCAATCCCATTGGGGGAGGGAGCAGTACCTTCTGTAATGATTAGACCTGCACCGGCACGCTGCGCGTAATATTTTGCCATTAAACTGTTTGGGATATGATCTATAGCTCTACAGCGGGTCATGGGAGACATCACCACGCGATTTTTTAAAGACACATCTCTTAGGGTAAACGAATCAAATAATTTCATGTTTTTTTTATAAAATTACCGTCATTGTGTGCAATTCCATGTTAATATAACGTCAGAATTTTCAAAAAAAACATAAAACTACGTTAAGTTATGTATTAATTAGTTTTCTACATAATAGCACTGATACTCATATGTATCAGGATGAGAATTATCAAGATGATTACCTATTTGTAAAATTTCTTTCCTATTTTCCTTCTCTTCTTCCTCTTGAATCTCCGGTGGCATCATTCCCCACTCAAAAGAAGAAAAGAACAAAAATGATACAGAATCATCTTCATATTCATTATAATCATAAAATTCTGGTGCAACATCTTCTCCATCAGGATCTTTAAGATTTAATTCCTTGGAAATATTTGAGACTTCTTTTAATAATCTTTCTTGTTCCTCTTTTTTAATTTCTTTAGTATCTTTTCTTTTGATAAAAAGTGCGGGTCCAAACTCTGACATAGTAGTGCGATTTAATATGATAATTTAAATATACATAAAAAAAGAACTGGAACAATTTTTATTTGAGCTAATCTACTTGATGAGTGTTTAGATTAGAAACTTTCCGTAAATAAAAATGTTAACGCATATCAAAATAGCGATAATACTAAGAATAATTAGCAATAAATAAGCAGATGTAATTCCTCTCGTAGATTTTACTAATAAAGGGATATCGTTAGATACAAGCGCTCTTCTAATTGCCATAGAAGAACTTAAAATTTTTTTTGAGGAGAAGTAAAAGAGTAAAGATGATCCAATAAAACCGATACCTTTTAGAAGACCAAACTCTTTATTATAGAATTTTTGAGAAGATTTAATTATTGGTTCTATTCCGATAGAGTCACTAAAAATTATATAGAGAAATCCTATCAAGAATAATTGACATGCCGCTATAAAACCAAACCTTGACATAAGTTTTCCCCATTTAGCAATGATATTCATATTAACTTTCGCGCTGTTGTAAACCTCTAACAGATCGTCTTCTAAATGTTTAAAATTCATAGCAAGAAATTAAAATTAATCTAAATTACATAAGATCAATTTTAATTATGACGAATTACAAAATTATTTTGAAGTAAATAATCCATAATTATGGAATTATTGTATTTTTACTGAAAATTGTCCCATGTCCTTTGAGCGTATTCGTGAAAAACTAAACATACTGGCAGATGCCGCAAAATACGATGTGTCATGTTCGTCAAGCGGAAGTAAACGCCAAAATAAGAATAAGGGTTTGGGCGATAGCAGCGGAATGGGAATCTGCCATAGCTATACGGAAGATGGTCGCTGTGTTTCCCTGCTAAAAATTCTACTCACTAATTATTGCATTTTTGACTGTGCCTATTGCGTTACCCGAAAAAGCAACGACATCAAGCGGGCTGCATTTAAGGTGCAGGAGGTAGTCGATCTAACCATTAATTTTTACCGGCGAAATTATATTGAAGGGCTTTTCTTAAGTTCAGGAATTTTTAAAAATGCAGATTATACCATGGAACGTCTGGTTGCAGTGGCAAAAAAACTGCGTGAAGAAGAAAATTTTAACGGGTACATCCATCTAAAATCCATCCCGGGAGCATCAGATGAGTTGATGCGAGAAGCAGGCCTATACGCTGATCGATTAAGCGTTAATATTGAAATCCCCACAGAACAAGGCTTAAAGCAACTTGCGCCGGATAAAAATAGGGCTGATTTTTTAAAGCCTATGAAAAAGGTGAAGCAAGAGATCATCCAGTACAAACAGGAAAAGAAGATCATTAAAAGCACACCTAAATACGCGCCGGCAGGTCAAAGTACGCAAATGATCATTGGGGCAAGTGGAGAAAGCGATCTTGAAATCATAGCCACCTCCAACTATTTTTATAAGCAGTATAACTTAAAGCGGGTGTACTATTCCGGTTATATTCCCATAAGCTATGATAATAGATTGCCGCAAATTGGTACTCCTGTTCCTGTTTTGCGTGAAAATCGTCTATATCAATCAGATTGGTTGATGCGGTTTTATGGGTTTGAGGCTAATGAAATTGTTAATGCCCACCATCCTAACTTGGACTTGGAGATCGATCCTAAACTGAGTTGGGCTTTACGCCACTTAGATCAGTTTCCTGTAGATGTGAATAAAGCAAGTAAACGCATGTTAGCGCGAATTCCGGGATTAGGAATGAAGTCTGTACATAAGATTTTAGGCGCAAGAAGGTTTAGACGACTTAATTGGGAGCACCTTAAAAAAATTGGCGTTGCTTTAAATCGTGCGCAATATTTTATGGTGTGCGACTCCCCAGATTTTGAGCGCAGGGATTTAACAGAACACCAGATCAAACAATTAATTCTTAAAAACTCAACCAGCAAATACGCGCCTATGTTCAATACACAACTCCAATTGTTTAGCTAATGCAAGATCATTATATATTAAGTTATGACGGGAGTTTTGACGGGCTTTTATCCGCTTTATTCATGGTATTTGAAGAGCGTCTGGATAAGGTAACGATTAAGAAAAAATCTCACTTACAGGATAGTTTATTTTCTAAGAAGGTAGAGGTGATCTCCAATTCGCAGAATGCTGCACGCGTATGGGACGGTATGACTAAATATATGGGAACAGCAGCACGTCATAAATTATATATGTGTTTTTTGAGTGAGTTGCCTTGTGTAGAAGATCATATTTTGGGCTATGTACGGTATGCTATTGCACGAGAAGAAAATATTGATCAGGATTACTCAAATGCAGATGTTCTTAAAGTAAGCCAGGTCACTAAGATGGTGGGCAGAGAAAAGCATAGGATGGAGGCATTTATTCGATTTAAGCTTTCTAAGGACAATATTTATTTCGCTACTGTGGAACCAGATTTTGATGTACTACCCCTAATCACTAAACATTTTGAAGGGCGGTATGCAGATCAACGCTGGCTTATATACGATTTAAAACGCTCCTACGGCGTATACTACAATCTCGACAAAGCCGAAACCATCACCCTAGACCTAGATCAATCTCTTATTTCAGGTGGATCGAATAAGCGTTATTTCTCTCCAAAAGAGTATGATTTTCAGGAATTGTGGAAGGATTATTTCGCCAGTACGAACATAAAGGCCAGAAAAAATATGAAATTACACCTTAGACATGTACCAAAACGCTATTGGAAATACTTGATTGAGAAGCAAGTAGATTAGAAGCGCCTTTTTTTGAAATAAAAATTAAAAAAATTATTTGGTATTACTTTTTTAGTACTTTTGATTTAACCAAAAAAACAGGCGAGTAGATTTTACAGCCTTCTTTTTTCGTGATGTTTTATACTTTATTTGGGTGTGGGAGCATATTGAAGTCAACTCTCAACACAGCTTTGGGGACAGAGAACCGAATGATATGCCTTGCTTCAACTGCATATACCAAACGTGCCACTTTGTTAAGTGGTAACTCCTCTTATTATTCAATTTGTAATTCATAAGCTTACGATGTTCTATAATAGAATTATACCTAAGCATTCCTTCAGTTAATTATAATGAAAACAAAATACGTCGATCTTATAGAGCAAACCTATGACTTCCCTCAAGAAGAGTTTGCACTTAAGGATAATCAATTATTTTTTCACGGGATAGACCTTCAGGCATTAATTCATCACTATGGAGCACCGTTAAAGTTTACCTATCTCCCTAAGATTTCAGATAATATTAATCGTGCCAAAGACTGGTTTTCTTCGGCCATGAAGAAGAATAATTATTCTGGTAAATATCATTATTGCTATTGCACTAAAAGTTCTCATTTTAAGCACGTATTAAATGAAGCGCTTAAAAATGATATTCATATTGAAACCTCTTCGGCATTCGACATAGATATCGTTAAACACTTGAAAGCCGAAGGTAAAATTACCGATGATACGTTTGTAATCTGTAATGGTTTCAAACGGGATCAATATGTGCGCAATATCGCCGATTTAGTCAACGGCGGGCATTCCAATTGCTTACCCGTGATAGATAATTATGAGGAGCTCAACTTACTTACTTCGGCTACTGACAAAAAATTTAAAATAGGGATTCGAATAGCAGCAGAAGAAGAACCAAAATTTGAATTCTATACCTCACGTTTAGGGATAGGATATAAAAATATCGTCCCGTTCTTTAATAAGAACATCAAAGATAATGATCAGGTTGAGCTTAAAATGCTCCATTTTTTTATCAATACAGGTATTCGCGATACCGCTTATTATTGGAACGAACTAGTAAAGTGTTTAACCCTGTATATTAACTTGAAGAAAGTGTGCCCAACCTTAGATAGCCTAAACATTGGGGGCGGATTTCCTATAAAGAATTCGTTGGCCTTTGAGTATGATTATCAATATATGATTAATGAGATCATCAATCAAATTAAAAATGCGTGTGATGAAGCCGGTGTAGCTGTACCCCATATTTTCACTGAGTTTGGAAGTTTTACTGTGGGTGAAAGTGGAGGAGCGATCTATGAAATTTTGTATCAAAAACAGCAAAATGACCGCGAGAAGTGGAATATGATCAACTCATCGTTTATTACCACCATGCCAGATACCTGGGCGATTAATAAGCGTTTTGTCATGCTGGCTATCAATCGTTGGAATGAAGAGTATGAACGCGTACTGTTGGGTGGATTAACTTGTGATAGTGATGATTATTACAACAGTGAGCAACACCTCAATGCGATTTATTTACCCAAGTATAAAAAGGATAAACCTTTATACATCGGCTTTTTTAATACAGGGGCTTATCAAGAAACCATTGGTGGATATGGTGGACTACAACATTGTTTAATACCGCAGCCTAAGCACATTATCATACAGAGGGATCCAGATGGAGAAATAACTACTCAAGTATTTTCTGAGCAGCAGACCTCTCAGCAACTTTTATCCATTTTGGGCTACACCGAAAATAAACAAGAAACTTTAATCAATTCCGTTTTAGCATCAACTCAAACCCTATCATGAAACATTCAAAAACGTATGCCGGTATTTCTGAAAAATACGCCGGCTATGAAACCTCAAAAATCGTATTAATCCCGGTTCCTTATGATGGCACCAGCACCTGGGGCAAAGGAGCCGATAAAGGTCCTGAAGCATTTTTACACGCCAGTGAAAATATGGAGCTATACGATATTGAAACCGATAGTGAAATATACAAACAAGGGATACATTTAGCTGCGCCCATCACAGAGAACACCTCACCAGAGGCGATGGTTAGTGCGGTACATGATGCAGTAAAAGAGCATATCAAGCGAAATAAATTTGTAACGCTATTTGGTGGAGAGCATTCAGTTTCTATTGGCACTCTGCGTGCATTTAATGAATCATTTGACAACCTTACTGTGCTCCACATTGATGCACATGCAGATTTGCGTAAGAGTTATGAAGGATCGCCCTACAACCATGCCTGCGCGGTATATGAGGCCAACCAACAAGCGAACTTAATACAGGTGGGCATTCGCAGTATGGACCGCAGTGAACGTAGTTTGATGAATGAAGAAAATGTATTTTTTGCGCATGAAATGGCTACAGATGATTACTGGATGGATGCAGCGATTGAGGCAATGACTGATCAGGTATTTATCACTTTTGATCTGGATGCGTTTGATAGTTCGTTGGTACCTTCAACCGGCACACCTGAGCCAGGCGGATTATTATGGTATGAAACCTTAGAGTTTTTAAAGAAGGTATTTAGTGAGAAGAACGTGGTTGGCTTTGATATTGTAGAGCTTTGTCCTAATCCAAACGATAAATCTTCAGACTTTTTAGCCGCAAAACTTTATTACAAAATGTTGAGCTATAAGTTTGAAACAGAGCATCAAGAAGAAGATATAGAAGACTACGCGCGAGATTTCAGTACAAAATCAACCAGCAATAATCAATTTGAAGAGTATGATGAGCAGTAAGGGAGAAATTTCAACATTTATACAAAAGTACTTTTTACATTTTAACGCAGCCAGTTTAGTTGATGCGGCTAAAGCATACGAAGATCAATTAGCGAATAATGCTAAGATGTTGGTTTCTCTCGCTGGAGCAATGAGCACTGCCGAATTAGGTAAAATCTTTGCAGAGATGATTCGGCAGGATAAAGTGCATATCATCTCCTGTACGGGCGCTAATTTAGAAGAAGATGTGATGAACCTTGTGGCACATTCACATTATAAACGTGTGCCTAATTACAGGGATTTGACTCCGCAAGATGAGTGGGATTTATTAGAAAAGGGACTTAACCGGGTCACAGATACCTGTATTCCAGAAGAAGAAGCCTTTAGGCGAATCCAACAACATATTGTAGCCATTTGGAAGGATGCTGAGGCAAAAGGAGAACGCTATTTTCCGCATGAGTTTTTGTATAAACTGTTATTATCTGGCGTCTTAGAACAATACTATGAGATTGATTTAAAGGATAGTTGGATGTATGCCGCGGCAGAAAAGAACTTGCCTATGGTCGTTCCCGGGTGGGAAGATAGCACGCTGGGCAATATTTTTGCCAGTTACGTGCTTAAGGGAGAATTACAGGCTCAAACCATGAAATCTGGTATTGAGTACATGACTTTTTTAGCAGACTGGTATACGCAAATTTCTACTGAGGGCGTTGGATTCTTTCAAATTGGTGGAGGTATCGCAGGAGATTTTCCTATTTGCGTGGTCCCTATGTTGTATCAGGATATGGAGCGACCAGAGACACCTTTTTGGAGTTATTTTTGTCAAATTTCAGACTCTACAACCAGTTATGGGAGTTATTCCGGTGCCGTGCCCAATGAAAAAATAACCTGGGGAAAGTTGGACATCAACACGCCTAAATTTATCATAGAATCAGACGCTACCATTGTAGCACCTTTAATTTTCGCCTATTTATTAGACATGTAATCATGAAAAGTAATTTAAAACGAGTTATTGTAGACTTTAAAAAATTGGATAATGATATTCTGGATCTGTTAGTAGAAAAATACCCGGATGGTTATGAAGATCGAGATATCATCACCTTTAGAAATGCACAGAATGAGGTGGTTGAATGCGTTGAGGTAAAGACAGAGGACACGTTGTATTTAGTTAAAATAAGCAAGCGTCTTGTGGCCGCGATGGAAGATCATGACCTTGATGAAGATAGTGACAATGATACAGATGATTTAGGACTCCCTGCTAATGATGATGAAGATTAAGGCGATTCAAATTGCCGATGCGATCAACATCAAGGCGTGCAAATCTCTCATCCAGTCTATTTTTTTACATGCAGATAGTGACGAGTTGTTCTTTTCTCCAAAAACCGGAAGCTATATCTATGTTTTAAAACATGGCGTGGTATGTTATGCGGCTGTAGCAGAAGAGGAGCAGCAAAATTTTATCACTCAGATTTCTACGACATGCAGGCAATTGAGAGGGGGAGAAAGTGTATGTAGTGAGGTTATTGAAGTGCATACTGAAGCGCTTCAGGACCAAATTTCATTTGATCATATCACACTTACCACAGGATCACCAGAAAAGCTGCGGCTGGTCATGCTCAACTTGGCACAATCTGTTGCATTGGATTATTTTTCAGGTATTTCAGAACGACTGTTAGAGGATACTCGCATACATACCACCTATCTGGAACGTAAAGGTAAACTCGACATAAGCGGTAAAACCTTAAAAAAGTATATCGCTAGAATACTTAATATTAAGAATAGTGTTTCAGAAAACCTATACATATTTGATTCGCCAGAAATTACGTGGGAGGATGAAGAGCTCAATAACTTGGACCGGGAACTCAAGAAGAATTTTGATTTAAAAGATCGCTACCGTAACCTGCACGAACAACTGGATATCACAAAAGAGAACCTGGATTTGTTTAAAGACATCATGTTTCATAGCGAAAGTAGCCGACTAGAATGGATCATCATTATTTTAATTTTGGTAGAGGTGGTAGATTTATTTATATTAAAGTTTTTAACCTCATAAGTAGTGAATGAAGAAGACAATTATAGGAAGTGAAGAATGGTGTTCATTTGAACATTTTGGAATCCCTGCCATCAAAGCACGCGTAGACTCTGGTGCAAAAACCTCAAGCATACAGGCCAATAATATTAAAGTATTTCAAAAGGACAGTGATTCCTGGGTGAGTTTTCAGGTAAATCCACTTCAGGATAATAGAAGCATAACTATATTGTGTGAAAGTAAATTGCACGATACCAGAATGATCAAGAGTTCCAGCGGAATTTCTGAAGTGCGTTACGTGATCAAAGCCCCTGTGCGTATAGGTCATCAAACCTTTGATATTGAACTTACCTTGGCCAATAGAGATACCATGGAATTTAGAATGCTGCTGGGGCGTGAGGCGTTAAACAGCAGATTTGTGGTTGATCCGTCTGAAACGTTTCAATTGGATCAATACGATGAAAACCAATTAAGCGAACTTTACGCAGCATTTAAAACAGAAAAAAACGGATTAAAGATTGCGTTATTAGCGAGTAATCCAGAACTCTATAGCAATAAGCGAATTATTGAGGCCGGTGAAGCCCGGGGTCACCATATGGTTTTTTTAAATGCTGAGCAGGTGTACATGAAGTTGGATGCTGCAGATCCACAGATTCGCTATAGAGGTGGAAACATCATTAGTGAATTTGATGCCGTGATCCCGCGTATAAAACCATCGGTTACTTTTTATGGTTGCGCTTTGATTAGGCAGTTTGATTCAATGGGTGCGTATTGTCTAAACTCGGCTGAAGCAATTGGTAGTTCGCGGGATAAGCTATTGGCGACACAATTATTTGCCAAGCATGATATTAATATACCAACCACGGGTTTTGCAAAATCTCCACTAGATACTAAGGATTTAATTAAGATGGTTAATGGCGCGCCTTTGATCATTAAATTACTAGAAAGTACCCAAGGTAAAGGAGTGGTGCTGGCAGAAACCAATAAAGCGGCAGAGAGTGTAATCAATGCATTTAAGAGCATTAAGACGAATATTTTAGTACAGGAGTTTATTAAAGAAGCAAACGGACAAGACATACGCTGTTTTGTGGTTCAAAACAAAGTAGTGGCTTCTATGCAACGCCAAGCCGAAAAAGGAGAATTTAGGGCTAATATCCACCAAGGCGGTAGCGCATCTAAAGTAAAAATCACAGCAGAGGAGCGTAAGCTGGCCATAAAAGCAGCTAAAATTCTGAATCTTCCAGTGGCCGGGGTAGATATCATTCGCTCCAATAAAGGTCCGTTACTGTTAGAGGTAAATTCCTCGCCCGGTTTAGAAGGTATCGAAGCTGCCACAGGATTGGACATTGCCAACATTATGATTGAGGCCGTGGAGAAGAAATTAAAGTTTAAGCGGTAGTATATTGATGAATAGATGTCAAAATTAGCTCATATTAAGTGGCATGAACTGAAAATTGAATATAAAAACGGATTTCTATATCTCTACTCGCTTACCCTGCTTTCTAAAGCGGGGTTTTTTGATTTTCAGCTTAGCTGAAAAAGGCATAGTGATACCTCAATCCATTTACTTAACACGAGTTTACCATAATACTAAGAAATATTATGAGAGCATCTCTCTAGTTTTGAGTATAATTTGAATCAGATGTCAAAGTCAAACGAAAAAATCTACGACGAGTTTCACGACTTGGTCAATATGACTCCAAGTGAGTTAGAAGACTGGTTGGAGACAGATAAATCTAAAAAGGTAGGACAGGATAGTGGTGACGGAGAAGCCATTGGTCATAAAAGTGGAAAAAAGATCATAAATATTAAGCGCACGAAGAAAGATAAACTTACCGAAGATCAATATGACCACATGAATAAAGTTGTGGGATATATTAAACGCCATAAAGCCCAGAAGCCTGATGACGATATTAAGGAATCAGACTGGAGGTACAGCTTAAAAAACTGGGGTCATGATCCCTGTAAAGAAATGGATTGTTAATAGGTAAGACATGGCAGATTACGATAAAGAAGAAATCTGGAAAGAATTTCAAGAAAAACAAAACATGACTGCCAGTGAGCTAGGAAATTGGCTGGAGACTAAGGAATCCAAAAACGCTGGTAAGGAAATGGACAACGGCGAAACTATCGGCCATCGTGCAGGCAGAGCAATTTTGAGCATTAAGGAAAAAGATAAAGAGGATTTGACTAGCGCAAACTGGGATCGGATCAACGATGCGGTAGGGTATTACCACCAAAATCTGCATCCCTCTCAAAAGCCAAGTAATAATATAGAACATAGTAACTGGTATTACGCCTTGAAGAATTGGGGGCATGATGCATTAAAATAAAAAGATGAGCAAAGAAAATTTAACAGACGAAGCAGCACAAAAAAAATTACGTGAATTAGTGGATAATATCTCCACTGCCATGATGGTGACAAAGTTGGATGAGACACCACTTCACGCCATCCCTATGACCACAAAAAAAATGGATGAGAAGGGTGATATTTGGTTTCTTAGCCACAAAGACAGCGAACACAATGCGCATATTAAAAAAGATCAACGCTGTCAACTTTTATATGCAGACGTAAAAGCAATGGAGTTTTTAAGCCTGTTTGGCGATGCGCATATTGTGACAGAAAAGGCAGTGATTGAAGAGCTTTATTCCTCAATTGATAATAATTGGTTTGATGGTGTAGACGATCCAAATATCACTTGCATTTGTGTAACTCCTAAAAGTGCGCAATACTGGGATACTAAGAGCAATGCATTGGTGAGTTTACTCAAAATGGGATATACAGCAGCAACGGGAGACAAGACAGACATTGGAGTAACTGGATCATTGGATATATAACTTAATACCTAAAAGAAATGTTTACAAATATTGAAAATTTATTTGACTATTCTGTTGCTCAATTTGAAGCCATAGATCACTTATTAACGATGGGTGTGGGAGCTCATTTTGCAGCACTCGTATTCTTTCTAGTGGTTTCAAGATTTGTAGCACCAAATTATAGGGTGGCGACGGCCTTATCTTGCATTGTAATGCTATCAGCTGGATTTATATTGTATGGTCAATCAAACCTTTGGAGTGAATCATTTGCTTTTAATGGGACAAATTATGAGCTTTCTGATTCCACCTTTAGTAATGGGTTTAGATATGTTAATTGGATGGTAACTATACCTTGTCTTTTAACACAATTACTAATTGTGATGAATTTAAAAGGAACTGAAATTTTTAAAAAGGCAACCATTTTGATCCTTGCAGCGTGGGGTATGATTGTGACTGGCTACATTGGACAGTTATATGAGGTTTCTAATATTACATCTCTTTTAATTTGGGGAGCAGTTAGTACATTATGCTTTATCGTTCTTAACTGGGTAGTTGGTAATGTTATAGGATACAACCGCAAGCATTTATATGGGAATACGGGGTCGACCATCTGGAAGGTTTTTGGATTGATGATGTTTGCCTGGACACTCTATCCGATTGCGTACTTAATCCCTTGGTTTATGAATAGTGCCGATGGAGTAGTACTAAGGCAACTATTATTTACCATTGCTGATATCACATCCAAAATTATTTACGGTATGATGATTACATATATTGCTGTTCAGCAATCAGCGGCAAGAGGATATGTGCCAGCAAAAAAAGTTCTAAATCTGGTAGGGTATAATCATGACAAATCAGTAGATTAAATTCATGAAATTTACCTTATTGATAAAAAGAATCTTTAAAAGCATAGCGCTATTACCTTCTGTGATAGCGCTAATTTTTTTGATACTTGGTATTGGAATAAATCTAATAGAATATGATTACAGCCAGATTGAGTTTTTGAAAGCACTTCTTATTGAAGATAGGGAAAAAATCCAACATATTTTGGCCTATGTTATTGGAGGAATATTCACGTTGACCATTTTTAGTTTTACTATGGTTATGAATGTGATTAATAGTAATATTAATTTATTTTCACCACGCCTCGTTCCCTTACTTCTCTCTGAACAACATCATAAAATTGTTTTAGGATTTACTACTGGTACAATCGTATATGCTATGGTGTTATCGATACGTGCCAGTGGATATGAAGAAGGTTATTTTAGTGGTATCGCGACAGCATTAGCGGTATGTTTTGCGATTACATGTGTTTTCTTATATATCTACTTTTTACATCATATCTCAATTAGTATACATATAAACTTTATTCTTCATAAATCTTTTTCAAGAACCCAGAAAAACATTGAAAAATATAAGGCATTAACGAGTGATTTTGGTCTTAAGCGGGATATGATTGAATGCCGATACGAAATATTAAGCGGTCATTGTGGATATATTCAAATGCACAAAGTAGAAGAATGTCTTGAACTAATTGAGAAACTTGATACGAATGTAGTTTTTGTCAAATACCCAGGGGAATTCGTTTTGGAAAATGATGTTATTTTAAAATCATCAAAGGAATTATCCGCTGATAATATCAAAGAGTTGATAAAACATATTCCTATTGATAAAGATGTACCCATGAATGTTGTTGAGACTGGATTCAAGCATTTGGTAGAAGTTGCCGTAAAAGCCTCGTCTCCTGCTATCAATGATCCGGGAACGGCATTATCTGCAATCCACTACCTCACTCAACTTTTTATAAAAAGACATTTCGTTTCACAAGAAGGTGTGTTCTCTGCAAACGAGAAACATCTACTGGGCAGCAGTATTCTATCTAACAAGATGTTGTTTAAAATCTGTTATCAGGAGATGATAAATTATATGACCAATGATCCTGTACTGGTAAGAGCGTTGAAGCATTCCTCAGATAAAATTAATCATCACACCACTACAGGTGACTATATCGTTCCATCTTAAATATAACTGTATAGTTTTTTAGTTCGTTAAGGCTTCACGATATTATCTTAAACAAGATTTTATATTGGTAACTATATATTCCTAATTAAAGCATAAAATCTGTTTAGACAACTGTTAAAGTCTTACTTTTAAGAATTACGATCACCACTATGAGTAAATCCGTAAAGCTAACAGATGTTTCAGTAAAACATGTTGTCATTGATATGGCAGCTGAACTCGGTATTGAGTTTACTAAGCAAAATAACGAGTATTCGTTAAGACTCCCCGAAGAAATAGGCAAAGGGTATGTGAGAGCTATTCAATTCGAACATGGAGTAGGGGTCGTTATTGCAGATTATCTACTTAATCAGGAATTTGAATTTGAACTTAAACGAGGAGTAATTCATCCCCTAAAGATTGTTTTTAACAGAGAGAATACAATAGAACATTATTTCACCAATACCGACAAGAAACAGTCTTTACGTAAACTGGAGAGCTTAACTGTCTCTGCAACCTCCAAATACAACCATAAGTTCAAAATTCCGGCGAATAAACCTGTATGTCTATTTAGTATAGAAATTGATCGTAGACTTTTTGAAGAAAAAATTGAGGATTTTTTGGACGAAATGGATGATGATTTAGAGCAAATATTTAGAGATGTTAATGGTATTAATCTTTTTTCGCATAAAGAGTATTACAGTCTGGATATTACAACTTTTATGGATGAGTTTTTGGATTGCGAACACACGGGCTTCATGAAATCGGTGTATTTAGAAGGAAAAACATACGAAATTCTAACGCATCATTTTAGACAGTATATTGATGATCTTAATGAGCCCATGAAGCGAAAAATCTTTAGACAAGCAACGGTCGAAAAGATTGAAGAAGCTGCCCAAATCATACAACGTGATTTAGCCGTGGTGGATAACGTTATAATCTTGTCTAAACGAGTTGGCTTAAATCAAAATACATTGCAAGCAGGCTTTAAACGTCTCTATAAGATGACAGTAAACGAATATATTCAAGAAAGACGTATTGAGAAAGCGAAAGAACTTTTAGAAAACAGTTTACTTAACATCAGCGAGATAACATACCAGATAGGAATTAATTCCCGCAGTTATTTTTCAAAAATTTTCAAAGAACGTTTTGGTATAAATCCTAAAGAATACTTAGAACGACACCGATCTGGTGATGATTCCATATCTGCATAAATTTATTCAAAAAAATAATTTTATTATTTAAAATAATATTTACCGTATATTTGCATGAATATAGGCAATAGTGTTAACCTATATTTCAGTTTTGTTAAACAATTACTAACAAAGTAGGTTACTTTGTTGAGTTCAGTTTTAAACAAGGATGGGGTAATTATGAAGACTTTTGAGATTAGCAGTATAGCTGCAGATGAGGTCCTAAGACAATTAGGGAAAAAATTAAATTCAGAGATAAAAGAAGAATGGGGTGAATATACCCTTCATTTTGATAATGAACATGGTGTAGGAACGATTCGAGGAGTTTCATTTGATTGGGGAGTTTCTTTGATTGACTATGATGTAAACTTTACAGATGATATAAAAATAATTTTTCATATTAAAGATTTATCACCTATTGAGTTTGTTTTTGTATCTGAAGGTTCTCTAAAATATTCTAATGAAGAGACTGAAGAAATGGATTTTGAGCGCTACCAAAATATCATTATTTCACCGAAAGCTAACAGTAAAAAAATCTTTCAGTTTCCCAAAGAGGTTCAGGTAAAGGCCAATTTCATTCAGATTATCAAAAACGATTATACAAAGAAGAAAAATAATAACCTTACCTATCTCAATGAGGTGCTACTTAATGTATTCAAGGATGAGTCTCCATCCTTGCCTTACAACCATGCCGGTAATTATAATTTAAAAATTGCTGATCAGGTAAAGGAGTTACAAGAGTCAAAAGACAGTGGTATAGTTAGGACCTTATCGCTAGAAGGAAGATTAAATCTCATCCTCGCCATGCAGTTGGTAGAGCATCAAAATTTTCAAGACAAAGAGGTGATGCCAGATTCTTTGTCAAGACGTGACATCAAAAAAATTCATCAATTAACAGAGTTTATCTTAGATAATATTTCGGCTCCTTTAACGATTGAAAATTTAAGTAGAGAATCTGGTCTTAATGCTAAAAAGCTTCAGGCAGGTTTTAAGATGCTGTATAATAATACTGTGAATGAATACATTCGGCATCTCAAGCTAGAAATTGCCAGGGATGAATTAAAAAATTCGGATGATACAATTTCAGAAATCGTTTATAACATAGGCTTTAAAAGCCGAAGCTATTTCTCTAAGATCTTTAGTGAGCGCTACGGGATTTTACCGATGGAATATCGAAAGAGTATTAAAAATACACCTAAGCCTTAGGTATACTTCTATAAATTACTGGTTCTAAACCAGATTTGTAGGTAATATTTTGATCAAAGAACTCCTTAGCGATCGGATGATAATTCAACGCTAATGATACCGGAAGGTGAGCCAGAATTTCTACATCAGTTTCAGAATTAGAGGGATCAATCCAGTTTTTAGCGTCTTCTGCACTCATGATGTGGGGCATGTGGTCACCAATATGTTGGATGCGTTTCATTTCAGGGGTGAGGGGACTTGTCAAAAACGAGGCGGTAATAAATCCATCTTCTAAGACGTTATATACACCGGCCATGCCAAACGCTTCTTGATTTTTTGCTGTAACGTAATAGGGATAAAGTTCTCCATCAAATAATCTTGAACAAAAAATCCCATTTGCGATAATGATGCAACGTCTTGTCTCCAGCATATTACAGCACCAAACGGTTTTTTTAAGTTGGTTATAATTAATATTTAGGGTATTGAAATTATCCTGGAATATTTGCCATTCTCCAGTATAACCTTCAGGTAAAACCCCCCAAATGGCAAATTGAATAGAGCTAGGTTTCTGCATGGTAATTACTGGGATGGAACTCTCTTTAAGCCCATTAATAACGTGTTGCGTTTCGTATAGCTTTGGAAAATCGAAGGTGCTATCAAAATTTCGTTCAATCTCCTTCATTCCAGCTGTATTTGACAATCTATAATACATACCTTACAATTTTACTCAAAGTTCGTTTATAAGTTGTTTGTTTTCAGTTCTTAAAAAATTATTTAAGGACTCATTTAAATAAAACTGGTGCTTTTATAGGATTTTGCCCGTATGTGTTAACCTAATACTCTAAAATAGCCGCTGCAAGTAGTAGTTCTGGTTAACTTTGACTAACGCAAATAATGCGTATGAGGACATTATTATGGATAAAATCAAGGAAATTACCATAGGAGTATTACGCTCTTTAAGTCAATATCTTCCGGGAGAAATTCTTCAGGAAAATGGAATTGACATTTTAAAGCTTGATGTGTCTATCGGGAAGGGAACAGTGAGATGCGTATGTTTTGATAGGGGGCTGGTTGCCATTGAATTTGACGTTCGTTTAAAAAAAGACAGAACCATCTGCTTTGATGCATCGCAAAACGATATGATTCATTTCTTTTACTGTTTAGAAGGAAATTGTTTTCATCAGTTTGAAGGCCACAATCGTATAACTAAGCTTGAGCAGATGCAGACGGCTGTTGTTTCTAGTGGTAAGGATATGCTAAGTAAACTTGTTGTGCGTAAAGGACATCCATTAATATTTAACGCGATATACATTAACAAGGATATTTACCTCAAAAAATTTCATCAAAATCAAGGCCAGACTGATGTTCGTCTCAAAGAATTACTAAGATCATTTGAGTCTAAGAGAGGATATTTTTACACGGGTAGTTACAACATCACTATTGGTGAGTTGGTCAAGAAATTAGAAGAAGCCAAATATGCGAGTAGTTTATCTGCCTTACTACATTTTGAAGGAATTTGCCATCTTATTTTGGCTAAGCAAATTGAACAATTTAATGCACAGGAAGATGAAATGGAGTTACCTACCACCTTGCTGAAAAGAGAAATAAAATCGATTGAAAAGGTGTGTGATTTAATTAATGAATATCCTGAGCAACAGCATACCATTAAGAGTCTTTGTTACGAATCTACGCTATCTATCTCCCGCTAAATTACAGGCAGGATTCAAGTTCTTGCATAATAGAACTGTTGCTGATTATGTTCGTAATGTAAGACTAGATAAGGCCGAAGAATTGATGCGGACTACAGACTTAAACATATCTGAAATCGTATATAGTGTAGGCCTCACCAGCCGGAGTTATTTTTGTAAAATTTTTAAGCAAAAATATAAATGCAGTCCTAAGCAATATCATATGAAATTACAAAAAGCAAATATTTCCTTACCTTAAAGATGACTGGCTGTAATTATTTAACATATTTTTTAATTTTAAATAATAAATGAGCTACATTTTGATCGTATAACGCGCATAATTAGCAAGATTATATTAGATATTTGTATTGGTCATTATTTATAGTTAGTGAAGAATTTGTTTACTTCCTGTTCTTTGAGCAGGAAGTGCAAATTCTAAAAATTTAAACGCAATGATAGGTAAGGGAACGGTTGTACAGTGGAAGACTGACGATCAAACAGGAACAGGAGAAGTGAAAAAAACTTTTCATTCACGCTTAGCGAAGAGTACTCTCGCAGACCCTTTAGATTTAAAATCTAAGAATCAACGTTTGTTGTATATAAAACAACATGACGGTCATTTTATCTTTAAGTCTGAAGTTGATGTCGTTAAACGAAATTCTTGAGGTTTAATAGTAAGTAATTTAGTTAGTTAATAAAAAGAGCAATGTAAATTGCTTTTTTTTTGCTCAATATTTATCTATAAGACAATATCGTATTTTTCAAGGTTTAAAAAGGTTCAACTTTTCTAGTCCTTCTCATAAAAATGACATCTGAATAGCATACTTCCCAAACAGATTAAGGTTTCTATAGATTATCTTGTTATCTCACATCATCGTATCAATTGTATCATTTACCTTTAAATGTTGCACGTAGTTTTTTGTTTTATGTGAAAAAGGTTTAAAATGAGAAAAATCATGTACCTTAAAAGCGATTGATTTGGACTTGACTCTTTCATTGATCTAAATCCAAGTTTTAATGCTTACTTATACTTTAGCTGATATGAAAATTGTTGTGTTATCCCAAAATCCAAACTTATATTCTACAAAACGTCTTATCGAATCAGGGCAAAAGAAAGGTCACGATATGTTGATCGTTGACCATTCTAAATGTGATTTGGTTATTGAGAGAAAAAAACCGGGCTTGATCTATAAGGGTGAGGAAATTGAAGGAGTGGATGGTGTTATACCGCGTATAGGCTCATCCATTACCTTTTATGGTACCGCAGTAGTGCGTCAGTTTGAAATGATGAAAGTCTTTTCAGCAGTCGAATCTCAAGCGCTGGTGCGCTCAAGAGACAAATTAAGGAGTTTACAGATTCTATCCCGGGCGGGCTTGGGATTACCCAAAACGGTATTTAGCAATTATTCTAAAAACGTGAGTGCCATTATAGAAAAAGCTGGCGGAGCTCCGGTAGTGATTAAACTTTTAGAAGGAACTCAGGGATTAGGTGTGGTTTTAGCCGATAATCAAAACTCTGCAGAATCTATACTAGAAGCATTTAATGGATTGCAAGCACGTGTGATTGTTCAAGAATTCATCAAGGAGGCTAAAGGTGCTGATCTTAGAGCCTTTGTAGTGGATGGAGTAGTCGTAGGTGCCATGAAGCGACAAGGTAAAGAGGGAGAATTTAGATCAAATTTACATCGTGGGGGTTCTGCTGAAATTATCCAATTAAGCGACGAAGAAGAAAATGCTGCCCTCAAAGCGGCTAGAGCGATGGGATTGGGAATAGCCGGAGTCGACATTCTGCAGTCAGCTAGAGGGCCTTTGATTTTAGAAGTAAACTCTTCTCCAGGGTTAGAAGGAATTGAGTCTGCTACCGGAAAAGACATTGCCGGGCAAATTATTAAATATGTTGAACGTAATGCAGAGTAATAATATTGAAGTACTAGGTCATGCTATTTCTAATGGCAAAGGTGTCCAGCTAAATTTGGACATCGCAAAATTACATACCAGAACCAAGATACAAGTACCTGTTATTGTTGAACGAGCAAAAAAAGACGGACCAACCGTACTCATCACAGCAGGAATCCATGGTAATGAAATCAATGGTGTAGAAATTGTACGTCAACTCATTGCGAGAAAATGGAATAAGCCAGAAGCTGGTATGGTTATCTGTATTCCTGTGGTCAATGTCTTTGGTTTTTTAAATCAAAAAAGACAATTTCCTGATGGAAGAGACCTTAACCGCGTTTTCCCGGGAAGCCCCAGAGGTTCCTTAGCCAGTAGGTTTGCCTTTCATATTATAAAAGAAATCGTTCCTTTGGTCGATTACTGCATGGATTTTCATACTGGTGGCGATGGACGATTTAATGTACCTCAAATTCGTGTTGATCAAGAGGATCTTGAGAGTATTGAACTCGCTAAGATATTTGCTGCTCCATTTATCGTTAAATCAGGACAGCGGGATAAATCTTTTCGGCATGCATTACATAGGTTACATAAAAAAGTGCTTCTCTTTGAAGGGGGTAAATCATTAGATATAAATGAATCCGTTACTAAATCAGGTTTAGCAGGTGCGCTACGTGTTATAAAGCATCTGGGAATACGTGATTTTACTAAAGAGTTAGGCATGCTGTCTCCAAAGCCCGGAAATTCAGTAATGGTAACTAAATCCAGTTGGATTAGAGCAAAGTATTCTGGGATGTTTCATCCATCAGTCAGCTTAGGCAGTAGGGTGGAGAAAGGCGATGTTTTAGGAAGTATCTCAGATCCATTTGGATATTTTGAACGTCACATAAAAGCGCGTTTTTCTGGATATGTACTGTGCATAAATCAATCTCCTATCGTAAATCAGGGCGATGGTATTTTGCACATCACTAAAGACTAACCTACACGCATTATACGATGCACTCCCAAACATCCAAATTTTACAACTTTGGCACATGATCAGCAAAACGCTTATACTATTAGGAAGTTCAAATAGTAAGGGAGAAACAAAGCAATTAGTAAATTATATGAGCAACAAAGCTCAAATCCCTATTATTGATCTCAAGAAAAAGTATATTGTAGAGTTTGACTACGAGTTTAGAAATCAGGATGATGATTTTAAATCTCTACTTGAAGAAATTGTCACCACATATGATACCCTAATTTTTGCCACCCCGGTTTATTGGTATACGATGAGCGCCCGAATGAAATTGTTTTTTGATCGATTATCAGATGGTTTAAAGCTACATAAGGATATTGGTAGAAAATTACGGGGAATGAATATGGCAGTGCTTAGTTGTGGGTATGATAAAGTTTTAAAAGATGGATTTCATATGCCGTTTAAAGAGACCGCGAAATATTTGGGCATGAATTATTCGGGAGATGTTCATGGTTGGTTAGAGAACGGCATATTAACAGATGAGATTAAAGAGCGATTGGATAATTTTATTGAGGTGTTAGATGTTCGTTAGAAGCAATAAGAATTTTCTAGCGAATTTTTATTTAGAATTAATTTCGCAAGAATCTTAAACAAGTTCAGGATGATTAAAATTGCGAAAATCGAAGATTTTAAAATATTCTTTTTCTGGTACTTATCCGTTTCCAACAAAATATTAGCAAATTGAAAAGATAATTCCTCATATCCTCGTAAGTGGGGAAAAAGTTTGTAAAGTAACTTATATTGCTATAGATAAACTAATACTAATAACCGTAATGATGAATTTTAAAATGCGCATAAGCTGATGTGGCAATTACATTAAAATTTCAAAAATGGAATTAGGATGAAAAAATTTAGTATAATATTTGGAGTCATTGCTTTACTCATCTTAGGTTACTTTATTCTGGATAGTATTTTATTTGATGGAATTAAAGCTGAACCAATAGATGATTATGGATTTAAAGCAAATCATTTTAAGAAAGAAAATAGTGCAAGTGCGCCTGCAATTATCCTGCTAGGTGGTGGCCAATGGGGAGATTATTGGGGACAAGAATTTGCAAAAAATGGATTTATAGGTTTGTCCCTTCCCTATATGGGACGCGAAGGATTGCCAAAACTACCCGAAGAAATTGATCTTGAATATATTGAGAACGCTATTAATTGGCTGCAAGAACAACCTGAAGTCAATGCTACAAAAATAGCAGTTATGGGTGCTTCAAGAAATGCGGAGTTGGCTCTTCTAATTGCTTCTACTTTTCCTCAAATGATTAGCGGAGTGATTGCGTATGCTCCTAGTTCAGTAGCTTGGTCAAATACAGTGTTACCTTATAATTCTGATGAAGTAAAACCAAGCTGGATGTACAAAGGCGTAGCTATTCCCTACGTTCCTATGGAGAAAATTAGCGCAAACGAAACGGGTGAAATTAAAATGCTTGAGTACTGGAAAAAAGGCTTATCAAAAATGGAAGAGGTAAGCAGAGCTGCTATTAAAGTGGAACAAATTAATGGACCGATTCTATTATTTTCTGGAAAAGATGATCGTGTTTGGCCTTCGGCCGAAATGGCTGATAGCATAGAGAAGAGGTTAAATGAACATAATTTTAAGTATTCAATTCAAAATATACAGTATGATAGTGTGGGTCATTCGATTTCTGGTAATCCCGAAGATAAATCGCGGGTAGAAAGAAGAACCATTAAAATAGACGGTAAGGACTACCAATATACTACAGGAGGAAATGCTGACAGTGAATTTAAAGCGAAACAAGATGCCAAAAACAAGGTGTTCGCATTCTTAAATAAGCTGTGAAATGAAAATTGATAAATTATTATACTTGAAAATGCCTGGACCCTGAAACAAGTTCGGGATGATTAAAATTACGAAAATCGAAGATTTAGTATTGAGTTATTTAATATATTCTCTTCTTAACTACAAAATGAGCAGCCTAAATTGAGATCCCGAATCTCACATTGTTCGTTCGGGATGAGTAAAACTACTCAAATCAAAGATTGAAGATTGAGACATTTAATGTATCCTCTCCTTATTACAGAAAGATCAATCACCGACATTGAGATCCCAAAGCTCACGTTGTTCGTTCAGGATGAGTAAAACTACGCAAATCAAAGATTAAAAATTCTCCAATCAAAATGATGTAAGATTATTATAGAATATAGAGTCTATCTCAAGATGCCGATTCTCAAATTGTTTGTTTAGGATGAGTAAAACTACGCAAATCAAAGATTTGAGATTAAGTTATGTATTGGACGCGCTACGTATTACAGAATAATCGATTACCTATAGTGAGATCCCGAATCTCACCTTGTTCGTTCGGGATAAGCAATTTTACGAAAAGCGAAGATTTTCTAAATTGCTTACTTTCCAATGCAGAAATTAGCGAAAATGTTACCCAATAAATCATCGGTTGAGATGCTCCCGGTGATTTCTCCTAAATGATAGAGGGCTTGCCGAATATCAATTGCCATTAAATCACCAGATAATCCTGCGTTTAATCCTTCCTGTACCTTTGTGATTTCTTCTAATGCTTTTAATAAAGCATCATAGTGGCGCGCATTTGTCACAATAGTTTGATCGTTTTTCAACGCACCAGTATTGACAAAATCTAAGAGAAATTCCTGTAAGCGCTCTACACCTTCTCCTGTTTTTGCAGAGATCAATGCCAGTCTAATATTTTTTCTTTGAGAATCAGTAATGAGTCGTTCCTGTATTTCTCGTTCAAAAGAGGAGCGATCTTCTGTAGAAACTTGATCAATCTTATTTACTACGATAACCACGGGCTTCTGCGGATACTTATTTTTAATTTCTTCAATTTCAGTTTGAATCCCTAATAAATTCTCTCCCTTTGAGAGAGACGCCCGCAGGGCAGAGTGGGATGCATCTATCAAATAAATCACCACTTGTGCCTGATCGATTTTTTCAAAGGTTTTTTTGATTCCTATATTCTCTACCACATCCTCTGTAGCACGTATACCCGCAGTGTCGATAAATCGAAAACCCATCCCACCAATGGTGATTTCATCTTCAACGGTATCCCGTGTCGTCCCGGCAATTTCTGAAACAATTGCACGCTCCTCATTTAAGAGTGCATTGAGCAAGGTGGATTTTCCTACATTGGGCTCTCCCACGATGGCCACGGGAATTCCATTTTTAATCACATTACCAACGGCAAAGGAGTCAATTAAACGTTTTAATACAAATGTGATCCGCTTGATCAAGTCATTAAACTGTTCGCGGTTGGCAAACTCTACATCTTCCTCAGCAAAATCTAATTCTAATTCAATGAGCGAAGCAAAATTGAGGAGTTCTTCACGCAGTTGATTGATTTCAGAAGAGAAGCCTCCACGCATCTGTGACATCGCAATTTGATGCGCAGCTTCATTATCACTGGCAATTACATCGGCGACAGCTTCGGCCTGGCTTAGGTCCATTTTGCCGTTTAAAAATGCTCTCAAGGTAAACTCACCCGGTTGTGCTATCCTGCAGCCCTTCCGCGTAAGCAATTGAATAATTTCCTGCTGAATGTAGGGACTACCATGACATGAAATCTCTATGGTATTCTCCCCGGTATAACTCCGCGGACCGTGAAAAATAGAAACTAGCGCTTCATCAATAACCCGATGCCCATCTTTGATATGACCTAAATGTAAGGTGTGAGAAGCTTGCTCTTCTAAGGCCTTTTCTCCCTTAGCATGAAAAAGTGGTGAAACAATATCAATCGCCTTGCTCCCCGAAACGCGTATCACAGCAATTGCGCCAGCCCCCGGCGGAGTTGCCAACGCAACAATAGTATCATCATAAATCATAAGTTACAAAAGTACACTTTATACACATACTAAGGGTGTATCGAGTGGAGTGTAACATTTTCAAATTGTGTGCGACTAATAAATATAACCAAGACTTTTTTAGAAACCATGAATACTGCTCTTAGAGAAGATAGATCGCTTATTGTTGTTACTCATTTATCCCAATTGCTCACGTTTATTACGGGTTTTGGAGGTTTAGTGGTGCCGATTATTCTATGGGCTACGCAAAAAGACAGAGTGTATCAAATGGATGAAGAGGGTAAGCAAATTATCAACTTTCAAGTGAGTTTGATCATTTATACCATTGTTTCAATTCCGCTGATTTTATTACTCGGGTTAGGGCTCATCCTCTTAGGACTTATCTGCCTTTTTGGAGTCGTGATGCCTATACTCAACGCCATTAAAGCGAGTAATGGCGAAGCAACCAGTTATCCGTTTAGTTTGAAAATCTTATAATTAAGGTCAACTCCACTGTCTTAATACTAAAAAAGCGCTGAGTAAAATCAGCGCTTTTTTAATTCTTAATAACAAATAACCAGTAACAACTAGCTATTCAGCATAACCGGCATCACCAGCATGGTTACTTGCTCACCCTCATCTAAGCCGTCTTGCGGAGTCAAAATTCCCGCACGATTAGGCAGGCTCATTTCAAGTTTAACGTCTGTAGCATTAAGATTGTTCAACATTTCAGTCAAGAAACGTGAATTGAATCCTATTTGCATATCGTCTCCTTGATAATCACAGGTAAGACGTTCTTCGGCTTTGTTAGAATAGTCTACATCCTCAGCAGAGATGTTAAGTTCTGCTCCGGCAATCTTCAGGCGTACTTGATGTGTAGTTTTGTTAGAGAAAATACTTACCCGGCGTACAGAATTTAAAAACTGCGTACGGTCTATGGTCAGCACATTTGGATTTTCTTTCGGGATTACCGCCTCGTAGTTAGGGTATTTTCCGTCAATCAAACGACAAATCAGCACCGTATTTTCGAAGGTAAATTTGGCATTGGATTCGTTATATTCAATGACCACATCACTATCATTACCTGCAAGAATACCTTTAAGTAAGGTAAGTGGTTTTTTCGGCATAATGAATTCAGCGGTTTGTGACGCGCTTACATCTTCACGGCTATACTTTACCAGTTTATGTGCATCGGTCGCCACAAAGGTCAAGCCATCTGTCGCAAATTGAAAAAATACACCACTCATCACAGGTCGCAGATCATCGTTTCCTGTAGCAAAAATTGTTTTGCTGATCGCAGTTGCTAACACATCCCCTGTAAGAGTAGTGCTGCTGGGATCTTCTAACTCAACGGCTTTTGGGAATTCTGTTCCGTCAGCATACGCCAAGGCATACTTACCGTGATTAGAACTCAATTCTAAGGTATGATTATCTTCTTTTACAAAAGTCAAGGGCTGCTCTGGAAAAGTTTTTAGGGTGTCCAGTAAAAGACGCGCAGGTATTGCGATACTTTCTGTAGCATCAGACTCCACATCCAAGGTCGCCGACATGGTGGTCTCTAGATCTGAAGCCGAAACGGTGAGTTTATCCTTATTTAAATCGAATAAAAAATTATCCAGAATAGGGAGCGTATTGTTAGAATTGATTACACCGCCAATGGTCTGAAGGTGTTTGAGAAGGTATCCGCTGGAAACGATAAATTTCATAAGATCGGGTATATGTTTTCCTGTTGATTGTCTGTTTTTCGCCTGATAAAACAGGCTGCACACAAAAATAATCGAATATACCAATAACACCCCAGTCTGCAGATGCTTTTTATTAACAGTTGAATGAAGTTACACCGAAACAGATAAGCTTGAGATAAACAAAACAAGTTTAGTAGTAAAGATCAATAATTCAATAGCTTAAGCGGGAAATGTGTCGTTACGATAAACGCTTAGCCATGAATGTATCCTCTAATAATCCTGAAGGTTTTACTCAAAAATGTTTATAGCGGGCGTTGGTACTTTTTTCTTCTAAGCAGCGTATAAATAATACCGAAAATCAACAACAAGCTCAGCGGTAAAATCAAATTAAAACTCTGCCAGAGCAAACGCTCATCTTCAACTTTATCCTGATCTAAAAACGCAATGCTTACCTCTTTTGATCTAAGATCGATTAAACCTGTATCATCCAGTAAATAGTTTACGGTATTAAGTAAAAACTCTTTGTTGCCAAAGGTTTGGCGGGTAAAACGGTCAAAGCCTAATTCATACACTTTACCGGCAGTCACCTCATTCTTTATCACATCCCCATCTGCAATAACAACCAACTGCGTGGGCTGACTTTGCTCTTTATGTGCCGAAATGTCAAAAGGGGTAATACGGTTTTTATAGGTAGAGTTAAAGGTTCCTTCTAAAAGTACACCCAAGGCATAACGTTCATTGCCATAACTGGACGGATCAGGTTGTTGCTCTACAATACTCAGCGGGATAATCTTGGGAACGCCCTCTTTTTTCACCTTGTCTGAAGTAGACAGCAAAACCGTTTTGTTTAGATCATTTTCTAAGGTGTCAATGGTACCCGCAAAGTCAAAGCGAACCGCTTCCACATTGGTCCCAATGGGATGATTAGGGTTTGGTTGCACTAAAGGTGAATAAAACCAAGGGTAGGGATTAGATTGCGCATTAGCACCTTCGCCTACACTCAAAATGAGCGGAGCAGAAATCAAATCATTCACCAGAGTAGGGTTTAGTCGAACGCCGTAACTAAAAAAGAGGTCTTTTAAGTTGAGTTCTCTGGGAAAAGCCAGTAATTGATTTGTAGCGTTAAAGAGACTATCTTTTTCTGCAGCGACTTGATCGACTAACCAAATGGCCTTGCCACCGTTCATAAGGTATTGATCTAGTACATACTTTTCATTTTCGGTAAAGGCTTGAGTTGGTTTTGCTTCAATAATGAGATCAAACTCTTGAAGTTGCCCTAGAGTGCGTTGTGGATTTAGGGCGACAGAATCTAGGGTAAAGGGTGCAGCATAGTAATATTCTTGTACCGTTTTTAAAAAATCCTGAATGTTTCGTGTAGGTAACTCCCCGTTACCCACCATAAAGGCGATTTTCTTCTTTTTTGGGGTCACTAATTTACTAAATGCGTTGGCAAACGCATACTCCAGGTTTTCTACAGAACTATTGACCACGGCTTCATTGCTGTCACCCAATTTTTTCTTTAATAGCGGAATTTTCACCGTTTTGTTTTGATGAAACGCCGTTGCCCACGGGAACATGATGGTCTGGCTGGTTTTACCGTTTTGCAGTACGTTGATCTGCTCAGGTGTCATGCCAAGTTGGTAGAACTCCTGGGCGATTTGTTGGGCATCGCCACCTTCTGCCGTAGGATCAACAAAGTTGAAGACGATGTTTTTATTTTCTGCTGAAAATTCTTCCAAAAGTTGACGGGTTTCATTCTGTAGCCGTCTAAATTCTGAAGGGAATTCACCCGCTAAAAACACATCCACGATGATGGGTGATTTGGCTTTATTGACGATTTTTATCGCCGCAGGTGACAAGGTGTAACGCTGATCTTGCGTAAAGTCAATCCTGCTGTAAGTCAAAGTTGCCAGTACATTGATTAGGATGATGCCGCCTAATATAATTCCGCCTTTTTTTAATCTCGCCTTATTCATCGTGGTGCAGATTAATATAGGTGAATCCTAAAAAAAGAATGATTAAGCTTAGAAAGTAAATAAGATCTCTGGTGTCTAATACACCCCGACTTATACTTTTATAATGCGCATTCATTCCCAAATAAGAGAGGTCATATCCGCTGTTGAAAATCTCTATATCCACCAAAGGATCAAAGGCATAATACAGCGTAAAGGCTAAAAAAACCGCTAAAATAAAAGCGACAATTTGATGCTGAGATAGGGTAGAGGCAAACACGCCTACTGCGGTAAATACAGCACCTAGAAAAAATAATCCCAGATACGACCCAACCGTCGCGCCTACATCAAAATTTCCCGCAGGGTTTCCTAATTGTGAAATGGTGATCAAGTAAAGTAGTGTGGGGATCAATGCCAAAATCACGATCAGGACATTGCCTAAATATTTAGCGAGAACCAGCTTTTTTTTAGAGATGGGTTTTGTCAATAGTAATTCTAAGGTACCCTGTCGTTTTTCTTCAGCAAAACTTCGCATCGTAACAGCCGGAATCAAAAAAATAAACACCCAAGGAGCTAACCTGAAAAATGACGTTAGCTCTGCAAAACCGTAATCAAACACATTAAATTCTCCCGGGAAAACCCAAAGAAACAAACCGTTTATGATAAGAAATAATCCAATGACCAAATATCCAATGGCACTGGAAAAAAAACTCTGTATCTCTTTTATGATGATCGCTGTCAACTACACTTATATTGATCCCTCACTTCCGTCTCTCCCAAAGTGAGAGAAACTTATTTTTGGGTTTTATTATATTCTATTTTGTCAGTATCAAATAATGAACGTTTGTAACTTTAACACTGCCATCCTGAGCTTGTCGAAGGGCTAACCTCTAACCTTGTCACCCTGAGTACTTCGATAAACTCAGCATAGCACTTGTCGAAGGGCTAACCTCTAACCTTTAATACCTCACATCTTTTTCATTAAGCTTCTTAGCTACTTTCTTAGCTTTATAGTTTCCGCCTAAATGAGGACAAGTCTGCATCTCAAGGATACCCTTATGTTCAACGCGCTTTTTATCATAACCGTATACGCTGGACAACGGCTGACTCAAACTTTTATCTCCTAAATTCACATCCACATCTTCCATAGTCAAATCACAAGGATGTTCGTACCCACAGGCATGCGTAATTTCGATAAACTCTTTTCTAAAATTTTTGAAATAATAATCAACACGTTCGGCTTTATCAGTCACATTAATTCCTGCCTGTAACCAGCGGTTTTGTGTGGCGACCCCGGTAGGGCAGGTATTATCATGGCATTTTTTAGCTTGAATACAACCAATGCTCAACATGGCTTCGCGGGCAACGTTAATTACATCAACCCCCATCGCAAAGGCCATGGCAGCTTTAGCAGGAAAGCCCAGCTTACCGCTCCCTATAAATACGATGCGATCGCACAAATCACGATCCTTAAAAATTTTATACACTTCACTAAATCCGTAGACCCAGGGTAGAGCAACATGATCTGCAAAACTAGGCGGAGCAGCACCGGTGCCACCCTCACCACCATCAATCGTAATAAAGTCTGGACCTACACCGGTTGTTGCCATAATATCAGCCAACTCCTTCCATTGATCCAGCTTGCCGATTGCCGCTTTGATGCCAACGGGTAATCCAGTTTCATCAGCGATTTCTTCGATAAACGCCACCATTTCACTAACGTTAGTGAAAGCCGTATGGTTAGGAGGGGACAATACATCTTTACCTTGGGGTACATTTCTTATTTCGGCGATTTCTTTAGAGATTTTTGATGCCGGTAGGACGCCCCCTTTTCCAGGTTTTGCTCCTTGAGATAGTTTTACTTCGATGGCTCTGATTTGCGGATTTTCAGCGACCAATTTTTTCATCATTTCCATGGAGAAATTGCCTTCTTTATCTCTAACGCCAAAATACCCTGTTCCAAAATGAAAGACTACATCCGCACCTTGTTTGTGGTAAGAGGATAAGCCGCCTTCGCCTGTATTGTGATAAGCAAATGCTTTTTTGCAACCTTTGTTTAGGGATTCGATCGCTTTCGCGGAAAGTGAACCGTAGCTCATCGCAGATACGTTAATGACAGAAGCCGGTCGGTAAGGACGTTTTCTTCTATTCTTGCCCATAACCTTAGCCGAAGGTAAAAAGTAAGGATCTTTTTTCTGCGGATGATCATTTGCCAGTTTAAAAGGCATCATCGCGTTATTGATAAAGATGTACTGGGATTGATAAATATCTCGATCTGTCCCGAAGCCTTCATAATTATTCTCGTTCTTGGCCGAAGCATAAATCCAGCCCCGCTCTATTCGATTAAAAGGTAGCTCTTCTCTGTTATTCGCGACGATGTATTGTCTAAGCTCTGGGCCTATGCTTTCCAGCATGTATCTAAAATGACCCAACACCGGGAAGTTATGTAAAATGGTGTGTTCCTTATTAAAAAAAACATCCTTAATGGCAATGATAACAATGACTGCGATAAGGTATCCCCACCAGGGGATTTGAGATAAAAATTCTAGGATTTGATCCATTTAGTTACTGCGCATTTAGATAATCAATCGCTAACTGTGACATCACTTTTACACCCAACAGCAAACCGCTTTCGTCAATTTTAAAATCCGGGGTGTGGTGTGGGAAAGCATCTTTATTCCCGGGTGTCATCCCACCTAAAAAGAAATAAAATCCGGGAACTTCTTCTTGAAAGAATGAAAAGTCTTCACCACCCGTAGTGGCTTTGACCAATTCCACATTTTCCTTTCCTGCAATTCCTTGTAGCGTGGGTAACATTTTAGCGGTCAAGTCCAAATCGTTGTAGGTGATTGAGGTATTATTCTGCCACTCAATGGTAGCACTACCCCCGTAAGCTTTTGCGATATCCTGAGACATTTCTGTCATACGCCGCATAATCTTCTCACGCATCGCCGGATCTAAGGTTCGTACCGTTCCAATCATTTCAGCACTTTCTGGGATGATGTTAAAACGGACTCCGCTGGTAATTTTACCTACGGTAATCACGGCGGCCTCATCAACCAATTTAGACTCCCTACTAATGATGGTTTGTAGGCCATCAATAATTTTTGCCGAAATAACAATTGGATCAACTCCGCTCCAAGGCGCAGAACCGTGGGTTTGCTTTCCTTTTACATTAATCACAAAACGTTCTACCGCAGCCATGGTGCCGCCGGGCTTATAGCGAATAGTTCCTACAGGAGTACCGCTATTGATATGCAGTCCAAAAATAGCATCTACATCTGGACTTTTTAAAACCCCTTCTTTGATCATGAGTTTAGCACCACCTTCTTCACCGGGTGGCGGACCCTCTTCGGCAGGCTGAAAGATGAACTTTACCGTCCCATTAATTTTATCTTTGTGCTTAGTTAAAATTTCGGCAACTCCCATGAGAATGGCAGTGTGGGTGTCGTGTCCACAGGCATGCATCACACCGGTTTCGGTATTGAGAAAGGCTGTTTTTACTTCAGATTTAAAGGGTAGGTCATTTCGTTCAGTCACCGGCAGGGCATCTATATCTGCTCTAAGTGCCACTGTTTTACCGGGTTGATCTCCTTTTAAGACTGCTACAACACCTGTTTTAGCGATCCCGGTTTCAACTTCAAGGCCTAATTTTTTGAGGTGTTTGGCAATTTTTTCAGCTGTTTTGAATTCCCGATTAGAAAGTTCTGGATATTGGTGCAAATCGCGTCTCCAGTCAATAACTTTCAGTTCTATTTTTTCGGCTTCTTTTTCTAAGGCTGGATCCATTTGAGCATGACCCAGCACAAAGGATAGGCCAAGGATGAAAAGCAATAAAGTTCGTAGTGTCATGGGTGGATTATTTAAAAAAGGAAAGTTACTATTTTTAATTCCGTCAAAAAAATTAGAACCGTATTAAGCGATAGTCTTGATTTTGTAATTGGACCAAAGCGGTCATGGCCGAAAGAGCCAGATCAACTTCAGGCAGCAACATTTCTTTAGTTAATTCGCGATAGCCTGCGGTTTGTCCACATAAAATAACCTGTATGTCATGTGTAGCTAATGCTGTAATAAGTGGTGCATTGGGATTAGCTACGTTAAATTTTCCGCGATAAGCGGTATTGGTTAAAAGATCATTTGCTGCTTCGCCATGAATGACCAGAGCAATATTGATATTTTCTTTGGGTACGCCCGCAAGAATATGCATGTTCAAAAAGCGCGCAGCTGTTTCAATTAGAGGATTGATGCTAGTGTGATCAGTCACGCTGCGACCTACATCAAACACAACGTTGAATTTTTGATTTATCGCTGTTTTAAACTCAGGCTGATCGACTTGAAATGTATTTCCAAAGTCTGAAATAGGTTCTTCTGGTCGCTGCGAAAATCCAATAGAGGTGAGGGTAAGCAATAAGAGGAGACTAAAAAATTTCTTCATGCAACGAAGTTATTAAAAAGCAAAAGATGTACAATAGTAGGCGATTTTATTTACGTTGAAAACTGCTTAAAAAGAATAGAGCTTTGACTTGAAAAAAGAGGGGCTTTTGACTAAATTCACGCAGTTAAAAAAGAAGAGCTTGGAGCAGTATTTAGCACAATTAAATGAGCCGCAACGCGAAGCGGTTTTACACAAAGATGGGCCCATGATGGTGATTGCCGGGGCAGGATCCGGCAAAACGCGGGTGTTGACTTTTAGGATTACCTATTTAATGAGCCTGGGGGTTGATTCATTTAATATTTTAGCGCTCACCTTCACCAACAAAGCGGCACGCGAGATGAAGAAGCGTATTGCAGAGATTGTTGGTAACAGCGAAGCCAAAAACCTGTGGATGGGGACATTTCACTCTGTTTTTGCCCGTATGCTGCGCTATGAAGCCGATAAATTAGGATACCCCAATAATTTCACGATTTATGACACGCAGGATTCCCAACGACTTATTTCTGCGATTATCAAAGAGATGCAGCTGGATAAAGATATTTATAAATATAAGCAGGTGTATTCCAGAATATCCTCGTATAAAAATAGTTTGATTACGGTCAAAGCCTATTTTCAAAACCCCGAATTGATCGAAGCTGACGCCATGGCGAAACGTCCGCGATTAGGAGACATCTACAAAGAATATGTGGATCGGTGTTTTAAAGCCGGGGCGATGGATTTTGATGATTTATTGTTAAAGACCAATGAACTTTTAACGCGTTTTCCAGATGTGTTAGCGAAATATCAGGATAGATTCAGGTATATTTTAGTAGATGAGTACCAAGATACTAATCATAGTCAATACCTCATTGTTCGGGCTTTGAGCGATAGGTTTCAAAATATTTGTGTGGTAGGTGATGATGCACAGAGTATCTATGCCTTTAGGGGTGCAAATATTAATAATATTCTCAATTTTCAGCGTGATTATGACGAGGTAGCTTCGTTTAGACTGGAACAAAATTATAGGTCAACGAAGAACATCGTTCAGGCCGCAAACTCAGTCATAGAAAAAAATAAGACCCGTTTAGATAAAGTCGTTTGGACGGCAAATGACGAAGGTGCTCCCATAATTGTCAATCGACTAGTCACAGATGCCGAAGAGGGCCGTTTTGTCGCCAGCAGCATTTTTGAGACTAAAATGAAAGAGCAACTGCTCAACGGGGCGTTTGCCATTTTGTATCGCACCAATGCACAGAGTAGGGCGATGGAAGATGCGTTGCGGAAAAAAGATATTCCTTATCGTATCTACGGCGGACTTTCATTTTACCAGCGAAAAGAGGTTAAGGATGTACTTTCTTATCTGCGTTTACTCATCAATCCAAAAGATGAGGAAGCCATAAAACGAGTTATTAATTATCCCGCCCGGGGAATAGGGCAGACCACCATGGATAAGCTGACCATTGCTGCCAAGCAATATGACCGATCTATTTTTGAAGTGATTGAACACATCGATCAATTGGAACTGGGAATAAACGCAGGTACACGCACTAAGCTGAAGAATTTTGTCAATATGATCAAAAGCTTTGCGATCATGAGTGAGAAGGAAGATGCCTTCGCTGTCGCGGAAGCAGTCACAAAAAAAACCGGCTTAGTACAAGAATTAAAAAAAGATGGCACACCGGAAGGAATCGCCCGGATAGAAAATATCGAAGAACTCCTGAATGGTATTAGGGATTTCGTTGAAGGTCAGCAGGAGCTAGCTGATGCCACGGGATCACTGGCAGAGTTTTTAGAAGATGTTGCGCTTGCCACAACTTTAGATAATGATACGGGAGATGATGATCGTGTATCGTTGATGACGATTCACCTGGCAAAAGGACTTGAATTCCCGTATGTGTATATCGTAGGGATGGAAGAAGATTTGTTCCCCAGCGCGATGAGTATGAATACGCGATCTGAGTTAGAAGAAGAACGCCGACTATTTTATGTAGCGCTCACTCGTGCAGAAAAGCAAGCTTACCTTACCTATACGCAAAGTCGTTACCGCTGGGGAAAACTCATTGATGCAGAACCCAGCCGATTTATTGAAGAGATTGACGATCAATTTTTAATGCATATGGTGCCGCAAGATGACTATCGCTATAAACCACTTATTGATCGCGATATTTTTGGGGAGGTAGATAAAAGTAAACTGCGCCAGACTAAACCTACAGCCGGAACTCCACCACCATCTCATCGTCCAACAGATGAGCAGCTGCGAAAATTACGCAGTATAAAACCCGTTCAAGATAATGGTCAAGGTTTACCTAAAGTCATGCCTATAAGCTTAGTGCCCGGTCAAGAAGTGGAACACATGCGCTTTGGAAAAGGAAAAGTCATTAAAATCGATGGTGTAGGTCAAGACAAAAAAGCCGAAATCAACTTTGATAATGGGGGCATTAAAAAGCTATTGTTGAGGTTTGCTAAACTAAAAGTATTCGAGTGAATTGAAGGATTTTGAGATACAATCAATACGACCTTTTATTGGGGCTAAAGATTTTAAAATTAGTCGTAAATTCTACTTGGATTGGGGATTTATCGAATTCAAAATATCAAGTAAATTATCGTATTTCAATTTAAACGGATTTGGTTTTTATCTGCAGGATTATTACAGTAAGGAATGGGTTGATAATTCAATGATTTTTCTCGAAGTAGAAAACCTTGAAGAATACCACAAGCATTTAAAGCATTTAAATTTTATTTCCGGTTATACCACCGCACGTTCTTCTGCTATACAACGAAAGGATTGGGGACGTGAATTCTTTGTACATGACCCTTCAGGTATTCTTTGGCACGTAGGTAATTTTCTAACATAGGCGTTTTTCTATTAGCTACTGTCATCATTTCTTAAATGGCAGTAACCCCTGACTATAAATCAGGATTTCCTTAACACTTTGGGTTAATCAATTGTTATTCTTTTGGTTACAATGGAGATTCTTTCTAATTTTAAATAAAAAACAAAATGATAAAAGAAGGTACAAGAGTAAAATGGAATTGGGGAAGCGGAACTGCGGAAGGTGAAGTACAAGAAACCTATACTAAAAAAGTAACAAAAACCATCAAAGGGAATGAAGTTACCCGCGATGGAGAAGAAGGAGACAAGGCACTCTATATAAAGCAAGATGATGGAGACCATGTCTTGAAAAGTGAAAGTGAAGTAGAACGTTTGGATTAGCCCCTTATTGTTTTATAAGAATGTAAGCCCGATAATCGCCAGATTGTTGGGCTTATATTTTTTTACATGTTGCCGCTATACATTTATATTTATTGTAAATTTAAATGTCCAATCCTAAACGTTACCTATTATGGCAGAGCTCATTAGAATTTACGAGGAAAATCCACAAGAAAAAGAAATTAAACGTATCGCAGAAGTACTTCGTGACGGTGGGCTTATTATCTATCCTACCGATACCGTATACGGCTTAGGCTGTGATATTACAAATACGAGTGCGCTTGAAAAAATCGCCAGAATAAAAGGTGTAAAATTAGATAAAGCCAATTTTTCATTTATCTGTGAAGACCTCAGTAATTTGAGCGATTACGTAAAGCAGATTGACTCGGCTACCTTTAAAATTTTAAAACGTAACTTACCTGGTCCCTATACCTTTATTCTACCCGGTTCAAGTAATCTCCCAAAAGTTTTTAAAAAGAAAAAGACTGTAGGGATTCGTGTACCTGATAATCAAATATGCAGGGCGTTGGTTAAAGCTCTAGGCAATCCCATCGTTTCTACTTCTATCAAAGACGAAGATGAGGTCATAGAGTACACCACAGATCCTGAACTGATCAAAGAGAAATGGGACAAACTGGTCGACGTTGTAATCGATGGTGGCTATGGGGATAATGTAGCTTCTACAGTGATAGACCTCACCCAATCTGAGCCTGTGGTAATTAGAGAAGGAAAAGGTTCTACGGTAATATAGATATATGCTAGTTGATCACATTTTTATTTTTTCCACAGAAAATGGGAAAGAGGCTGATGAACTCATTAAGCAGGGTTTTGTCGAAGGACCATCACGTGTGCACCCTGGGCAGGGCACCGTTAATAGAAAATTTTTAGTTGAAAATTTTTTTCTTGAAATTCTGTGGGTGCATAATCATAACGAAATAGATCAACCAGTTTTTAAAGATATTGGTCTGTACGATCGTGCATATTTTGAAAAATTTTCGTGCTCTCGTTTTGGGTTATGCATAGTGAATACTAAAGCTACTGATGAGATTTTTGAAGATGCGATATTCTACCAACCAAAATATTTTAGCGAAGGTAAACCTATTGAGGTCGTCCGTACTGCGACAAATGCTCAAGCACCATGGACATTTAGACTTCCTTATCGGGATTACCAACCGGAGTATAAAAATAATTTGCAGGAAAAACTGCAGATTGAAAAACTTACTCGTGTTAACTTCATTTTAAAAGAATATGATTTACCGGAGAATCTTGAAAAATTGAATCAGCACGAAATTTCATTCTCTATTGGTGTAGAAAATAAACTCGAATTAATTTTTGATCATAGTAGACAAGGTAAAATTTTTGAATGTATATCATTACCCCTGATTATCAATTACTGATGTTAACCATTAAAGTAATTGGACATTAAATAAAAACAACACATAAAATCATGAAAAAATTCAATCTAATTTTATTTATTTTTTTAGCAACCTTTGGTCAGCTTTCAGCACAAGACGATGATGATGGTATCTCTGCTATGATGCAAAGCATGATGGGCGGTAATGTAGAAATCGAAGATAGTTATGCTTTTGATTATATGGTAACCACCATTATGAAGGAGTACAAAAAGGGTAAGGTAAAATCCTCACAGCAAATGTCAACCTTTTTAAGTGATGAGGCGACCTACACTACGATGTCTGAAGATAGCCACATGGTGCACGATTTCAAAAATGAGTCGGCGATTATGATCGATGTTAAAAAGAACACCGCGATGACCATGTCTACTAAAATGATGAAAAAGATGATGAATAAAGTCATTGATAAATATGAGGTGGAGATCGAGGATGAAACCGTTACGCATGAAGTGACGGATGAAACCCGAAAAATTGGGGATTACAATTGCATAAAGCACATTTTTAGTAATACCGAAAGCAATGAGAAAATGCACCTGTGGATCACAAAAGATTTAGATTTTGATTTTCAACAATTAAAAGAAGATTTGGCAGAAGGTATGGGCTTTGGTAATCTTGCCATCACGTTTCCAATGTTGGAAGGTGCTGTGATTGAAACTGAAATGTTTGATAAAAAAGGACAGAAGAAATACGTTACTACAGTAGTTGAGTTGGGCAAGACCAATAAAACTTTAAGTATGTCTGATTATAAAGTTACCAATATGTTTGGGGGATAATAGTTCAATAGCACACAAACCAAAAAGGCTACCAATTTGGTAGCCTTTCTTTTTTCTGTGTGAGAAATTCTTAGTTTCCTCCTTCTCCTGATTTTTGTTTAGCTTCTTCCATTCCTTCTTCAATCATTTCATAGAATTGATCTAATTTTGGAAGTACTACGATACGCGTACGTCTGTTTTTAGCTCTATCTGCTGCGGTATCATTACTAGCTAGTGGCACAAACTCAGATCTACCGGCAGCCGTCATACGACCTGGATCTACATCAAATTCATCTTGTAATAAGCGAACGATAGAAGTTGCTCTCAATACACTTAAATCCCAGTTATCACGTACACAGTTGTTGGTGATTGGTACATTATCTGTATGTCCTTCAACCATAAACTCTACGTCTTTTTTATCGATTACAATTTTAGCTACTTTACCAATCACCTCTTTTGCTCTTGGCTGGATGGTGTAGCTTCCGCTTTTAAATAATAGCTTATCACTAATCGATACAAATACGACTCCTTTTTCTACATTTACTTCAATATCTTCATCATTTTGATCAGACAAAGAGCGTTTTAAGTTGGTTACCAGTGCCAAGGTTACAGAATCCTTCCGCGTAAGCGCATCCTGCAAGCGGGTGATCTGTAGATCTTTTTCTTTTAAACTCTCTAGTGATTTTTCAAGATTTTCTGCTCCTTTCGCAGAAAGGGTGGTTAAGTTTCCCTGAGTACTAATCAAATCATTGTTTGATTTTCTTAGATTAGCTACTTCTTCCTTTAACGCACTTAATCGTGCCCTTGCGGCAGCTTCATCTGCCAAACACGCATTTAATTTTACAGTAGCGGTATTAAGTAAGTCTTGAGTTCGTTGTTGTTCTGCTTCTAATTCGGCGTATTTTTTATTTGATACACAACCTGTTAGAAGTATAGCCGCTGTCGCGGAAAGTAACATGATTCGTTTCATTTTGTCGTTAATTTTAATTAGTTCAATCGTAATTCAAAAGTAGCATAATGTTAAAGCTTTCGATAAAGATTAACTATACTTTAATGAAAATATTACAACTGGGTGTACTTTCTTTTTTTCTGAATAAAATAAGCAACTACAACGGATGAAATAGAGTAATATGATGCCTTTGTCTTTGCTCTTAGTAGCTTTCTTTTTCTCAAGAATTTAGGTAGTAAACGATAAAAGCTTAAGTGAGCATTGAGAATAGCCAGAAGATGTCTAGGTTTTCCTTGTAGTAAAAACATCATACCTGCGATTCCATCCAGAACCAAGCGCAAAAATAACAGCAACAAAACCTTGTTGCCGTTCACATTCTTTAATAAAGCTAAAAGTGTATTTCTAAAATTTAAGAACGTTTTCTTAGGATTCATAGCACTCAAAGAAGCCCCGCCTAAATGATAGACTACACTCTGCGGAATATACGCTACCTCAAATCCATGTTGGTGAGCTCTCCAACAAAGATCAATCTCTTCCTGATGAGCAAAAAAATCTTCATCAAATCCGCCTAATTGCTCAAACACGCTTTTTCTGATGCAGAAACAGGCTCCGCTGGCCCAGAATATTGATGTTGAATCATCGTATTGCCCGGTATCTTTTTCTAGGGTGTCAAAAATCCTTCCACGGCAGTAGGGATAGCCTAATTGATCTATAAATCCGCCCGCTGCACCTGCGTATTCAAAATAATTTTTTCGGGTGTAATCCAACAATTTAGGCTGTAGGATAGCAGTAGATTCTTCCGCGTTGAACGCAGCAGCAAGGGGAAATAACCATTCCTTAGTTACTTCAACATCACTATTGAGTAGAATTAAAATTTCTTCTTTGATGTGTCTAACTGCATGATTATAGCCCCCGGCATAGCCGTAATTTTCAGGCAATAAAATTTGATTTACCTGCGGAAAATTTTCGTTGAGGAAGGCTACAGATTCATCGGTAGAGGCATTGTCAATCACATAGATCACCGCAGTGTGAGAATGTGCAATAACCGAAGGTAGAAATTGCTCCAGCAAGGCCTTACCATTCCAATTTAAGATCGCGACGGCGATGTGAGAAACATCTTGCATACGGGGCAAAGAAAAGAAATTTACCCGTTACGTATAGGGTGGGAGCTCATTTAAAAACCGGTAAGTTTCGTTTTCATAATCAATGGTGCAAAAATAATGGCTAATGCCATTAGTTACCATAAGATAGTTTGACTTAAGTGCCATGTTATAACGTGCAATTTGATCAAAGGTAGCCTGGGTGATATTGACTTCTGGCGCTTTGCATTCAACAATCACATGAATATCGCCATTGGGTTTAAAGCATATGATGTCGTACCGCTTTGTAGTATCGTGAAGCTTGAGTTGCTTTTCGGCATTCATTAAGGAGAGCGGATAGCCTTTCTCCAGATGTAAAAATTGAATACAATGTTGACGTACCCACTCTTCAGGCGTTAGCCTGAAAAAACGCTTACGTAATGGATCATAAATCAGCGTTTGTTTCTCTTGCTTTTTGAGCCGAAAAGAGTACGAATTGAAATTAAGGGTTTGCATCCCGCAAAGTACGCTAACTCGTACCATAAATCCCAAGGTCTGGGTTGCAAAATGGATTGAAAAGGATCATATTTGTGCCAATGGATGAAGTCATTGAAATCATACGAAACCTAAAGAAAGGAATCATACACCCCGTTTATTTTTTAATGGGAGATGAGCCTTACTATATTGATATTATTTCAGATTATATTGAGTCGTCTATTTTAACCGAAGAGGAGCGTGGATTCAATCAAATGACACTTTATGGACTGGATGTGAGTATTGAAGATGTGGTGAGTAATGCCAAGCGTTTCCCCATGATGGCAGAGCATCAAGTCATCATCGTTAAAGAAGCCCAGGCGCTCTCCCGAAATATTGAAAAGCTCAAAGACTATGCTGAAAACCCTCAACCTTCTACGGCTTTAGTAATCTGTTATAAGGGCAAAACCTTAGATAAGAGAAAAGCCTTATACAAAGCTTTGAAAAAGACGGGTGTTGTCTACACCTCTAAAAAAGTACCTGACTACAAATTGGCAGATTGGATTCATCGTGCACTTACGTCAAAAGGATATAGCATAGAACCCAAAGCTGTTCAAATGTTAGCTGATTTTTTAGGGAATGATTTGGGTCGCGTGTCTCAGGAACTTGAAAAATTGAAGGTAATTATTTCTAAGGAGCAACAAATTACGGCAGCACTGGTCGAAAAGAACATTGGTATAAGCAAGGACTTTAATAACTTTGAGTTACGCGAAGCCATAGGCGAACGTAATAAAGTTAAGGCGCATCAAATTGTAAATTATTTTGGTGAAAATCCAAAAGCGCATCCCATGGTGGTTACCGTCGCCATGATTTATAGCTTTTTTAGTCAGCTATTACAATATCACGGATTGCAAGATAAATCTAAAGGAAGCGTTGCCTCTGCATTGCGTATCAATCCTTTCTTTGTCAAAGACTACGCTCTTGCTGCCCGAAACTATCCCATGAAACGCATTAGCCAAATCATTTCCTTGCTAAGAGAAACCGATTTAAAAGGCAAGGGTCTTGGTGCAACTAATATTGGACAAGGGCAGTTGCTCAAAGAGTTGCTGATTAAGATCATGGACTAGTTCTTTACTCCAATTTTTCTAGTAATACGACGGTGTATGGAGTATCTAGTTCTACCGTTCCATATACCACCTTACCGGTTTTACCAGAGTATGCATCACGCACTTCGCTTCTAGGTTCAAATCCCGGTGCAGGTATCTTCTTTTTACCTTTAGCTAAATCTAAACCAACAACCACATGATCATCAACCCCTTCTTTGGTGTAAGAGCGTTCAAAATAATAGGGTTCTACCGTGACTAGCTTATGGGTTCCTGCGGCTATGGCGGGATGTTGTTTTCTAAACTGTCCCAATTTTTGATAGTGGGCGAGTAGCTTTTTAGTTTCTTGGTTTTTTTCAATATCTTCCCAATTCATCATAGACCTTAGCGTGGCGTCGCCAACAGTTCCTTCGATAACAAGGGATCTATTGGTTTCGTCTCCGTAATAGAGTTGAGCTCCACCTGGAGAAAGCATAAGTTTTGTAGCGGCTTCCATGCTTTTTTCACGTTTAGGATCGAACGGTTGGCCATCATCATGAGAGCTTAAATAATTAAGGATATTCACCTCTTTTAGCTCCCCCTCATTCAATAGAGTTGCGTACTGAGTAAAAAGACTATCATAGGGCTTTTGAGCGTCATACTTAAATTGAAAATTGATCATATCATCAAAGCCATGATCAAAGTAATCTACTTTTTTATCGCCAAAATTAAAGGCTCTGCCGTTAGTAGCGGTATAACCGTACAACTCACCCACCATGTAAAAGTGATCGCTTAAAAAGTCCTCTTCTGGGTGATTGGATTTGTAGGTAGCAAAGGTTTTTTCTGCATACTCGGCAAGGGTTTGCCATACATCTTCTTCTACGTGTTTTACCGTATCAATTCTAAAACCATCTATACCATAATCAGTGATGTAATCAGTAAGCCATTTAACGAAATAATTTGTTGGTGTGCGTTTTAGACCGGTTTCGTCAAAGAATTCTTCCAGTTCTGCCAGTTCTTCTTCCAATCGATTTTCTGCAGTCCACTTATCGATTAGAGCTTGAGGTAATTCAACCTCCTCATCCGATTCAGTTTTAATATCCGGTAAATTCTCCACCAGGGTACAAGTTACTGCTGTTTCTTGATTTTGATAAGAGCATCCGGGTGAGGTTCTCGCCCAGGCTTCTCCCCAATAAGGATCAGCATCGGTCACCGGGCCGGTATGATTAAGCACCACATCAAATAAAACCTTGATGCCATGATCGTGGGCAGTATTAACGACTTGTTGAAGTTCTTCGGCTGTGCCAAAATTAGGTTCTATGGAAGTCCAGTCATTTGCCCAATAGCCATGAAAGCCATAGGTTACTCCTGTACCTTCATCTGTAGCATCATGAATTTGTTCCGCAACCGGCGAAAACCATAAGGCGTTGATTCCCAATTTATCGAAATAGCCTTCTTCAATTTTTTGAATGATACCGGCAAAATCGCCCCCTTCAAATCCACGCAGTTTTGCGGCTTCTTTGGTGCGGTTAAAATTGACATCATTGCTGGGATCACCATTGTGAAACCGATCGGTGAGCAAAAAGTAAAGGTTTAAGTTTTCCCAGGTAAAGGGAGTGTTGACTTCTGCAGTTTCAGTGTTGGGTTTAGCTTCTTTTTTATCAGAATTACAAGAGCTAAGAAAGAGGACAAAAAGTACGGATAGGAGTGATGCTGGTCTCATAGTTATCATTTGTGAGCCACTAAATTAAAAAATCGTGTTAATCTGATTCAGGTTATTTCAAATTTCTTCGGAATAAATCCTGAAAGCGTGTATTTTTACCGCAATGACGTCTAAAATTTCTGCCTGGATTTCTGCAGCGCGACTAAGAACACTACCCCTTTCTATTTCTGGTATTGTAGTGGGAGCTGCACTAGCGTTAAAAGCAGATGCCTTTAATAGTACAATCTTTATTTTATCTCTTTTAACCACAATTGGTTTGCAAGTGCTTTCAAATTTTGCAAATGATTATGGTGACGGGGTTAAAGGAACAGACAATGAAGATCGTGTTGGTCCTATGCGTGCAATACAAAGCGGTATGATCACCGATGCCGAAATGAAAAAGGGGATTATCCTTACTGTCATCCTAACGTTTTTAATGGCGGTGGCACTCATCTACGTGTCTTTTGGACAAGACAATTTTATCATAAGTCTTATCTTTTTAGTATTGGGAATTGGGGGAATTGCTGCGGCTATTTTATATACGGTGGGCAAAAGTGCTTATGGATATAAAGGGCTAGGTGATGTATTTGTATTTATATTTTTTGGACTTGTGAGTGTATTAGGGTCCACCTTTTTATATACACAAGAGTTACAAATCATGTATATTTTTCCTGCTCTGGCTATTGGTTTATGGAGTACTGCTGTACTTAACTTGAATAACTTACGTGACGTGGTAGGTGATCAAAACGCTAATAAAAATACATTAGTAGTTAAGATGGGCTATAACAATGGGAAGAAATACCATGCAGGACTTATTTTTGGCGGAATATTAGCTGTATTGGTATACGGCTTATACGCCGAAATACCTCTTTATTACTGGGTCACGCTAATCCCATGTGCCCTATTAATTGGTCATTTAAAACGTGTACTGCCTGAAAAAATGCCCGTGCGATTAGATCCCGAACTTAAAAAAGTGGCGCTCTCTACGTTTTTGTTTAGCGTAATGTTTCTAGGTATAATCGTAGCTTCTTCCATATGAAAGCAACCTACCACCGACATGTATTAGAATTTAAGCGCCCCAGCGGGACTTCTCGCGGAGTTTTAAAAATCAAAGAAACCTGGTTTTTGATTATTCAAGATGGTGAACGAAAGGGAATTGGAGAATGTGGCTTGTTGCGTGGTCTAAGTGTGGATGATCGCCCAGACTATGAGGAAAAATTACAGTGGGTGTGTGAAAATATTGCGTTAGGACCAGAGATGCTGTGGAATTCTCTTACCGAGTTTCCTTCTATCCAGTTTGGGGTAGAAATGGCATTTCAATCCTTAAGGTCTCAGCAGCCTTTTGAATTATTCCCTTCGGCTTTTACGCGTGGGGAGGAGGCAATTCCTATCAATGGGTTAGTGTGGATGGGTGAGAAGCAGTTTATGAAGGAACAAATTGTTTCAAAAATTAAGGAAGGCTTCCGTTGTATCAAATTGAAAATTGGAGCGATTGACTTTCAGGAAGAACTGGAATTATTAGGCTATATTCGAAGCGAGTTAAGCAGCGCCGATATCGAACTTAGAGTGGATGCAAACGGTGCGTTTTCCGCGAAAGCGGCATTAAAAAAATTAGAACAATTGGCTCAGTTTGATTTGCATAGCATAGAACAACCCATCAAGCCCAACCAGTGGCACGAAATGGCACAATTATGTGAGAAAACTCCTTTGCCCATCGCGTTGGATGAGGAGTTGATCGGTGTAACAAATAATGAAACTAAACGTCTTGTCTTGGATACGATTCAGCCTCAATTTGTCATTTTTAAACCCAGTTTAATTGGCGGATTTAAAGGAACTCAAGAATGGATTGATGCCTGTGAGACGCGAAACGTAGATTGGTGGGTGACCAGTGCGCTGGAGAGCAATGTGGGACTAAATGCAATTAGTCAATGGACGTTTACGAAAAATGTTTCCATGCCACAAGGGCTGGGAACAGGGGGTTTATATACCAATAATATTACCAGTCCTCTTGAAATAAAAAAGGGGTTTATTCATTATAATCCTGAAAAGGATTGGATTTTTAATTTTTAATCAATGTTTATAAAACAAGCATATAAAGCACAACACGAATTTTGGCGGTATTTAATAGGGTCTGTTGTCATATTCATTGCATCTCTCATCGGTCAGGTGCCATTCATGGTAGCACTCTTTGTGAATAAGGACTTTAATCCTTTTGGGGATGAAGCCGTCATACTTGGGTTACTGGAACCCAACTTGAATCTCTTTTTATTGATGATCTCTTTTGTTTTTGCCTTAGTGGGAATTTATGTCGCGGTACATTTTATTCATTCGCAAAAATTTAAAGACATTATCACGTCCCGATTCAAAATAGATTGGGGTAGGGTATTGGTTGGTTTTATAGCCGTCGCTTTAGTGCTCGTTCCATTAACACTCTATGATTATTATGCTAATCCCGCAGACTATATATGGAACTTTAAGCCTGATAAATTTGTGATTTTGTTAATGATTGCAGTAATACTGATTCCTATTCAAACCACGGTTGAAGAACTTGTTTTTAGGGGATATCTCATGCAAGGTTTTGGCATATTTTCCGGTAGTCGTTTTATCGCTTTGTTGGCGACTTCACTTATCTTCGGATTGCTTCATATCGCCAATCCCGAAATTGCTAAAATGGGATATATTGTAATGGTTAGTTACATTGGGACCGGTTTTTTCTTAGGAATCTTGACGTTAATGGATGAAGGTATCGAACTTGCTATGGGCTTTCATGCTGGCAATAACCTTCTTATTGCCTTATTGGTTACGGCAGATTACACGGCCTTACAAACACATTCTCTTTTGAAATCCATAGCTGACCCAAAGGTAGGGATGGAAGTATTTATTCCGGTGTTAGTCATTTATCCGTTGATTTTACTTATTTTCTCAAGGCTGTATAAATGGAGCAATTGGAAAGAAAAGTTATTCGGAAAGGTGACTTCGCCATCGCTTGTAGATAAATCGACAGAAATTTAATACCCAGGTCACCTTTTCTTAACGTATAAGTGGTATTCTTCTGTTCTTAAACGACCATTAAGTTACTGCGTATGAAAAGCGTTGATATCCATCCATCATTTAAATTAAATGGGCAACCGTATGGTGCCAAAGATTTGGAATCTGTAGGGTATAATCTCATCAAAGAAGGGGAGCCCCATGAAGAGTCTATCGGTAGTTTTTTATTGGACTGGCTTAACGCCGAAGAAAGCATAACGGTACAAACTTCGGGTTCTACGGGTACGCCTAAAGCGATTAAACTCAGCAAAGAGCATATGGTAAATAGTGCCCTTGCCACCGGAAGCTTTTTTGAACTGCCTGAAAATAGCACAGCCTTACTATGCCTCCCTGCCGAATATATAGCGGGCAAAATGATGTTAGTGAGAGCAATGGTCTTGGGTTGGCAGTTGGATGTTGTGGTGCCACGGGCTAATCCGCTGGATCAGGTGTACAAACGATATGATTTTTGTGCGATGACCCCTTTTCAATTGGATAATTCATTAAGCCGATTGCATTTGATCAAAAAACTGATCGTGGGTGGGGGAGCAGTCTCTACCAATCTCATGAAGCTGGTTGAAGGAATTAAAACCAAGGTATATGAAACCTATGGTATGACCGAAACCATCACGCATATCGCCGCCCGCAGGATTAATCCTAAAAAACCTAAACGCGGAATTATTCCGTTTAAAATTTTGCCAAACGTAGCTATAACTATAGATCAGCGTGATTGTTTAGTGATCAAGGCGCCTAAAATATCTTATGACGCTATCGTTACGAATGATGTCGTAGAACTGGTCACCTATAAAAAATTTATTTGGCGTGGTCGATACGATAATGTGATCAACAGTGGCGGAATTAAACTCTACCCGGAAGAGATTGAAGCCAAACTTGAAAAAATCATCGGGCATAGATTTTTTGTAACTGCCTTACCAGATGATGCCTTGGGAGATAAATTGATACTGGTGGTGGAGCGAGAATTTTCTCAGGAAGCGCTGGATTCCTTGACTCAAGAAATCAAACAGCTTAAAAGTCTGGATCGTTTTGAATATCCTAAGAAAATTCTATTTATAGACACCTTTATCCAAACTCAAACCGGAAAAATTCATCGCAGTAAAACTCTTGAAAAAAAGCTAGTCTAGTTTTTCTCTTTTTTGTTGAAGGCATTCGCAATTGGTGTGATGATTAACAAAGAAAGAAATCCTACTACTAACCCTGTAATGAATTCTCCCATTATTGAGGGGAGGTCATGCATTAAATCATGAATAAAGTGAACGTTATGAACAAAAATTCCGCCGGCAACTAAAATCATGGCCAGCGTTCCAATAACAGCAAGACCTCGTATGAGGTAAGGTAAAGTTTTTATTAGTGCATTGCCAAGCCAGTCTTCAAAACCTGTAGTATTATCATCAATGGCAATAAGTCTAAATCCAAAATCATCCATTCGCACAAGTAGCGCAACTATGCCGTATACTCCAACCGTGGCTAAAAGGGCTACCACAGATACTACAACGACTTGAATTTGCATAGGTTCATCCACGACAGTGCCCAACGCAATAATGATAATTTCAATGGATAGGATAAAGTCTACGGTAATGGCTGCTTTGATTTTTTCCTCTTCATACTCCATGGCTTCAGCTCTGGTCATTTCTTTGATCGCCCTCTTCTTCTTTTGATGCCCTCTGTGAAAGATCCATTCGTAGATTTTTTCAGCACCCTCAAAGGCGAGGTATATTCCGCCAATTAACAAAATAGCAATGATGGCTGGTGGAAAATACGCACTTAATAAAAAAGCAATGGGAAGAATAATGATTTTGTTGAGAAAGGATCCTTTCGTGATTTTCCATAAGACAGGTAATTCCCGGGATGATACAAATCCAGAAGCTTTATCAGCATTTACGGCCAGGTCATCAGCGAGGATACCTGCAGTTTTTTTAGTCGCCACTTTGCTCATGGATGCTACGTCATCCATAAGTAGTGCTATATCATCAAATAAGGCAAAAAATCCTGAAGCCATATAATGTTTTTTTTGTTGGTTGGTTTTCAGAAATTAAGGGTGAATTTCATCCTTTCTTTTCTAGGGATAACATTGGTTAAGTCGGTTAAATACGAACAAATTCAAGAACGCCCGAAAATTTTAAACTAAGCTACTTTTTAGGAATATTTTAGTGATTAAAATGTAATAACAGTCTGAGGATAGTCATCTTTTTGTATAAGCTTTTGGATATAAGACATCATCTATTATTACTTAAGTGTTAAATTAATTTTCTGGAAGTAAACTGTGGTGTTAGAATAAAATGCGTGATCAATTTTTACTGAGACTTTTGGATAAACTTATCTATCTAGTGAAATCATACTTTTTAACTCCATCAGGAGTTTCACTAATGTAATATTTATCAAAATTAGTATAGAAATCCAATTCACGAAGATAATACGACTTAACTATGCGCAATGGATAGTTTTCTGCGGTGGATTTCAATCTGAGAAATTGTGTTATCAGGTCAAACTCGCTCTTCCTGATCGATAAAAATTCTATCCTGTAATACGGTTTATTTTCATAATTCCCAGATGTTAGGTCAACAATAGATTCTGTGCCATTAGTAATATTGATCTGGATCATTCTATCGGGCAAATTCCATTGTTTATAGTAATCACTACTTAAATGATATTCGTATAAATATGCTTCATAATCTATATTATTATATTCCTGATATTTTACTTCATGCGTAACTTGGCCATTTTCGTCTGTGTGAGCATACACTACTCGTTGCATACCTAGTTCAGATTCGTATTTTTTCATCCAATTAGTTTTACCATACGTCCTATACATGTCGTGCAATGCAGCGTTTAGTTCTATACTATCAAATACTTTTGCCGTAGCCCAACATGTTAGTATGTTCAAATCTGAATCTGTTTCAATCTCGACTAAAGATGCTTTCAAACCAAAAAATTGAGCCATACTATCTCGTTCAAAAGACTTGAAATAATATCTTTTTTCATCAAATGTAATGTAGCCACCTTGTGCTATCGCCGGCGCATCTACTATTGCAATTGTGGGAGGATTGGAAAAGCTGTAATCGCTTTCGAATGTATCGATCACTTTGGACATTAAGGCCTTTACATCCTCCTCAAAAGTCAATTTGGTTAGATCAAATTGTGCATTTTCTTCAAGACTGCGGGGTTGTTCAAAGTTCTCTTTTTTTCCGGCACATGACAACAGTATCAATAGTACTATACTCCAACAATATTTCATTCTCCAATTAAATTTTAATTATCGATTTCTATTCTATCCGGTAAAGCTATTTGACCGACAGCATTTTCTAGCCATATACTCAGACCTCTCAAAGTTATATTTTTTTGATGTAGTATTTCTTTTGCTTTTAATATGTCTTCTTCAGAAAAAATAAGAGTACCGCAATATGCTCTTTCAGGATCTATTCGTTGCTCTATAGTTGCGCTATCGATCAATCCAATATGATCTTTTTTATTTCGTTCAAAATTACCAGCCACTTGTAATCTTACAAGGATATATTCCACTCCATCTTCGATATATCCAATAGTCATAATCCAAATATTCTCCAACAAACGATGTTCTGCTAATGGACTATAAATTTCAATCTGAAGTTTAGAATGATTATGTTTCCATTTAATTTTTATTAAGTCGACGATAGGAGGCATTACAAACTCTTGATGTTCCTTAAGAATTAACTTAATTTCATCAGGAGCTTCTTGATTCATTTGCGACAATTGATCTTTTTGACCAATGCGATCAAATTCCTTTGGATTCAAGGGAGATTTTTTAATAGGTCTATCTAAACAAATTTCTTGAGGTAAGTTACTGACAACTTGCAAATCGTCATCTCTTATATCAGCAAATACTAAGATCAAACCCAGAGGACCTCGATCAAGAAGTTTAAAGGGAGTTTTATCTTCGAACATTGAAAGATTGTTGTTATTTCTTCGATTTTTCACTAATTGTCTTAAAGGAATTTCATCGTAGTTTTGTACTTCAGGGCTTGATACCTCTTTTAATTTCCAAGTAAAATTTACAGTGTTATGATACAGTGCTTTTTTTGAATCATCTTGTAGATCCCAACCTCCATTATACCAGATGAATTCCTTAATTTCGTGAATATCTAATTCCCTCCCAGGGGAATTTAGTAACTCTACAGTGTAATATTGCGTTCTTGGAACTATTTTAGATTCATATGCAGCAAAAACGGGAAATTTTTCTGCCAAATGAAAGCCCGCTTCACCCATAAAATACCACGGATGATCATATCCGTTCATAGGTTGACTATCAGACTTTAAATATCTTTTTAAGGGTCTAGGTAACGTGTCTGCGGGAAAAACGTGTTGATACCAATATCCATTAATCAGTTTATCATCCACCATTTTTTTTCCTTTAAGCAATATTATAAGATCTTCTCTAAGTTTTATTGAATCAATATATACAATATCCTTTAGCCTATTTTGTTCTGCATCATTTCTTATGTCATTGTTTTCATAAAGTACAATCGCATTGGGAGGTTTACGCCAACGCCAGCTATAATCAGAAGTTCCATAATTGTAGTTAAATGAAAAAATTTTGGTGTCGCCAATGGAAACGCTCTTTTTTGAACATGTAAGCAAAATAGTTTGCCGTGCAGTAACCATTCTACTTGTATCATCGACGTGTCCCCATGCCATTGGATCGTAGTATTTTTTTTCTTCGAACTCAAAATAATGCGGGTTTTCTGATAGAACTTTTGATTGAGAGAATAAATCTCCGGCAACATCTTTGGTAGGATGCACTAACCGCCATCGCTGTGAAAAGTAGGTTTGTTCATCAATCCATAAAATAGCAACTTTCTGTTTTTGATCATCTGCAATATTGGATAGTTTAACAAATTTGTAAAAATTAGTAGTTCCATCATTATATCCATCACCGTCCTTAATTGGGCCATTTAAAAATCGATACATGATACTGTTGAATTTTTCCTGCTGAAATATCGGTCTCTTTGCCAGTAAAGAATGCATTTCACCTCCATATTTAGGTGTCCAACGTTCAAACCAATGACTGTATCCTATACCAATGTCTAACACTTCTTGATAATCAATGGTACGTCTTTGAGTAGTTCTATAATTACCTTTTAAATCAGAACCAGGAAATGATGTATTCTCACTATACATAACTGAAACTCGTGAAGGAATTGAGTTATTCAATGGCATATCTGTAGGTGGATCAGACGGGAAAATTCTATCTTTATCTATTCTTACGTTACGAATTAAGCGATCTATGAAAATCGCCACGTCAGGATTTTCATCATCTTCATTTTTCTCATATAATTTTTCATAAAATGCTTTTGGTAAGAAATATATGTTAGATTCCTTAGGGTCTCTTTGTTCATCTATTCTTACAGTAGCAGACCGGCCGTCTTCCCCATCAGAATTTTTTACTTCATCTATTCTTATAGCAGCAGGTCGGCCATTTTCCTCAGTAGACATTAAATTTTTTAACTCGACGCTTCCAAACGTAATTACGGCATTTATCAAAGGAGATGGATCGTTTTCTTTCATCAAGGGATCTTTAATAGAAGATACAATAGTTGATGTAATAATAGTTACAAGTAATGGCCAAAGGATAATTAATATAATTCCCACTATAGCGGTTATAATATCAAGAATTAAAACCAGTACAGCCGAAAAGAGATATTCCAATGCTGTTTTTAGATATTCAAATGGCCATGGAAAATCCGGAATCCAAGAGAATAGAGTATCACGTATTCCGTTGATGGCTTCAACTGGCTCAGTAAAAAGTCTAGGTTTTAATAATTCGTCGATAGCAAGTTTATGGTATTCTCTATTTACGGATTTACCAACAATACGATTTAAAATTTTACTATCATCTTCAAAAACTTTTTGCACATGCTTTGTTCTAATGTCCAAGTAATCTTGAAAATCTAAGACTGGTAAAGGAGGTCTGTCATCAATTTCATACCAAACCAGAGGTTTCATTGGTACTACACTAAAATCAGTTGCCAAATACCCATGATTAAGAAACATAGTAAATAAACTAAATCTCGCAGCAGATGGATGTCCTTTGTAATCGTCTTTAAGTTCTGATGGAACTTCAGGCTTAGATATATCCTTACCGTAAAATGCGGAATCCATTTTAATAAAATTACTTGGAACAGGTTTATTATCTTCAGTCCAGAATAATTCACTTAGCTTCAGATGGAAATATTGATTTTTATTTTTAACCTTAGCGAGAAGACGTCCTCTGCTTGCAGCAAGCATATCAAATTTTGGAAGAGGAATTGATTTTCCATTTGATTTATTTCTATATGCAATCGCCACCTCGTTTTCATCTAAAGGGTCAATAAGGGGTATATAACTACCATCAGCTTGCTCTACTAAAACTATACCTTCTTCATTTAGTATAAAACGTTGTCTTAGTCCTGAAGGATCAAAGCCAAATGAGATAGATGAATAAGCAGGATTAAAACTATCTATCGCTTTCCCATTGAATCTTCCAGGGACGTTTTTTTTTATGGACCTATCTTTCATAAGCCATTCTCCGCGCTTTGCTCCTATTTCAGGCATAATGTTTTAATTAATTTTTAAAAAAAGTAAGAATATTCTTGATCTAGTTATTTATAGTCTGGATTTTGATTCGAGATTATTTGCTTAAGCTTAAGTCAATAGTATTTGTTATTTAAGTAAGGATCAAAATATTAATATTACACTAAGACTCTTTCAATTAGTGAGAAATTCTAAATCGTATTTTTTATTTTAGTTTATTACTTTTTATGATGTTTATAAATTAAGGTTAACACTACTAATGAGCTTTAAGGTTAAATTGTAATAGTTGAGAAATTACTGCTGTTTAGCGCAGTGTATCTTATGCAGAATATAATTTAGTTTCAAAAAAGCTGATTTTCTTATTTAAAACTTTCGTATAAAACAGTAAGATGATCTTTTTGACGTTGCTGAGCAAAAGACAAGGTATAGGCAAATCAATTCAGAAATGAGTATGCTAAACGAGAGAATAAAAAGATTATGTATCAATGTGTAATTAAACCTGTTGAATCATATACTCAATTCATGATTGTTTTTGATAGGAAAAAATATAATAAAACAGTTAAAATTATAATTATATGGTTTAGTTGATAATTTAATGTGTGACCAAGTAATGAATTACGTAATAAGCAAAAGGCGAGATAGGTGATATAAGTATATTAAAATTTTTCTTTAATGTCTGCTTTGGCTTGCTGTCTAATCCTAAATCTACAATTTTTTTACCTGTAATGAAATGATTGATTATAAGATTCTATGGATTAATAGTTTAGCTTTTATGGCGTTAAGTAATAGTTGCCTTTGCGACCACAAGTTTTTACTCCATTCTTCTAAACTCAGTCGCTCCGTGTAAGGCGCAAATGGATTTGAACACTTCATCTTGGTTTTGTGTTTTATTCCAACCCATTTTTGCCAACTCTTCTCTTACTTGATTTTCAGTTTTGTCCTTTACAAAGTGGTAATAAGCAAAATCAACAACCTCGCCTGGTATTCGTTCTATCGAATAAGAAATAAGACCTGACGAAAGTCGTAAAACCCCTACGAAATAGGTAATTACCAATTGTAAAACCCAACTTATTAATAAACCTATCCAACCTGTATTTAATGATTTTAATGTTAAGCCTGCTTCAAATCTTGCTTTCATTAATTCCCAAAAGCTAAAAACTTGAATGTTGTTTTCATTAAGGATGAGTTGATATTGGAAGTATTGATTGGACGTATAGGTGATTAAAATCATTCCAATTAGTAAATAATGTAAATGGTCATAAAACGTATAATTACCGGCCTTTATGAATTGTTTTAAGATAAATCCCATAGCGATGGCTACTCCAATTTCAAAAAGGAAAATGATATAAACTCCTAGTACAGAAAGAAAAGCTATAATAAATCCAAGAACCAGGGCCGTAATTATTCCTCCAAGAATAGGAATCCATAATTGTGGATTTTTCTGTCGTTTGGGTCGGGGTAAACTTTTAGGAATTTCGTAATCATCCCAATTATTCGCTTTTTCTACTTCATCTTCTAATTCAGCTAAGGCTTTCTTATCAAATTCTTTTTCAGTTTGTTGAAAGGCGTATTTAAATAGTCGGACTCTTTTTGAATTTCGTCCATTATCCCACATTTCATTTCCAAGCGAAATACTCACTACTCTAACCCTTCCATATTCATAGGTTACTGAGATTTTTTCAGTCCAAATGTTCCAACTTCCTTTTCGTTTCGCTTCTGCCGAGTTTTCATCTTGAAAAACCAAATCCCATGCTAATTTTTCAAATGTTTTTACAACAATTGGTATGAAAACAGTTTTACTTAAACCGGTTCTAAATTCATCTTCAAATTTTGGAGTCCAATGGACCCTGTGCTTTTTCTTAATGGTGGATTCATAATCCTTTAATTCTTGGGTCATCTTTTATGATAGTGTACTTGTTGTTTATTTTTGCAGTGACATTTATTTCTTACATAAAGTAACTATTATTCAAATATAGCTAAGGCTATAATTTAATCCTATTAGACTGTTGGGGTTTTGAAGCTGTACCGCATTGCAATTAGTGTAAAGAGGGAATTTTATCCTGGTAAAACAATTCTTTTTAGGCCTTTACCATGTAGTTTTATTAATCTGTCTTCTAATTGAGTAAGTATTTCAGGACATCCCTTTTGATAGTCGCTACATTTAATTTTTATTTTAGAATCAATAAATAAAAACTCAACTTCAATCATACTATTACACGTTGTCAAATTCTCATACAAACTATCCATTTCAAAAATCCCATTGTCCATCAAATCATTTATAAGGGCAATTACAGCACCATCACTTAATCTAACCATTGATTCATTCTGATACTCAGGATAATCTTCAAGATAGTCAGATTTTGAAGGAATATAGGTCAATTCATTGCCCTTTAATTCAAATGAATCCCAATGAAAGGCTCCTCTTGTGAGGGTTAGTTTAAGATGAGAAAAATCACTTGAATCAATTTTTGTACTAGTTAAAATTGATTTTGCTTTTTGTAACGAATCAGATCTGGTGTCTTTAGAGTTCTCTATATGATTCTGCTGACACGTCAGCACTAATAAACCGCTTATAAATACTACAATCACTGAAAGTATATTCCTTTTCCAATACTTAGTTTTCAGTCCCTTTAAATTCTTATGAGAATAAATTAATTCTATTTGTTTTTGCATTTTTTTTTCAATCTATAAGTCCGTCAAATTCTCTACAATGGGATTTGTATCCCGCCTTCTATGATCTGCCAGCTGGTGGAGAGAGGAATGCAAAAAAAGTGCCCTTTGGGCCATTGCCTTCAATGGTTTTTGTATGGCTTGAGGTGGTTTTAAAGCACTTCCCTTTCGTAGTCAACTGGCTACTTATAATTCAATATCTCTATGGTTTTATCAATCCACTCGTAAGGTTCAATCGTTTCATCAAAATAATAATCGGGTAGTATTCCTTTTCCATCAATTGTCATTTCAGGAATTCTGTAACTTTTTGACAAACCATACCACAATTTAAATTCTTTTGATGGTGATGTAATATTGTACATGTTTGAAATATCTAATACACCTGCCGTAGTGGCTCCTATTAGTTTTACTTTTTTACTTTGTTTTGCTTCTAGTAAAAATTGTTCTGTAGTACTACCACAAAATCTATTGATCAAAATGGCTACATTCTTTGGGTTTGGATAGACCGTTTTGAGCGTGTCAATGCTTACAATACTTTCATCTAAGTTCACAAATTTTCCGATATGCTTGTTTAATTTGTTTAAACCTTCTTCTGCCCATTTTTTATCATCATTTGACCAGTCTGGATCATTCATAAAATCAACCATTCGTTGATTGTTTAATGCTGTTGATAAATATGCTACACCGACTTTTCTTATTGGGTTTGTATATAAGTAAGGCATTATTTCTTCATAACTATAATCTGATCCACCACCATTGTATCTTACGTCTATAATGAGATTCTCAGTACTCTTTAATAAATTATCATGGCTGCTTAATAAACTATCAATATATTTTTTGTTAGAATAATTAAATGATGGAACTTTCAATAGCAAGGTATTATCCAATATCTTTTCTAAAGAAGGTTTGCCGGCATTCATTAAATTATAATAACGGTCAATATTTTGATCTGCTTTGATTTGTGGCAACACCCTTTTAAGAAGAATAAAGCCTGAACCAGCACGTATGTAATTCTTGCCCCATAATTCAACTATCTCAAAATTTCGTTCTGAATGATCACCCATATAATACTTCATATTATACGCGCCTTCATTTGATTTCGAAATTTCAAGTTTCACTTGATTTTTTTGCCAATTAGGACGTGTTGTGTTGATTATAAATCCTACATATTCTCTGTTTGGATATTTATCGTCTTTTATTATTCCAATTGTATAAGGTTCTGAAAACCATACACCTTCAAAACCTGGATTGTTTCCAAGTTTATCGATGTAGTCATTAAATTGTTGTTCCTCAATTAGATATTTCTCTGAATTTTTATACTTCTCTATGATTTCTTCGTCTGATGGTCGAGTTTGCTCACCTGTATTTTGGCTTTGAGCTATTAACTGAACATTGAGATGGCCTTCTCTAAAAAACCTTGTCCAGTCATTTAGTAATTTATGGCATTCATTCAAGTCTGATATTTTTGACGCTTTTTCAATATAATGTGTATTATGTATCGCATAAGAACCTTCTCCTTTTAGGTCAATAACATATTGAAATCCTGCATCATTTTTTTCAAATGTTTCAGTGAGCCATTTTAGGTTCGCAGCACAGTCAGACGTTTGTGAAAATCCATTGTACGATAGTTGAATGAGAACTATAAGGATAATTATTTTTTTCATTTTTAGATGGTTTACGATTTATTACCTCGTTTAATGAGTTATGGTCTAGAAAACTACTTTTCCTTTAATATATCCCGTATGATTTTAAGATGATGTTCTGTATGAATAGTAAGAAACTTAATAGTCTCGTCTCTATTCATAGTCCCAAGAATAGGATGATTAAAGTGCTTCTTTTCTGCAAGCGTCGGTAACTTTTCGACTGTAGCAATGGCTTCATCAAAATGTGTTTGTAAGGTGTTTATAGTGATAGTTCCTTTTGGACTTACGGACTCTGGCGCAGTCACTTTTCCTCTAGGTAACGTGTAAGAGGTAAAGACATAGTCTCGTGTCGTATTGGAATCCCCTTGGTAATTACTTTCATCAGAATATTGGAGTGCTTTGTGTAACTGATTTACCATTAAATAAATGTGATCCATATGCCACGCAACTGGAGCTTCTGACACTTCAAGGTTTATGGTATCCCTTAGAGCAATATAGGATGCCGCCTCATTCAGTTTTAATTCAAGATCAGAATTTTCTTTGTTTGACTCCATACTTGTAGCGCTGCTTAATAAGAAGACACCTCCCACTAAGATATAGATGATATGCATCTGAATTTTCATAAGTCTTTTTTTAACGTTATTTAGCTCAAAAATAGTCCTGAAATCAGTACGTTATAAAAAATTGGGATGGGTGTGCCTCTTTTGTGATAAACGGGAAGGCTAGTAAAAGTCAGCTTTTGAAAAGGATCTGGAAACGGGAATACTCGTAGCAACATTATCTAAATGTATGTTGAGTGACCTGGCGTTACCATCAATAGCCATTATATGTTGTGTGTTAATAAGATAAGAGCGATGACAACGTTTTATTTGAGAAAGATGTTCTACTTGTATTTCAAGCTGTTTTAAAGAAAGTCTGATTAGTTTATGCGTCAACGTACTACCGTCCAAATAATATATCGTGATATAATTCCCTTCTGATTGCGCGTATAGAAAATCTGATAATAGCATTACAAGAGGTGATGCTTTTACACTTTCGTCTTGTATTTGAACTGTAATGGTCTCTTCTACCCGTGAGGGTGATAACTGATTAGAAAGTAATCGTGCTCTCTCAATATTACGTTTTGAAAGTTTTCGCTCTTTATAAAAGATTAAACCTATGATAGGGAAAATCCCTATCGAAGCAGTAATTTTTAGAAAAATAAAAAAGTTGTGATATAAATCAATAGTGCGCCACCAATTGTAATTGTGCAAGGAATTAAACGCACTTATGATCAAGATGCAACAAAATTGTAATAGAATTTCCTTTGCTATGGTCCATTTTTCTGGGTTAAAAAACTTTCGAAATAGTCCAGGAAGAATAAAATAGGTGGTAGCCACACCAAGAAAAACTGAAACCCCAAAACCCGCCAAGAATACATACTTATAAGATATTGACTGCGCTGCACCAAAAGGTTGAAAAACAATTAAAAATACAAAAACAAAAATACCCGACAATAACGCAAATAGCCACTTGTATTTAGCGTTTTGTAGTAACGGATATGGGGAGTTGAGCCACTGCATAGGAACCACTATGTTTTAGACTGATATGTATAGAAATAATTATATCGCCCTTTTTGAGCGATTAGTATATTGAGTGCCTCTTTCGGTAATTTTTCTATGTTGGTTTGTAACAAACGTTTAAATGTTATTTTATTTTTCCTATATTCTTTAGGATCAATAGGGTTATTCCAAGTAAGATCCCAATTCCGCTAAGAATATATCCTCCAAATTTGTCTTTATTTCCCCGAATAAAATATGCTTCTCCACCTTTATCGATGAATTGCACAGTCTTATTAAATCTCAAATCCCTATTTCGTTGAAGCGGTGTTTTGTCCGCGTGATAAACGGTAATTTCATCTCTGATTTTTAAGTTGTCCAATTGTTCAAATTTGGGGCCGAAGTCTCCTTTTTCTTTTCCAACAAATATGTCAAAGACAAGAGGGAAATCTTCAATGTGTATAAATCGATGATTTCCTTTATTACGATAATTTATTTCTTGAAATGTTTTGTCAAAATAATCTATTTTTCCAGTGACGCTTTCAAATTCAGTTTTTTCTTTACTTCCTCTAATGGATAAGTAAATTCCAAATCCTACAATAGCTATACAGGCAATAAGAGATTTATAGAATATTTCTTTAGGTTCTTTTTTTGTCATGCAGCATCTGTTTTTCTCAAAGTATTGGAGCTACGTGTTTGAATAATAATAGTTGCGTAGTGCCTTCGACGATCCGCCCGCTGGCGGAGAGAGGAAGGCAATGCAACTTAACTTTATAAGAATACACACCAAACTGGAAATTCGCAATCCCAGAAATTTCTGGATTCATAATTAGGCGAGAACTAGCAATGAATTATTCACATTATTAATTATAGTTTCTATCTTTTATTAAATTTTTAAAAATAATCGTTATGTTAGCTGTTAAGTATCCCAAAATAATTACAATACCTACAATTCCTAATAGTATTTGTCTTTGGTGATTTGGGTCAGGATTTAAAATCATTTGAATACATAAATAAAGGATAAATAAACAAAAAGGATAAAGGATAAACCTTGTCAATATTTTTATAAAAGTCCATTCTTTAATCTTTTCCTGTTTTAATTTCGATTTATCAGTCAATCCAGGATTATTTATTAGTTCAATATTCTCGATGTCCCTTTGTAATTCATCAGTCAGTAGTTTGGTTTCGTATTTCTTGGCTTTTCCCAAAACAAAACTCAATAACAGTCCGATAACTAAAATCCCGAATGTTCCAATTATTGCCATTTTAAAATCAGTGGATAGAAACAAACCTGAAATCATAACAATTAAAAATCCCATAGTAATTTTATTTAGGAATTTGTGATAGGGATTTTTTTCCTTTTTTATTCCGGTCAGTTTTTTGTTCTGGTCAAAAGTCAGATGGAAAATAGGATATACACCACGCAAAAAATAAGAGGAACGCCAAATCAAAAGTTCATTCGGTTTAATTTCTCCGCTGTACTTTGTAGTGTTGTAGAAAAATGCATCATTCCAATGGTTTTTCAGATTACTTTTTTTATTATGAACTATTAGTTTCTCTATGTCTTTCTTTTCTGCCAAAAGAGTTTGTATAAATTAAAGCTAAGGGGATTTATGTCCTGCCTCCGACGATCCGCCAGCCGGCGGAGAGAGGAAGGCATTTTAAAGGCGCAGCCCCACGGGCAGCCATTCCCGACGCTTCGGGACGCCCATAGTTACTTGTCCAACTACCGGTGGATACACTGTGTTGAATGCACTTTGTCTTCGGTCAGCACGACTTTTGCCCTTATACCTTAGGATAAAAATAGACAATTCAATTGTAATGGGGAGTATTACATCCTATGATCCTGATGGATCAGGGGAGTGCAAGTTATACTGAAAAAAAAGGTGGTTTAAGTAAAAAAATATTATTTAACGTTAAAGTACTGGACTAAGGCTTTTTATAGGAGCTGTTGTTGGCAATTGGCTTTTCACGTTCCTAATTTATTTATTATTATGTTTTTCATACCTGTAGTAATTCTTGAACTTCCAGTATTTTTATTATTAGCCATATCTTCATAATACTGGATTTCTTTCTTCACATAATCTTCTACTCTTTTTAAAGCGGTAACAAAAAGTTTTAAAAGTTGTCCACTTAAATGATTTTCAAAAGAATCATTTATTTCTGCAACTCCTCTATAAATATTAAAAGTTTGAAAAGAATGATACTTATTAGCCTGTGTAGCATATCTGTTTCCGACTTGTGATTCTTTAGCTAATTCTTGAAATACTCTTAAAGGTTGTTTTACATCTGCTTTTAAAAATACTGAAGGGAATATTCCAAAAACTTCAATTTCTGAATAACTTGATGAATCGTTTGAAATCCTAACTAATACAAATAGACTTCTTGGAAAGCCTGATTTTAAATCTCCTTGTACTTCATATAAATAATTTTGAATCAATGCATCAGGATTTCTTTTATCAGAATTAAACCTAAAATTTTTAGATTTTTTCAAAGAATTATAAATTCCTTTCTCTCTAATCTTTTGAAAAGATAAATCAACAGAATTTTTCAAATCTTCACCAATTTGTTTTTCTTTTTTTTTTAGTTCTTGTTGAGTTCTCCGAAGTTTTTCTATTTCTTCAAATTTAGTTTTATGACCCATAGTCATCTTTAATAATACGTCAGCATCTTCATCAAATGAATTATCAAAGGTTTCTTTTATCGAATCTAAATTTTTTAATCTTGAATTGTCTATTAAAGTTAATCTTCGTTTCCAATCTTTTACCAACATATCTCTTATAAGTTGCAGTAGTTCAAATGGATATTTGTCATTGTATACTTCGGGCATATCATCTTTAATAGCTATGACTAAATTCGAATATGGTGTTTTGTCCGAAAAGATTTCTCTTTTCATAACCAAATCGTGAAGAGTCGCACCTATTTGATAAATATTCAGAGACTTCCATCCTAAAATGGAATCTTCTTCAGTTCTCAACAAAAATTCTGGTGCTGCATATCTTAAAGTTCCGACAAACGATTTCTCCTCTTCATCGCTAAATGATTTTGCTCCAACGAGTTTTAAAACACCCAAATCCATTAAAATAATTTCTCCGCTATTTGAAACCATAATATTTTCAGGCTTTATGTCTCTGTGAGCTATGTTTTTTTCTTCAAGAAGCTTGCTTGTAGTTGTCACAAGTTTTAATAGAACATTTTTGATGAATTCAAATGAGTAATCTTTCTTTAAAATGTAATCCTTAAGATTAACTCCTAGGATAAATTCCATAACGAGATAATAATATGTTTGATTGTCAAAATCAGTATTACCACCTTCGAATATCTTTATCAAGTTTGGTATTGTATGATTTTTCAAATCTATTTCTTGCTGAATTCTTTTAGTTTGAATTTCATGACCAAACCTTTCAACCAAGTAGTTGTCAAAAACTTTTAAAGCAAAATCTTTACCATCTTTCGTCGCTCTAAATACAGCTGCGGATTTTCCGTTATTTATTAATGAAATAACTTTATATCCATTCAATTCAGTTCCTTTGATTTCTTTTTCTAATTGTAAAGATTTAGTTCTGTCCATTAATTTAGTTCTGGTTTTTTTAGCTTGTTGCCAACGCTGGACTATGTGAAGCCACGTTATGGATTTTAAATTTATACAATTTATTGCTGATAATTTAAAATACATGTTAAATGTGGACAGGTAGCATATAGCTGTTGATAGTGCCTCCGACGATACGCCAACTGACGGAGAGAGGAAGGCATACTTCGATCTAACCTAAAGGTGATTGTAAGCTATCTTTTTAATTTATATTCCTATGAAATCTGGCATAGCCCAGCGATGATGTACAATTCTCAATGAGCAGGAATTGGAGCGCAGCGACAATGTAGCAACTTGAGTTCACCTTTAGGTGAATTGTACATCAACGGTTTCGTATAAGAAACGTAGGCAGGTTATGACCACAATGTTTCGGATTGATACTAAGCAAAATAAATATTTTCTTTTATCATTTTTATAAACGTCAAACATTATAGTTGACAACTTAGCTAATGAACAAAGACCTTTTTCTTAAGAACAAAATATCTCTATATTCTATACTGATGTTAAGCGACGTTTTCATAGAATTCGCTTAAATCTAATATTGCCCTTCTAATTGCACGATAATCATTCCTAGGTACATCAACATAAATAGAGTTTTCAGAATCTTGTTCTGTCGCCTCAAATAATCCTTTAGGAGCGTTATTTGTATTCATCAAGTCTACATAACATCCGTAGTCAATACTATATACATTGTAGCGTGCCCCTGGTTCATCTTTTCCAGATACGTTTTCTTTAATCATATGTATTACTCTTGCATCGAATAAATAATCGATTAAAGGGTCTTTATGATTAGTTCTTAAGAGGAATGCACGTGAGTTGCGTTCTCCAATAACTTTATCACGAATCCATTGAAGTAAATTAAACGCATTTTCATTCGTGGAAATAGCTTTTTCTTTACCTCTGGAAAACCATATTCTTGCAGCATTTCTAATGTTATCCATTGAGATTTTAGAATCAGAAGCTTTAGTAGCCGCAATGCCTAAAATATTTATTGCATCTCTTGGAACTCCTTCAGAAGCCCTTACAAATTCGTGAAACGTATTGGATTGAGTAAAAGCTCTATTAATTAAGTCATTAGAATCAATAATGTTTGCTGAATCATTTATACCATTAAAATGGTGGAACAATAATTCTTTAAAAAATTCTAATGATTTTCCTTCATCATTATCGAATACCATATATTCATCTAAATTTTGGCTTGTAGAGATATCTGCTCCTTCTTCAATTCCAATTCTAGTATGATTAGCATCAAATAATGAAAGATTAGTTCTTTGCTCTATTGCAGCAATTTTAACTGTAATACCTGTATTAGGTAAAATGGTTCTTCTTATCAATTCAGATAAATATGGTTGAAGTTCCTGAGGAATTTCTGCCCATTCATCAAATAGAATCCAAATATGAACAGCTAGTTTTTGAGACATAAGTTGTAATGATTTGAATACCGAAGAAAAATGAATTCTGTGGTGTTCAACTCCTTGCCTTTTTACTTTTTCAGTTTTTGATACATTATCTGATTTTACACTCTTATCGGATAAATCTAAAGATGGATTTTTCAATGATATATTTAAACTGGTTCCTATTTCTTTATTTTCAGTTCGATTAGATGTTTTATCTGTTTCAATTTCTATATTACCACCAACTATTATTTCTGTAATTGCCTCCCATAAGCTATCTGCCAACGGACTAATAATACTTAAGTCATACTTATCAGATTGATCGCTTATAACTTCATCAATTATTCCATCTATGACATATGTTAAAGTGTCGATTAATAGCCTAGTTGCTCTTTGAGTAATTGGCAAAGAACTATCAGAAAATATACCACCATTTGATCCTATTGTTCTTAAATCAACATTGATTACGATATCTCCTTCATTTTTTAATGAGTTACCTAAATATGCAAAAGCGTGTGTTTTACCAGTACCTCTTCGACCATAAAGTATTTCATGATCTCTGTTTGATAGAATCGTAAATAGCGGACCGACGTTAACAAATGTATTAACCAAATAAGAATTATCCTTAGTTTCTGCACGTTTAGAAAGTCTTAAAAAAGTAGTATTTATTTCGTTCATATAGTGACTATTTAAATCTTTACTAATCCCAAATTTAGGTAATAAGCATTTATTTATAAGGCAATACTGGTTTTTAAATAATTATTTAATAAAGTTAGAGAGTACTATCATAAATAAATTTATATGATTTACGTATTTTCAAAAAAATCCGCTCCAGGATTTATTTATGGCACTTCAATTTCGCTCAGTGCAGGCAGTGGGGTAAGGCACCACAGATAGCTATTCCCGAAGTCTCGGGACGCCCCATGGTTACTTGTCTGACCACTGGCGGATACATTATGTGAAATGTACTTCGTCTTCGCTCAGAACACTTTTAGCCTTTACACCTTTGGATACAAATAGACAATTAGATGGTAATGAGGAAAATTAAATCCGCCGATCCCAATTAAAGTAAAAAAAGCAACTACTAAAAAAACCTACCCCAACTTAGGATACTCCCCAGGATCTACCTCATGAAACATGGCATACACTTTCTCTACCACATCATCTACACTGGGCTTAGAAAAGTAATCTCCATCCGTCCCGTAGGCCGGTCGGTGGGCTTTGGCGGTTAAGGTTTGAGGCTTGCTGTCTAAATGGCGGTAGGCATTTTGCTGCTCTAAAATCTCTTGTAAGATATACGCACTAGCGCCACCGGGTACATCTTCATCTATCACCAGCAGTCGGTTGGTCTTGGCCACGCTTTTTACGATATTATGCGCTAAATCAAACGGAAGCAAGCTTTGTACATCAATAATTTCGGCATCTATGCCAATCTTAGCCAAGGTTTCTGCAGCTTGGGCAACGATGCGTAGGGTAGAACCGTAGGATACCAGCGTAATATCGCTTCCCTCACGAAGGGTTTCAACCACACCCAGCGGAGTCCTAAATGCACCTATATTGGACGGCATTTTTTCTTTTAATCGGTACCCGTTTAAACATTCTACGATCAGCGCAGGCTCATCTGCTGCTAGTAGCGTATTGTAAAAACCTGCGGCTTTGGTCATGTTTCGGGGGACTAAAATGTGCATTCCGCGTAATAAGTGAATAATCCCACCCATCGGTGAACCACTGTGCCAAATACCTTCCAGGCGATGCCCGCGCGTACGTACAATCAAAGGTGCTTTTTGAGTTCCTTTGGTGCGGTAGAGTAGGGTGGCCAGGTCATCACTCATGATCTGTAGCGCGTATAGCACGTAATCCAGGTACTGGATTTCGGCTATGGGGCGTAAGCCCCGCATCGCCATCCCAATGCCTTGCCCTAAGATGGTCGCTTCACGTATTCCGGCATCTGCAACACGCAGCTTTCCGTGTTTTTCTTGCAAGCCTTCTAATCCCTGATTCACATCCCCAATCTCTCCGGCATCTTCACCAAATATGAGCGTCTTTTTATCCTGACTAAAGATGTGATCAAAATTATCCCGAAGGATCACGCGACCATCCACTTCTTCGGCTTGGTCATCGTATTGAGGCAACACTTCAGCAACGCCTAATGCTCCGCTGTTTGTGTCGTTATAGAGATGACTACTGTATTCAGGTTGTACGGTGTTTTTAAAATCTTCGGCCCAGTTTGAAAGCTGCCGTTTTTCAGAGGTGCTCTCATGGCGCAAATAAAGCAGGGCTTTTCGGGCACTACTCAATAAATCACTCTTGGTGGGCGTGTCTAATCCCTTAAGTCGGTCGATCAGTGGGCTAAGCTGGTTGTTTTCTTCGGAATTTTCCGCACAAGCGGTCAATAATTCAACTACTTCATCGCGTTTGGTCGTAATAGGATTGAGGTAATTGCTCCAGGCAGCTTTTTTACCGTCTCTTACCTGTTTTTTAATGTCTTTTTCTAGGGCGGAAAGTTCCTCGTCGGTGGCGATGCTGTTCGCGATCATCCATTCCCGCATCTTTACATTACAATCATGCGCAGCCTCCCAAGCCAATCGATCTTTACTCTTATAGCGTTCGTGAGAACCTGAAGTGGAGTGACCTTGCGGCTGAGTGAGCTCCTGCACGTGAATCAATACCGGTACATGTTCTTGACGGGCAATGCCCGAAGCTTTTTCATATGCCTCAACCAAGGCGACATAATCCCATCCTTGTACGCGTATGATTTCATATCCGTTATGGTCTTCATCCCGCTGAAAGCCCATTAAAATCTCGCTAATATTTTCTTTGGTGGTTTGGTGCCGCGCGTGGACCGAAATCCCGTATTCATCATCCCACACACTCATCACCATGGGGACTTGTAAGACCCCCGCAGCATTAATGGTTTCCCAAAATAAGCCCTCGCTGGTACTGGCATTTCCAATGGTTCCCCAGGCAACTTCATTTCCCGCTTCGCTAAAGTTGGTGCCGTCAATACCCTCTACATGACGGTAAATTTTAGAGGCTTGTGCTAATCCCAATAGTCGGGGCATCTGCCCTGCGGTAGGAGAGATGTCTGCACTGGAATTTTTTTGTTTGGTAAGGTCTTTCCAGTTTCCGTTTTCGTCTAAACTATGGGTAGCAAAGTGCCCGCCCATTTGTCGGCCCCCACTCATGGGTTCCTGGGCTAAATCTGTATTGGCGTATAACCCCGCAAAAAACTGCTCTATGCTCAATTGACCAATGGCCATCATAAAGGTTTGATCGCGGTAATATCCTGATCTAAAATCCCCGTTTTTAAAGGCTTTAGCCATGGCTAATTGAGGTACTTCTTTCCCATCACCAAAAATCCCAAACTTAGCCTTGCCCGTCAACACCTCACGCCGACCCAATAAACTGCACTCACGGCTGGTCACAGCAAGTGTATAGTCATCAAGAACCTGGGCTTTAAACTGATCAAAAGACAAGGATTGTTTTGAAGTATCTGGCGTTTGCATAGCTTAGTTTTAAGGAGTGTAAAAATAGCGAATACCACCTAGTCTCACAATAGCCTGTCACGTGAAAAAACTATTAAAAATGCAGTAAAAAAGCTGTTTGACTACTAATTATGCAACAAAATGAATAGAAGTTGATTTTTGTTGCTTTTTATGCAATGAAAAAAGTCAGGAGGGTTTTAAGAAGAAATATCTTAATACCAACGCCGGGTAAATAAGCCGGTTAGGGTTTGTAAATCAAGCGTAACGATAAATCTGATTTTTTGATCGTAATTATCCTGAGCGATCTCCCAACCCAAATTAGAATATACGGGGAAAAACAGTTCAAAATAATCTTCTACTAAATTCAATCGTATTCCGCTATCATAGACAAACTCCGGCGAGAACCCTTTGTTCTTGACCAATCCTACATCACCGTAGGCAAAGATCCAATTCCAGATTGTGGCACTTCCATTGACTGTGGTAATCCACTGGTTGGCAAATTCTGGTTGCAGCTGTGATTTAAAGCCTCCTTCACCAATCACAATTTGTTGGCTAAACAAGCCTTCTTCCTCACTACGCCCGTAGTAATTGTAGCTAAACAGGTAATCATTAGGGCGATCTAAGGCAAAGCTAAAGAAATCACCCTCAGTACTGTTATACAGAAACGCTCCACCATAAAACCTAAGGTTGAACTGGCGGTTGTTGACAAATAGCTTTCGGTAATTCAGCGTGACAGCGAGTTTCCCAAAATCTTCAGCGAGTTGATAATCCATAGATGCGCCCACTAAACTGGTAAGGTTGGAATCAATGTAGGCGTAACGCGCATTAAAAAGTTCAAAGTTGGGCTCTTCTAAAGGATTCTCCTCGTTCTCATCCTGATCCACTGATACCCACCTAAAGGTTAAAAACTGTTTTCCATTAGCACGCAGATATGGATCGCGATACCTAAACTGAATAAAAGGGTTGTACTTAGTGTAGCGCAGATCATCATCAAATGAAAATGTACTCCCGCTAATCCCGTATCGAATAGAATTTAGGTTACTATTCTCAAAAAACTGGGTATACGAAATCCCCGCAGAGCCGTTTACCTGGTTACTGTTAAAACCATACTTAGGGGCTACTTTGTAATCAATGGGTCGTTTTAAGATAGTCTTGTTATAAATTTTTGGACCAACGGATATACCATCATACACATTGAAATCAAACTCTGGAATGAAAAACACCTGATTGTATCGTGGGTCTTCAATATCGGTAAGCAATCTAAACTGTAAGGGTTTATTGAGCAAGGTCTTGACAGCTTTATAATTATTACGCCGGTTGATTTCAGGAATGATACCTTCATGGTTTAGTCCCAGGCGTCTGATGCTATCTGCAGGGATAGTGACCTTTGTTTTTTTACGAATGGGATCAATCCAGGTTTTAAATACAACCTTTTTCTTGTTTAATCCATAGAGAGACACCGGCATCATAGCATCAGATTTGCTTTTGATGGTTACGACCAGCGAATCTTCCTTTCTTCGTACCCGACTGATAACAAAGTCAATCGTTTTGTTCGTATCTACGTATTCTTCAAAAAACCAATCGGTAGGTTGATCGGTATGGGATTGAAGTATACGTTTAAAATCAGCCGCCGAAGAAATCTCAAGCCGATGGGATTCGTAAAAATCCTTAAGACTTTGAGCCACGGCATTATCCTGCAAATAGCTGTCTAGGTACTTAATTCCTACGCCCGCTTTATAGGGATTTGCCAGCGTTTGGTTGTATTTCACCAAGGAATCCTGTGAGGTGGATAAGGCCTGCTGCAGGTTTAAACGCTCTGTGTTTTGATATAGAAACGTGTATTGCTCATTAAATTCTTTATCGGCAATATGAAACCAGCGTATTCCAAAGAAATCACTCAAGCTTCCTATAATTTTCATGTTGGGATAGTATTTATCCACATATTCCATTAAGAGATAAATATGAATTCCATCCAACAACCATTTTTCTTTTCGGGGATTGACTAACAGCGTGTTCTTAAGGTATTTTCCTGTAATGGTTTTGAGCTGTTTCATTTCATACTGAAAACCATCTGGAAACGGCCGAATAAAAGAGGGCAGTTGATTGAGACCGTAGACAGGATCAATCTTATATTCCTCTTGAGTAATCAGCATAGATTCATGAGGATATTCTCCCAGTCGCTCTTCTAAAAAATTGAGTATACGATCAATTGCCAACGCACGCATAGGTGCTTTTAATTCACCGTCTTTTAAATTAGTGGTGACTGTAAAATCTTCGGCGATAATTTTTTCTAAATCGGGATCACGGGTAATGTACAATGTAGCATTGACGACTTGATCTCCTTTAAATCTTCGTTCATTATACGGTTGTTCCCCGGGGGTATCATTTACTGCTAAATCTGAATGTGTAAAATAGTCCCGTGGAACCTGTACTTTTAGATCAACCTTAGCCGGCGGAGTATAATGATCATGAATATTCTTATTGCTGTAGAACTGCCAACCCTCATTGTTATATACTGCTGGTGAAATATACCAGTAACGTAGCTTATAATTACCATTATCGTAACCAAAACGCGTAAATTGAGCATCTGGAACGCGAACAGTATATTGCAGGTTTAGAACTTCTTCTTCGCCGGGTAATAATGGATTTGATAGTGTTACTTTGATGACATCTGGAAATCCTTCAGGACGTTCCCAGGTGTAAATTGTTCCTTTTTTGGTATTAACCAGTTTAGAAAGTGTGGTTTCTCCGCGAGAATCATCCCCGGCGTAAAAGAACCGTCTTCTAAAATCTTCAGAAAAACGTTCACCCAGCGGAGTGGTTTTAGACGAAAAGCTATTTGCCCAATCCATGAGGTAAATCTCAGAAAGTTCATTAGGAGAGGTGTTTTTGTAGGTAATTGTCTGGTCGATTTGTAACGACCTTTTCTCCTCCAGCAACTTCACACTGATATCCATAGTATGCTGAGCCTGCAGCTGTACAGCTTGTAAAAGGAAAAAGCATAAAAAGGAGGCAATTAGTCTCAATGGTAGATTACAAATTTTTCAGGTGAGTAACGGGCATCTTCAATGGTAAAGAAATAGACACCGGGAGATAATGTAGCTACTTCAAGCGATTCCTGGTCGGTTGGGATGCGTGTAGCCAGTACTTTTTTTCCGAAGGAATCAAAAATAGCCACATGTAATTCTGCCTGATCCGGCGGAAGATTAAGGTATACATTTTGCCGAACTAGTGAGTTTTTGAGCAACGGTTTACGTGGTTTTTCTTGAGGAGTTTCAACTAAAAGCAGATCACTGTTGAGTTCAAGATTCATGATTACGGGCAAGTGATCACTCATATCTTCCAGGGTTTGCCGTAAATCCTGCCCGTAAAATCCGCTGCAATCTACGTCTCCTATATTATCGTTGTAACAATTGCCGTTGTTGCCGTAGGTTTCGTAGGTATCTTCTACGTAGCTAATCTCGTGATTGGGATCCATCATATTTTGAGACACCAGGATAAAATCAAATCTGTCATCCAGTCCGCCACCTGCACCCGTAGAACTGCTGGTTCTGGTACTTTGGGTATGTATAGCGCGGTAATTAAAATTGGTATGCCAGCCGCCGGCCTGACCAATGGGATCCCTCATGGTAATGTTATTGGTACCATTTAATGTATTTGTTATTTCAAGGTAAGCAAACTCTTGCGAGGAATATACATTTAAATCACCTGTAAAGATGACATTACTATCATCTGGGATAGTTTCTAAGAAGTCAGTAAAGGCATCTGCCATGATGAATCTGCGGTTCTCGTTATAATCACCCTGACCGGCTTTTAGATGGGCAACGAATACGTATAAACTCACTGGAGTGGGAAAACCTTGATCCAGTACATTAAGCCGAAAATAGTTGATATCTCTGGTGACCGAAACTATTTCTCCTTGAGCGATTAAGTCGAAGCGTTGCGTATTGTAGAAAATCATCTGATGTATTTCTGCACCTCCCGAAGCGTTTGGAACAAATTCTGACCTGTCATACGTCCCCGGAAGATTTGCAAAGCTCTCACTCAAAATTTCGTCTCCACCGGCTTCAGTTTCTAATTCGCAGATCATAAATAGATCCGGATTGATATCCTCCAAAATCTCTGCTAGCAAATCTTCACGATTAGAGGGCGGAGCTGAAGGATAGTTCAATACATTATAAAACATAGTGCGCAGCGTAGCCTGACCAAACACATGGTGCACACCACCTATGCTAACCAGAATAAAAAAAACTAATCTGAATTTCATTTAGAAATTTGGAGATAAATTATACTCGTCATAAAATTTGTCCAGGATGTCTATCACCTCTTCTTTGGTGTCAACTACGTGAAAAATATCCATATCGCCAAGGCTGATATTTTCAAAACGTTCTAAAAGAGTACTTCTTATCCAGTCCACTAATCCACCCCAAAAGTCCTTTCCTACCAGGATGATAGGAAATTTGTCAATTTTATGCGTTTGAATGAGAGTCATCGCCTCAAAAAGTTCATCCAAGGTTCCAAAACCACCGGGCATAACCACAAATCCTTGTGAATACTTTACAAACATGACTTTACGTACAAAAAAGTAGTCAAAGTCTAGGCTTTTATCATTGTCAATATATGGATTATCATGTTGCTCAAACGGTAGATCTATGTTAAGTCCAACAGATGTTCCTCCCGCCAGGTGCGCTCCTTTATTACCGGCTTCCATAATCCCTGGACCGCCGCCGGTGATGACACCATACCCGTGTTGAACTATACCTTCGGCAATATCAATTGCTAATTGGTAATTGGGATGATTAGGTTTGGTTCTGGCTGATCCAAAAATTGAGACGCATGGTCCAATCTTACTCATGCGCTCAAATCCATCGACAAATTCGCCCATGATTTTAAATATGGCCCAACTATCATTAGTCTTAATTTCGTTCCATCCTTTGGGGCGACGTTCTAAATTCATGTGTATACGTTTAATTCTAATTCTTTTTTAAGGTAAGGAGCAGTAAAACCTTTAGCTGACTTAGCAACTTTTTCAGGTGTTCCAGATACAACTACCATACCGCCGTTTTTACCACCATCTGGTCCAATATCGATGATATGGTCTGCGAGTTTGATTACATCCAGATTATGTTCTATGATTAATACAGTATTCCCTTTGTTGGTGAGTTTATTTAATACTTCCATTAGAACACGAACATCCTCAAAATGAAGCCCTGTAGTAGGTTCATCTAAGATGTAAAAGGTATTACCCGTATCGCGTTTTGATAACTCTGTAGAAAGCTTGATGCGTTGTGCTTCACCACCAGATAGGGTTGTACTCTGTTGACCTAAGGTAATGTATCCCAGTCCTACACTTTTGATCGTTTTGAGTTTGCGATAAATTTTAGGGATATGTTCAAAAAATGCTGTGGCCTCATTTATTGTCATAGCCAAAACATCTGCAATAGATTTACCTTTATATCGAATCTCCAGAGTTTCACGATTAAAGCGTTTGCCATTGCAAGTCTCGCATTCTACGTAAACATCTGGCAAAAAATTCATTTCTATCACCTTAAGTCCACCACCTTTACAGGTCTCACATCTACCGCCGGTTACATTAAAACTAAATCTCCCCGGTTTGTATCCACGTATCATAGCTTCGGGCATTTTAGCGAACAGACTTCGTATCTCACTAAATACTCCCGTGTAGGTAGCGGGATTAGACCTGGGTGTTCTTCCGATAGGAGATTGATCAATATCAATGACTTTATCGATATGTTCTAATCCTTTGATGGATTTATACGGAAGCGGTTTCTTGACCCCGTTAAAATAATGCGCATTCATAATAGGGTAGAGCGTCTCATTAATTAGCGTGGATTTACCACTTCCTGAAACACCGGTAACCAAAATCATTTTTCCAAGCGGAAGCTTAACCGAAACGTTTTTAAGATTATTTCCTGTACACCCTTTTAATACAATCATATTGCCATTTCCCTCTCTTCGCTTTTGGGGAACGGCGATTTCTTTGTTTCCGTTAAGATAGTCAGCGGTTAGGGTGTTTTGAAGCATCAATTCTGCAGGTGTTCCCTCGCTAATAATCTCCCCGCCATGTTTTCCTGCCAACGGGCCAATATCGATCACATGATCGGCACGTTCAATCATGTCTTTATCGTGTTCAACCACAATGACAGAGTTTCCTACATCACGAAGTGAAACCAGCGAATTGATCAACTTTTCATTATCGCGTTGGTGCAATCCAATACTGGGCTCATCCAAAATGTATAATACACCTACTAGTTGCGAACCTATTTGCGTGGCCAGTCTAATGCGTTGCGCCTCACCACCAGAGAGTGATTTTGATCCACGGTTTAGGGATAAATAGGTTAATCCTACATCCACTAAAAACTGTAGGCGCGTTCTAATCTCTTTAATCACCTCCCCGGCGATTTTTTCTTGGCGTTCGCTCAAATTACTCTTTAACTCATCAAACCAACCCGTAAGCTCCTGAATGTCCTTGGAGGCAAGTTCAGCAATATTAAGTCCGCCCACTTTAAAATAAAGTGATTCTTTTCTCAGGCGTGCGCCATCACACTGCGGGCAGTGGATTTTATCCATGTACTCTTTTGCCCAGCGGCGTAAAGAAGTGGAATCGTTATTAGTGTAGGTATTCTCAATAAACGTAGCGACTCCCTCAAAGTCAATTTTATACTTTCGGGTGACACCAAGCGTTTTTGAATTGACTTCAAATTTATCTTTCCCACCAAAAAGGATCATGTCCAGCCCTTCTTGCGGTATTTTTTCAATAGGGTCAGTAAGCTTAAATTCAAAACGATCTGCAATCAATTGTAATTGCTTAAAGATCCAATTGCTCTTTTTTTCTCCGTGTGGTGCGAGTCCACCGGCATTAATAGACTTTTTTGGATCCGGAATAATTTTTTTGAGGTTTACCTCATGCACCGTTCCTATACCATTACATTTAGGGCAAGCGCCCTTAGGAGAGTTAAACGAAAAGGTGTTTGGTTCTGGATTAGGATAAGAGATTCCGGTACTGGGACACATTAAATTCCTACTAAAAAAACGGGCTTCTTCGCTATCCTGCTCAATAATCATAAGCACATCATCCCCGTGATACATAGCGGTTTTGATAGTCTCTGTCAAACGATTATTTTCATCAACATCATCATCTACATTAAGACGATCTACTACGATTTCAATATCGTGGGTTTTGTAACGGTCCAGCTTCATGCCTTTTTCGATGTCCTTTATCTCGCCATCTACCCGCACTTTGACAAAACCTTGCTTGGCAATTTGTTCAAAAAGCTCACGGTAGTGCCCTTTGCGCGAACGAATAATAGGAGCAAGCACGTTAACGCGTTTTCCCTTGAAATTTTCTATGATGAGCGTTTTGATTTGTTCATCGCTATAACTCACCATTTTTTCACCCGTATTGTAACTGTAAGCGTCACTGGCACGTGCGTATAAAAGCCGCAGGAAATCGTAAATCTCTGTGATGGTGCCTACGGTACTCCGCGGACTTTTACTCGTAGTTTTTTGCTCAATGGCAATCACAGGGGAGAGACCATCAATTTTGTCCACATCTGGTCGCTCCAGTCCACCTAGAAATTGGCGTGCATACGCTGAAAATGTTTCAATGTAACGGCGTTGACCCTCAGCGTAGATTGTATCAAAAGCCAAAGAGGACTTACCTGAACCCGAAAGTCCTGTAATCACTACTAACTGCTCCCGCGGGATGCGAACATCTATGTTCTTTAAATTGTGTACTCGGGCACCTAAAACCTCAATAAAATCGTCTTCTTTTCTCATAGAACTGCAAGACGCGAAGATACTTAAAATAGCGCGATTTTTAAAGAGACATAATAATTAAGAATTTATTAAACCTTAGGAAGTGATTTTGTCTTCAAAATGGTGCGAATAGCGATTACAGTGTTCTGTAATTCTGAAATTGAATTTCAAGTTCAAGTTCAAGTTCAGATTCGAGTTCAACATCGAATTCATCTTCACTCACTTCAATTCCAAGCCCTCACATTGCTTAAGGGAATTTCCATAAGACCTTCTATTTCTCGCTTTTGTGCAATGCGCGCACCACTTTCCATTTCTTCAAAATTAATCCAGGTGGCTTTGAGTCCGCCAACCGGGATAATATCTACCCACATTTTGTAATACTGCGGGATGTAATTCTCATCCAGCACCCAAACATAAGAATCGCCGGGAGTTGTTCCGCCTGTGGAGTAAGTCACCTTAAGTCCCTGAGTGGATTCATTTAAGGTGACTAAACTTCGTATAGTTCCGGGATCCATCACCTTATAGGGTGCAATAAGCCAAAAGGAATCATTGTTAAATCTACTTATTGCATTTTCAATGGCTTCGGTTTTATCTTTGGCACTGGGGATTTCACCATTGATAAACACATTGCTTAGTTCGGGAATCAAAATCCGCAAGTTAACCACTGTATTATCCCACTTGATATCCACCAGGTTATTCTCACGATCCCATACATAATCACGCTTTCTAAAGGTCCATTTTAGATATCGCGTATCTTTGTAAGCATCATAATTGAGTGCTGTAAGCATTTTTTGGGCGAGTTGATCAGCTTCGGTAGAAGAGGAACCCTTAGGCAGAGCTTCGTTTTTAATCACATAAATAATTCCTCCAATCACAATAAATGCGAGAAGAATTCCGAAGGAATACATCAAAAATTTTTTCATAAAAATCATTCTTCTTGAATCTCGCGTTCCTCTTCTCGTAGTGAAGCGTTATAACGATCAAATGAATTGTGAAGATATAAAATTAAGACGCCAAATAAGACCGCCATGACGATCAAAGCATTATTCAATGCGCCACTAGCGGTAAAGGAAAGCCTTATGAGAATAGTAGAAATGATGAAACCAGAGTTACGAATGATCTTGTAAAATAGATCTGTATTAAAAAACGATAAAAGTAAAAGAAGTACGTCAGTAAGAATTAATAAGGTGAAAAATTCATCAAAGAAAATATCATTAATATCAGAGAGGTTGTTTACCATTCGATCAACCGAAATAAAATTCTCGTAAATCCAGTTCCACAAACTATAAACAGCCATTGCAATAAAAGTAGGAGCAAGCACGATAGCAATAATTTTTTTACGATAAATAAATTTCTTTAACCGTTTTGGAAGATCATTTTGATGTTTAAATGCATACCTGGACTTCATTTTATAAAACAGGTAAATTAAAAAGAAGAGAATAAGAGTCGTAATGATATCGTAAGTAAACTGTAAATCGTCTGGCTCTTTAAACCAGTTAGGTGTCATTTCTAAGTTTGCTAAGTCTTTAAAAATACGCCGTATAACAATTAATGTAATGATCTCATATTGCTTAACAATGTAGTTTGAAATTGATTTAGGCAGATAAAAAATAAGCAAATAGACTTCATACAAAAGAATAAATGAAAAAGGGGTATAAATAGCGGCAATTGGATCTGTGAGTAAAGCTGAGTCTCTTACATTTTCAATCCAGCCTAAGTCTACTAAAAAAATGAGGAGAAGATGAACTACAAAGCTAAGTACCGCAACAAGTATAAAGGCATGTTCTGTTTTAGTTCGGGTTTCCTCAGAAAGCAGAACATTAAAAATTTTTTCTACATACTTTTTTAGGGAGGACATGTTCCATGTTGATTTTCAGAAAAGTAGGAAATAATAACAAGGCTTTGAGTAACTTTAGAAAACATTATCATTTGTTATATCAGACGCAGATATGTTTTTGAAAAATTAAGAGAACTCATTAAAGTTGGGTTAAAGACAAAATCTTAAAGTAATTAGAGAAGGAATTCCTGTATATTTCACAAAAACAGAAAATAATGAGTACAGTAAAAGCATACGGTGCTAAAGAAGAAAAAGCAGATTTAAAGCAAATGTCTATCGATCGCAGGGAGCCCACCAGCGATGATGTTCATATAGAAATAATGTACTGTGGAGTTTGCCATAGTGACTTGCATCAGGTTCACAATGATTGGGGTGGGAGCAAATATCCTGTTGTTCCCGGTCATGAGATTATCGGTAAAGTAACGAAGAGGGGAGATAATGTTGATAGTTTTGACAAAGGCGACTGGGTTGGGGTAGGATGCATGGTAGATTCTTGTCAGACCTGTAGCGCGTGTAAAGATGATCTTGAACAATTTTGTGAAAATGGGGCAACCATGACCTACAATAGCAAGAATAAACATTTAGATGGTCACACCTTTGGAGGATATTCTGAAACAATCGTCGTAAATAAAGAATTTGTGCTAAAAATGCCCGAAAACCTTGATCCCAAAGGAGCAGCTCCGCTATTATGTGCAGGTATTACCACCTTTAGTCCGCTGCATCACTGGAAGGTAAGTGAAGGTGATAAAGTAGGAGTAATTGGTCTTGGCGGTCTTGGTCATATGGGAATTAAATTCGCGGCTGCTATGGGCGCACATGTGGTGATGATCACGACCTCCCCAGAGAAAGCCGAAGACGCCAAACGCCTTGGAGCAGATGAGGTATTGATCTCTAAGGATGAAGATGCTATGAGTAAACAGGAGGGTAGTTTTGATTTTTTACTCAACACTATTCCCGTTGGACACGATGTGAATCCTTACGTAAATCTACTTAAACGTGATGCTACAATGGTGATGGTGGGTGCGATCGAACCCATTGATCCGCTACACGGCGGGAATCTTATTATGGGGCGTAAAAGAATTGCGGGATCGCTCATCGGCGGAATTAAAGAAACGCAGCAAATGTTAGACTTTTGCGGTGAGCATAATATTACTTCAGACATTGAACTTATCGATATGCAAGACATTAACGATGCCTACGATCGTATGCAAGACGGTAAAGTTAAGTACCGATTTGTAATTGATATGCAGAGTTTAAAAGATGCGAATTAATTCGTGACTTTTTCATAAAACAACCCTGGTTGATCACATGCCATAGCACTGTTATGGCATGTTTTCTTGGAGCTGAAGATGAGGTGCTCGGTGTTATCCTGGGTACAATTAACAATCATATTTTCGGGTGAAGAATAAGTGAGTGTTGCTTCGTTATTTTCTTCAGAAAAAGTGTAGGAACCTTCAGCTCTTTTAGTAATACCATGGTCAATGCGTATTTTAGTGAAGGTACCATCTGGATCAATGAGATATTCTTCGTAAAACGGAAGGTCCTCACCGGTTCTTTCGCTTCCGACCATATTTCCGGTGGTTTTGAACAATCTCCAGGTTCCTACATATGGATTGCTTGTAGCGTTCTTTTCTTTAATAGCATTTCCATCGGCACAAGAGATTGCTATGATAAATGCGATACTGGTGTATATGGATGTGAGCGTAATACTTCTTTTGGTGAACATAGGGATATTTTAATCAAAATATTAGTAGTCGCAAGTCACTTTGAAAAGCGGCTCTTCTCTCAGCGTAAGTCGTTTGGGTATTTTTCTGATTTCGGTTAATTTCATCCTGTATAAAGGATGGACGATTATTGTATCCGTTAAGTCTCTGGTATCACGATTGTACATAGGGTAGCGATAATGATCTTTCGTAATGTCGTACGGTGTAGAAGTGACCTGCTCTTTAGTATAGAATCGTTCTTCCTTAGGATCATGCGTATAGTAAACAGTATCTGAAATGAGCTTTTTTTGAGCCAAGTACTTTAAATATAGATAATCTTCATCATTTTTATTCTCAAAAGGCCGCCTCTTCATGGGTTGGTTTCCGTCGATGGAGAGTTGATCTTCCTTAAAACTTCCCATAAATGGAGATACATCTGTTCGTTGCGAAGATATAGTGCTAACTATAAAATCATTTTCTTCGTTAGCAACCACTAGAGTATACAAAATCTCTTTTTTACGTGTATAATCGCTGTTGAGATAGAAATGTATTTTTTTAGGAATCGAGGTTTTCATATCCTTATAGGGATAAGAAAAGCAATTTGGACTCTTATTAAATATAGGGGTCATTTCAAGATAATCTTTGGACAAAAGTCCTACATAAAGTCTCATATCATCAATGTTGGAGTAGGTAAATCGTACGCTGTCATTCAGGGGTATAGTTTTTCTTCCATAAACTACCAGAGATTGTTTGGCCACGTCAGGTATAAAATTAATACGTTGAGAAGAAATGCGATATATCCCTTTTACATATCCACCAAAGTATGTAAGTATAAAAGAAGTATCTTCAAAAATACTTAAATGAGCACCTCCCTCAGGGCTAGTAGAAGGAAATGAATACGATCCCGATATAGCCTCCGGGCTCAAATCCTGAGCCTGAACATCAACCCTTATCATGGAAAATAGAATTATCCAAAGCATCATAGCTTTCTGGAAAACACGTCTAGTATTTTGCAGGTCCCACATTGGTAGATGTTTTTACAATAAATTGACGCAGATCCTCATTCGCTTTTTGTAAATCTTCTTTACGTAAATACATCATATGTCCACTGCGATATCCTTTAAACGCAAAACGATCTTTCAATTTCCCACTAGGATCAATTTGCCACATCGTATATTTAGCATTAAAGTAGGTTGTTGCACCGTCGTAATACCCGGATTGAAATAATATGTTGAGGTAAGGATTTTGAGCCATCGCCTGGCGCAGGTTATCTCTCGTATTATTATCACTATTATCCCAGGGTCTTACAGGACCAAACATATTGTATTTGATGTCAGTTTTAAAATTGAGTTCTTCTTGGAGGTAATAATTTATCGCAGGAGTGAAAGAATGCAACCAGGAGGTAAGTTCAGCACTATAATCAGGAGATTCACCTCCAAGCTTTTTATCGATACCCAAATATCTTGAATCTAAGCGCCCGATCGTATTTCCCGTTTTATCGCGTAACAGCGCTTTCCAAAAATAGGATGTAGGCACGCGCAAATTTTGCTGTAATATCTCCTTTTTCTCCAAACCAGAATAATAAGCCATTTTCTCGGCGACAGCCTCTCTTTCTTCATCCGTAATAAAACCACCTTTTGCTAATGCGGGGATAAGAGTACTCACGGTATATGCTTCAGATTCAGGCAATATCTCCAATAAATCTTTTTGTTGTAATGAAGGATCTAGGGCTTTTTGATACCAGGCAGCAGCCGTAAAATAAGGTAGATTCAATGCATCGCTCACTGGTCCGCCGGTGCGTAATACTTTATAATCGGCAGGAGAAACCAAGATCACCCCATTCAAATACATCCATTGTTGGTCTTGCAAAGCAAGCGCTAATCCCGAAACTCGCGTTCCCCCATAACTCTCTCCAATAATATACTTGGGCGCGCGCCATTTATTATGTCGGGTTACAAACGTATTAAGCCATTCGGCTAGGTAAGTAATGTCAGCGTTGATTCCAAAAAATTTACTGCGGTCAACCTCTTCACCGGTTTCAGGAATTGTACGTGAATAACCGGTATTAGCAGGATTTACATAAACTATATCAGCCACATCTAAAATAGAATATGGATTTTCCTTCACACCGTATGGTTGTATGGGATATCCCTCATCATCAATTTTTAAGATTCGCGGACCGGTATACGCCAAATGCATCCATACACTTCCAGATCCGGGTCCGCCGTTAAAGGAAATAACTAGCGGCCGAATGCCCTTTTCACCTTTTTTAGGTGTTTTTTTGTAATAGGTATAGTGTAAAGAAGCAATGGGTTCTCCCATTTTGTCCCAAACAGGCTGCGTTCCGGTCTCTGCGCTATAATTCAAAAGAATTCCATTAATAGTCACTTGATGGTTGGTTACTACGATGGTATCGATCGGCAGTTTGCGCTGTTGACCAAAACTTAACCCGGCGGTAAAACAAATAATAAGGAAAATAAGAGAAGTAAATTTCATGACGTATTAATTAAAGCCTCTAAGATAGAAACTAAAATGAACAATAAATAACATACTATTTCTTCTGCGTGCTCTCGTCGCTTATTCGCGACTCGACCGGGCTTTCACTACTCGCTACCCCACCTTGTTTGGGGTGAGCTCAAACACGCCGTTCAATCCCTTCCCGGGGGGGCATTGCGAGAAGCGTCAGCTTCAACGCAATCTATTACCTTGGTCTCAGTTCTCAGTATTCAGTCACAATATTCAGTGTTCAGCCTCAGCATCATCTAAAAAAGTATATTTCCTTAATAACTCAATAACTCAATAACTCAATAACTCAATAACTCAATAACTCAATAACTCAATAACCTATAACTTAATAATGAATAACTCAATAACGCTCTCCAACCTCCTAAGCCTTAGCGCGGTAGGACCAGCCTACCAATATAGCATACCAACCTACCAATATACCAACCTACCAACCCATCTAACCAAGTCTAACCCATCTAACCAAGTCTAACCCATCTAACCAAGTCTAACCCATCTAACCAAGTCTAACCCGATATGAACTGACGCACTTCCTCCTCTAAGGGAACTAATCCCTAATCCCCATTCAAAAAAAAGTCATGTTTTTTCAGTGTACATATACAAGTAAATCAATGGTTTGAGAAAAGAATAAAAAAAACTTCATTTTTTTTTGGATAAAGTTTTGGTAGAATGGAAAAGGTTGGTGTATATTTGCACCCGCTTTGAGAGAAACATGTGAGACAAGATGTTTTGAGAAGTTAAAAGTTCATTAAAAGATTACGATGGTTTTAGGGTTAGGGATTCGGTTGAGAATTTCTAATTTGATTGAGGTTCGATTCCTTGAGTAGTAGCGATAGTTAAGTTTCACGTGATACGCTTCTTGATTGAGGTTTATGTGGTGAGATGTATGTTCATTGATATATTGATTGACAGCACAAGAATACCTTTAGGGGTATACTTGGTAAGAAAAAAGAATTAAGACTGATAAAAGTTCATTTGAGATTAAGAGTAGCGATTAAGATTTAATTTGTTGTATTGTTAAAGAGACAAC
>NZ_BAAAFG010000014.1:0-76662 GCF_039523415.1 Gangjinia marincola
GTGTAAAGGCAGTAATGTCATAGCCAAGTGATACTAATAACCCGTATGAGCTTATCGCTCAAGATTTTTAAAATCTACAAGTGCTCGATTCAAGAGCGTATAAATTGCTTTATTATTTTTTATGTCAAGATATTAATTCCTGCCTAGGTAGGAAGAGATCCCGAATCAAGTCCGGGATTAAGTTTTAAGGTGGTTATCCACCTACGCTGAAGCTTCGGTGGACGTAGTAGCGATGGAAGTCACAATGATTTAAGGTGGTTATAGCGATGGGGCTCACCTCTTACCTTTCCGAACAGAGAAGTTAAGCCCATCAGCGCAGATGGTACTGCATCCGTGGGAGAGTATGTCGCCGCCTTCTTTTAAAGACTCAATCATTTATATGGTTGGGTCTTTTTTTATCCACTAAATCTTATCCCCTAAAATCCCCTCCCCCTAAATCCCCCTAAGGGGGACTCTATACATTTTCAATAGTAAGGTACATGAGTGCTTGATTTTGAGGGTTATTAGACTGACGTCTAAGACCGGATGCTGTTTAAATGTATAGGTTCGAGGGAATATTACGTGTACAATCAAAAGATTACTTCGAAGCATAGGCTTCTCGCAACTCCCTTCGGGCAGGGATAGCAGCGGCATCCTCTTTCCCAAAACTCTGGGAAAGAGATATAGCGGATAGCCCGGTCACGTCGACAGAATGAGACGGGAGCACGCAGAAAATTATTCTTAAAGAAAATATGCTATCACTATTGCTACGATAATTGTAAACAGCTTCCTTATATTGAATTGATGTTTGTTTGAAGATTCGAATAGAATGATCGAAGATACATGCAAGAAGATTCCAACAGAAATTGCATTTAAATAAGGATATATAACTTCAATTTGAGCGCTATATTTTCCTAAATAAGCACCTAATGGCGTCATTAAGGCGAAGATAAGAAGCGATGCATATCTTTTTGTTGATGAAATCTTTTGTTTAAATAGAAAGGTAGTCACTATGATTGCAATTGGTATTTTATGTATCACGATAGCAAAAAGAAGTGCTTGATTTTCTACAATGGGGAATCCTTCAATTAGGGAATGAATGCTCAGGCTTATAAATATTGGTATTATCGTATTCTTATTATTGCCGTTATTATGTACATGACCATGTTCTGCTCCCTTCGACAAAAACTCTAATACAATTTGTAGCAGTATACCCATCATGATAAATACTTCTACTTGATTTATATCGTAATTGAAGAGTGTTGGAAGAAGTTCAAACATCGTAATCGCTAATAAAAAAGCTCCACTAAAAGCCAGCAATAGTTTGATCGAATTTTCTTGTTTGGTGGATATTTTTAGCGCAATTATATAGCCGATTAAAACTGCCGCAAATGGTAAAAGAATAATCATTATTTAAAGATCACAATTAAGCGTTCAGAACATTTTTCATAAAATCTGTCCAGATTGTAATTTCCAAATGTGTCAATGATCTCCAAACCAGATTTTGTTGCATATTTTTGAAAATGCTCTAGGGTTATCATTTTGACAGTTTCAGTAAAGTCATAGTTTTCATCTTCTATTTTAAAGCGTATATTCTTATATAAAAATCCGTTCTTAATCCAACGTTTAATATGAAACTCAATTTTATCCACTACTTTTACTTCTTCACGCACTAACCCCTTACTAACAAAATGAACATTCATAAAGTCAATAACGGCACGTCCGCCGGGTTTGAGGTCTTTTTTTATTGATTTTAGCGTATTAAGATTGTCTTCTTCTTTCTCAAAATAGCCAAAACTAGTGAATAAGTTAAGAATCGTATCAAAATCTTTACCTGTTGGTTGTGTCATATCATGTACCATGAAGGTTAGATTCTTATTTTCGAACTTTTTTGCATAAGCAATGCTATTTTCAGAAAGATCTGCCCCTGTAACTTTATACCCTAAAGTGCTTAGGTAGATTGAATGACGACCTCTCCCGCATGCTAAATCTAACACACGCACCCCTTTAGTTATTTTGAGATATTTAGTCAATTTAGACATAAATAATCTTGCCTCTTTATGATCACGATCCTTATATAAAATATGATAGAAGGGTGTATCGAACCAGGAGGAATAGCATTTTGTAGTAGTCTTTGACATAGCGCGCTAAATTAGTGTATTTTTGCATTTTCTTACTATATCTCTATGAGTAATAACTTTAAAATGATTGCCAAAACCTTGTATGGTTTGGAAGATGTACTTGCTAAAGAATTAGTTCAATTAGGTGCTATGAATGTATCCAAAGGCAATCGTTTGGTTAGTTTTGAAGGGGATAAGGGATTCATGTATAAAGCAAACTTATCTTTAAGAACCGCACTTAGAATTTTGAAGCCTATTTATGATTTTAGAGCGAGAAATGAAGAGACCTTATATTCTATCATCAAAAAGTTTGACTGGGAAAGGTTTATGCGTGTCGACGATACATTTTATATTGAATCAACAATTTTTTCTGATCATTTTAAACATTCACAGTATGTGGCTCTAAAAATGAAAGATGCTATCGTTGATCGTTTTAGGGAAATTCATAATCGCAGACCATCTATCGATAAGGATCATCCAAACGTTCGATTGTTTATTCATATTGATCGGGATAAAGTTAGCATATCCCTAGATAGTTCTGGAGATTCTCTTCATAAGCGAGGGTATAGATTCGCAACGAATATTGCTCCTATGAATGAGGTCTTAGCTGCAGGTTCGATTCTTCTATCCGGATGGACGGGTGATCAGGATTTTCTTGATCCGATGTGTGGCAGTGGGACTATTCCTATTGAAGCCGCGATGATTGCTTGTAATATTCCACCGAATATAAACAGAAAGGAATTTGGTTTTGAAAAATGGAGCGATTGGGATGAAGATTTATTTGAAGTTATAGAGGAGTCTGTACTCAAAAAAATCAAGGAGTTAAATGTTTCAATCATCGGTTATGATAAATCTCCCTCTGCGATTCAAAAGGCGAAAGAAAACACTCGAAATGCTAATCTATCTGATTTTATTTCTTATAAAAACATAGACTTCTTCAAAACAAATAAAGATAAACCAGAAAAATCACTTCACATGGTCTTTAATCCCCCATACGGTGAACGAATAGCTATTAATATGGAGGAATTTTATAGTAATCTAGGGGACACTCTAAAGCAAAGTTATCCTTCTACAAATTCATGGTTTATAACAAGTAATTTAGAGGCCATTAAACATGTAGGACTCAAACCTTCTCGAAAGATCAAATTATTTAGTGGAAAACTTGAGGGTAGACTCGTAAAATATGAAATGTATGCGGGAACAAAAAAAGTCCATAAACGCAAAGAGGAATCCTAGCGTTTATCTTTTTTATAAAGTGGAAGAAAGTAATTTATAGAATACCCCCAACCAACGCCAAACGTACTACCGTCGTATGTTCTATTGAAACCAGGAATATAAAGATTATCAAATCCATCTGGTTTGGTTTCATTTACTCTTCTTTTGAGTTGAACGTGTGCAGCAATGTAGATATTTTTTACTAGTTCAACTTTGATCCCTCCCTGCAACTCAATCCAACCCGCAGTTAGCCCACTAAACTCTTGATTCTGTGATCTTACATCTGGTTCAAAATAATCTTGAGTGCTATTGTAAATAACATATTCTTCTAAGTCCTGACTAAAGCTTGCAAACGCATATCTCACACCAGCATAAATACTGTTTCGCATTCCAAGCCAATTTTCATATGTGTCATAATTAACACCCAGCTTGATATAGCTTCCCTGCGCTGTGACGAGTAAATTTTCCTCATCGTACGTTGATGTATCGTAACCTAATTCGCCAGCAGCATATAATTTTTGAGATAAGCGATAATCTGCATTTACCTCAAACGCGGTTAAATTTTCGTCTACCAAAGATTTTATAGGACGAACAAGATCAACACCAATACGCAGACCATATTTCTCCTGATACACTATAGAATCTTGATTTTGTTGTGTTTTATTATCATTTTGCCCTATAGAATGAGCTACGCAGGTCAAAGCGAAAAAAATATTAAAAAAGTATCTGTACATGCGTAATAGATTCGTCTACTATTTCATCTTCAATAACATCAATGGAAGAAATCCAGCGGTTGTCATCTTGAGTTAGGATGGCGTCAAAATTTTCATATTCCACCTTAAATCCGCAGGCTCTATTAATGTAAATTTCCTTTGTGTTGTAATTGAATATGAGTTGATCTACGTTCACAACATTGCCTTCATTGTCATTAATTATAAAATCATATACCGTCGTGTTGTTATCGGTTCGAAGCGGAATGAGAATTGAATTGGTTGATGATATAATGGTATCACCCTCATCACCTAAGGGCAGGAATTCGTCTTCATTCTGTGCCTTGATAGAAAGGTTACTTACATTTTTAGCAATGGCTGGATTTGAAAAATCTAAAAAGTCAATGTTTAAAGAAGGAGTCGTGGGAGTATCTTCTGGACAGAGATCGTCTCTTTGGCATCCAAACACTAGGAGCATTAAGATCCATAGGAAATAGTACGTGTGGAATTTCTTCATGATGATCTCTTTTCCAAGCACACTACATTTTCGACATGATGCGTTTGAGGGAACATATCTACCGGCTGCACTTTTGTGATTTTATAACTATGATCCAACATGTTCAAGTCCCTTGCTTGCGTTGCTGAATTACAGCTTACATACACAATCCTTTTTGGTGAGATTGAAATGATTTGGTCGATGACGTCTTTATGCATTCCATCTCTAGGAGGATCTGTAATTATAACGTCTGGCTGACCATTTTCTGATATGAAATCTGCAGTAAACACTTTTTTCATGTCTCCTGCGAAAAAGCTGGTATTTGATATCTTATTTAATCGGGCATTTTCTTTGGCGTCTTCAATCGCTTCGGGGACAGCCTCAATGCCTACCACTCTTTTCGCATGACCTGCAATAAACTGTGCAATCGTTCCTGTTCCTGTGTATAAGTCATAGACGAGTTCATTTCCGGTTAAACCGGCAAAATCTCTGGTTATTTTATAGAGCTCATAGGCTTGTTGAGAATTAGTTTGATAAAATGATTTTGCATTTACTTTGAACTTTAATTTTTCCATTTCCTCAAAGATATATTCGCGACCATGATAACAAATAACGTCCTGATCGTAAATTGTGTCATTTCCTTTTTGATTGATTACGTAAAGTAAGGAAGTGATTTGTGGGAATTTAGATTTCAAATAGTCTAATAATAATTCACGCTTTGCAACATCGTCATCATAGAACTGAATTAAAACCATAAGTTCTCCTGTCGAAGAAATACGAATCATGAGCGTTCTCAATAGTCCTGTTTGATTTCTAACATCGAAAAATGATAAATTGTTTTTTACGGCGAATGCATGTATACTATTACGTATTGCATTACTGGGATCTTCCTGAAGATGACATTTATTTATATTCAAAATTTTGTCCCACATACGCGGAATATGAAATCCCAATGCATTTTTATCGCTTATGGCTAGACCTTTATTGATTTCATCGGGAGTTAACCAACGTTTGTTACTAAAAGAGAATTCCATTTTATTGCGATAAAAATACTGCTTATCACTTCCTACAATGGGTAATGGCGTAGGCAATTCTACATGACCTAATCTGGTTAAATTATTGATGACCTCTTTTTGTTTGAAATATAACTGTTCTTCATATTTCATATTTTGCCATTTACATCCACCGCACGTTCCAAAATCTTCACAAACCGGTTCAGTTCTTTTTCCTGAAAATTCTTTTATGGCAATCGCAGAACCCTCATAAAAGGCTTTTCTCTTTTTAGTTGTTTGAACATCAACAATATCTCCAGGCACAGCATTATTTACAAAAATCACTTTTCCATCTGGAGCTTTTCCTATACTTTTTCCCTTAGCACCCGCATCAATTAATGTGATATCTTCAAAAATTTTGCGTTTGTTTTTTCTTGCCATAGCGCAAAAATAGGAAGATTTATTCATCAGCATCCTCAAAATTAGGACAAAGATTTAGTAATTTGCGATCTTTAGAATGTAGCACGAAACACATTGTAATTAATGTGCCAAACTTAAAATACTTAATATGTCAGTCATAGATACGATCACATCGAACGAAGCCATTGCTTTAGAGGAGAAATACGGAGCTCATAATTATCATCCCTTACCAGTGGTTTTAGAGCGAGGAGAGGGAGTATATGTTTGGGACGTTGAAGGCAAGCGTTATTTTGATTTTTTATCTGCTTACTCTGCTGTGAATCAAGGTCACTGCCATCCGCGCATAGTAGGAGCTATGAACGAACAAGCTCAAAAGCTTACATTGACATCCAGGGCATTTTACAATGATGTTCTTGGACAATATGAAAAATATGCTACGTCGTATTTTGGTTTCGATAAATTGTTACCTATGAATACGGGTGCCGAAGCCGTTGAAACTGCCATTAAAATTTGTAGAAAGTGGGCCTATGAGAAGAAAGGAATTCCTGAGGAAAAAGCACAGATCATTGTTTGTGAGAATAATTTTCACGGGAGAACGACAACTATTATCTCTTTTTCAAATGATGAAGGCGCCCGAAAAAACTTTGGTCCTTATACTCCAGGTTTCGTGAAAGTAGCTTATGATGATTTACAGGCATTAGAAGAAACTCTAAAAGAAAATAAGAATGTCGCCGGATTTTTAGTGGAACCTATTCAAGGTGAGGCTGGCGTATACACACCCGCTGACGATTATATGTTGAAAGCAAAAGAGTTATGTAACAAATATGACGTTTTATTTATTGCTGATGAAATTCAGACCGGTATTGCAAGAACAGGAGCGTTGCTTGCAGTGTGTGGATCATGTTCATGTGAGGGGCATTGTGAGCGACAGGAGACGTATAGTCGTCCCGACATTTTAATCTTGGGTAAGGCATTGTCTGGTGGGGCGTATCCTGTGAGTGCTGTTTTAGCAGATAATGCTATTATGAATGTGATTAAACCAGGTCAGCATGGGTCTACGTTTGGGGGTAATCCAGTAGCTGGTAAAGTGGCGATGGCCGCCTTAGAAGTAGTAAAAGATGAACATCTTGCTCAAAATGCCAGAAAGTTAGGGGAGCTTTTTAGAGCTGAAATGAATAAATATATTGAAAACTCCGGTATTGTACATCTTGTTAGAGGTAGAGGGCTACTTAATGCTATTGTGATTAATGATACTGAAGACAGTTCAACCGCCTGGGACATTTGCATGGCGTTGAAAGAGCATGGTCTTTTAGCAAAACCTACTCATGGAAACATCATACGATTTGCACCGCCGCTGGTAATGACAAAGGATAAGTTACTGCAATGCGTGCAGATTATTACGCGTACGCTGAAAGATTTTGAATAAGAGTATTCTAAGTTAATAGGTTATAAAACAAAACTCCCATACAGTTAATGTCTGGGAGTTTTGTTTTAAACGATATTGCATGAAACACGTTTATGCTCCATACTGTTCTTGCATTTGTCTCACTTGTTCCATATAGGCAGCAAATCCTCCTAGAGAGATCATCCAAATAATTGTTAGTATTAATGTGATGGCTGCAATTACAAGCCCCACAATAGCTACTGTCTTGGCTGTTTTTAACTGACTGTAATTATCATAGAGTTCAGGGTTTTCCTGATATAAAGTTTCGTCTTTCTTTGCCAGATATAATGCAATTCCAGAAAATATTAGTCCGCCTAGACCAGACGAACAACAGCAAGCAATAAAGGAAATGATTCCAAGGATTAATGAAATAGTAACATTGGGTAATTTTTGATTTTCCATAAAAGGTCAGAAGTTAATGGTTGGTTAGTTTTAAAATATAATTGGTTGTCATCATCACAAAACTTAAGATAAGCAAGCCTACTATTATGATATTGGCATATTTAATTTTAAAAAAATGGTTGATGCCTATAAACGAAAATAACAAAAGAATTGAATATATCGCAGGGTACATATAAAAAGCCGCTACAAATTCTCCTTTAAAGAGAAGCATAACGGCTCTTTGAATACCACATCCTAAACACTCCACACCCATTATCTTTTTATTGAGGCATGGGAGCATATACTTTTCCATGTAGGATTAGTTTTTAGCGATGATCACTTTTTGAGTTCTTTGTATATTATTTACGGTATTAATTCGTACAATGTACGTCGACTGGGATAGATTTACAGTTGAGATTTGAATATCTCTCACAGCTCCAGTACCTGATTTAGTGATTACTTTTTTCCCGGCAATATCATATACCTCAATCAATGAAATGTCCAAAGTGTTTGGATTTTTAATTTCTAACAACTGTGCAGCATTATTTTGATAAATGCTAAAGCTATCTGCCAGTTCTTCATTTATCGCCAATACGCCTGAGTTATCCTTAAAGGTCAATTTGAAACGATCTGTATATACTCCTTCGTCGAGAATTATAGTAAAAATATCATTCTTGACATCGTGATAAATACCAGTTAATTTATCGTAAATGAAAATGTTCTCTGTTTCAAAGTTTTCAAATTTATTTACTGAAAAATCAATCTCTGTATTATCTTCGGTCTCAATAAGTAGACTTATTATTGCGTCTTCATTGAAAGGAAGCATGTTAATCACAAATTTCTCGTTATCAATATTCCATCCTGCATCTGAACGTAATTCTTTATCAAAATTCTTTGCATCCATAGATTTATCATATCCTATAGTTGCTTCATTGTGGAAGGAAGATGCTATTCTACGCGTATAAGTGTCATTAAAAACTATATCGAGATAAAATTTTGGGTAAACCACGACATCATCAGAAGAATTATTTTCAGCATCTGAGTTTTTATTAGGTAAGTCCTCATTATCATCACCATCTGTCAATGTGAAAATCACGTCACCTTCTTCCTGTTCAAAAACTCTCATGTCATTTGTGAATTGTAACTGAGAGCCATCAAAATTATCACTATCTGCACCTTCTACGAAAAAGCCTTGAGCTAATGGGATAGTAGATCGATTATCAATTTGATCCACTGTGGTACCTGGTCCAACAGGGTTTCCATCTGCATCGTACATAAAATAGATTGGATCTACAAATGTACCTGTAGAGTTACAATCTGGTCCAGGAGAATAAGCTCCGTATCCTCCTTGATATGCTTGTATATTATGAGAATTTACCGTATCGTCCTGATACCAGAAAAATGCCGTACCGGTTATATTATTTCTAGGGGTTACGGCAGAAGAAGTACAGGTACTTACGTCACTCCCAGAATTGTATAATAGGAAATAATTTAAATCTAAGGAGGAAGGGTAGGGATTACCGACCAAGTATTCTTCTCCTAAATTGACATTAATATTTATTGTTCCATTACGAGGGCGTCCTCTAAAGTCATAGCGTTGCGATCCCCCGGGATTGTTTTGTACTTGACTAGCTGTTTCTTGAGGTAATGTGGTGGTATCTGTACCATTTGTACCTTTCATCGTAAAACCTTCTCCAGGTTCAATACTCGTAGCGGCCGATACTTGAATCCAATCTTCGTACCCTTCTCCTGTTCCAAATGGAGCATTGATATCCCCGATAAATTTATTGATCCAAAACCCGGCGATATTAAGATTAGTTTCTGATGTAAAACCATTAAAATTAATACCTCCCACAGCAATAGCATCACTAAATACCGTATTAAGAGGTCTGTTCAATAATGTAATACCAAAGTCTGAGTTTCCCGTTCCGGTAGCTTCTCCAACAGGTGATCCCCAGTAATTATATTCAAATGCATCTACCGTACCTTCTTGAAATACAGAAATAGCACCATTACCAGTATTAGGTCCCGATGCGAATCCTTGGATAAGTTGAGCTTCATTTCGTAAATAAAAATTTGCAATGTCCTGACTTAAGTCTGAATCTCCAGTATTTGAATTGGGTTGCAGATTCATCTCACCTGTAACAAAAACATTGGTGTTTCTTGCGTACAAAAACACATCTGAGCCAGCATCAGTAGGTTTGATGGTGAGCTGTGCGAATGCTCCTGTAGCGGTAATTAGGAATAATAGGGCGTATATTCTTTTCATTTTCAACAAATTTGTGCTAAAATACCACATTTATTAAAAATAGATACAAAATTAAAGTTATAATTGTACTCATAAGGCCTTTATATTATCGCTAATGAAGATAAATAGACAGTTTCTCAATACAATACTTATTATCACTGGTGCTGCACTGCTTGTGTACGGTATGGGTGTAAAAGAAGATTTGGTTTATTTTCAGGTGGGTGGCTTTGTGATTTTAATGCTTGGATTATATCGAAGTACGCAGCTGTGGGTAAAAGAAAATAATACAGATAATACTCAGGACGATGACCCAAAAGTTTAGTGTAGGAGATCTGGTAGAGACACTAGATGACGATATTAAGGGCAGAGTGATTGCTTCGGAAGATGATAAGGTTACGATAGAAACTTCAGATGAATTTCAGCTTACATTTCTACCTAAAGAATTAGTGAAGATTGCTACAGAAGAACTAAATATATCCTACCAGGAGATCGCTTCCGCGAAAGCGGAAAAACAAGTTAAAAAGCCTAAGAAAGTCATCTCGTTCAAACCTAAAGAACAACAGCTTTCGGTCTTGGAAATTGATTTGCACATCGAGAAGCTGGTAGATCGTTATAAGGGGATGTCAAATTTTGATATCTTAAACCTGCAATTAGATACGGCAAAACGACAATTAGAATTTGCGATCAAAAAGCGACTGCGCAAGATTGTATTTATTCATGGAGTAGGAGAAGGAGTCTTAAAATCAGAGCTTGAAACCCTGTTTAGACGCTATGATAATATTCGGTTTTACGAAGCTGATCATCGCGTATATGGATTAGGAGCTACAGAGGTATATATTCCACAACAAAAGACTTAATCAGTAAAGGGAATGACAAGTTCTGTTACTGTTTTTTCAATCGTTCCCAGGGTATAAAAACGTTGTGTTATCGTAGCGTCACCATCAGTTTGCGTAAGTGTTAAATCTGCAATCGTAATTGTGCTTTCAAAAGTACGGTCAATGGCATTTTCGGCTTGTTCCAGCTCCTCATCGGCTGAATCAGCAATTAGCGGGTCGAGGTAAAAAGCATTACCTGTTTCATCAATATCATCTCTGGGATCTTGATTTTTATTAATGTCTTCTTGAATGGTAAGAACTCCATCATTATCATCATCTGTATCCAGGTAATTGGGCGTACCGTCATTATCGGTATCTAGAAACTCTTCTTCATTTCCAATTTCGATAATCGTTGGAACATTATCTCCATCATCATCTGCATCCAGATAGTTAGGAATCCCATCAGCATCTGAGTCGTCGTTGGTAAAATCATCGTCGCCGTTAAGATCTTCATCTATATTCAATATATTATCACCATCGCTGTCATCGTCATCATTTTCTTCTGTTGCTCTGATTGATATATTAATCATCCCACCGGTAGTGCTGGTATATTCTTCGGTTACGATAGGTTCTGCAGGACTTACATTTGCGCAAAATAAATCACCAGATGGGGACCCGCTGTAAGTACGATAAACGACTTCTCTTGTATTGTTAATTGATAAATTGATAACATCACTTTGAGCAGCTGACCCTATAAAGAACCCATTAAAATCAGTATTTGAAAATGATAATGAGATAGACTCATTAGAATCTGTGTTTATATTGTAAACTAATCGAATAAATTCATCTCCTTCACTGTCAAATTCCTCGCAGGCCGTGAGTGCCGTATCCTCAAAATCAAAGCTAGTAACAATAATATCTCCATCATCACAACTAATGAAGAAAAAAAGAAGTAACATAATGTAGATACTCAGTTTCATAGGCATAAACTTATAACAACAAAAATACCATAAATCAAGAAACCTCAAATGATTAGTAAGAAATTATGAGAAGTCTTATTTTAGCAGCCTATGAGAAAAGTGTATTTTGATAACGCTGCTACTACTGCGATACGACCAGAGGTGGTTGAGGAAATGTCAAAGATAATGCTTGAAGTGCACGGTAATCCATCTTCAACACATTCTTTTGGGCGATCAGCCAAGTCATTGTTGGAGAAGGCTAGAAAGTCTATTGCTGCTCATCTCAATGTTACTGCCGGTGAGATTGTCTTTACTTCGGGAGGGACTGAAGCTGATAATATGGTTCTAACCAGTGCCGTAAGAGATTTAGGTGTTAAGCGTATAATTACCTCTAAAATTGAACACCATGCCGTCTTACATACAGCGCAGTATTTAGAACAGACTTATGGCATAACGCTATCCTACGTCGATCTAAAAAAATGTGGAACACCAGACATTGCTCATTTAGAAGAATTATTACAGACAGATGGGGAGAAAACACTGGTTAGTTTAATGCACATCAACAATGAGGTAGGAAATAAAATTGATCTTGCCGCTGTTGCGAAGATTTGTAAGGCTGCGAATGCTTTATTCCATAGTGATATGGTTCAATCTATCGGGCATTTTGAACTGGATTTGAAGAATATTCCGGTTGATTTTGCTGCTGTAAGTGCCCACAAATTTCACGGTCCTAAAGGTGCGGGTTTTGCTTTTATTAGAAAAGGCAGCGGATTAAAAGCACAAATCCTGGGCGGTGAGCAAGAGCGTGGGTTTAGAGCCGGAACAGAAAGTGTCCATAATATCGTAGGGATGGAAAAAGCACTTGATATGTCTTATGCCAACCTGGATCAAGAAAAAGCGTATGTTCAAGAATTAAAGGAATACTTTATCACACAATTAAAGAAGCACATCCCTCAAGCTAATCTAAATGGAAACTGCGAAAATACTTCATTAAGCACATATACATTAATTAATGTTTGTCTGCCTTTAGATGAATCTCAAGCATTGATGCTTCCATTTCAATTGGACCTACATGGCATAGCCTGTTCAAAAGGGAGTGCCTGCCAAAGTGGAAGCGGTAAAGGTTCTCATGTACTTGCTGAAATTTTGACTGAGGAAGATCAAAAAAAACCATCTATTCGGTTTTCATTCTCTATTTTCAATACAAAAGAGGAGGTGGATTATGTGATTGATGTACTCAACAAACTGGTTAGCGGAAAAAAGTAATTAGCCTTGACCATCTAAAATCTCACTCCCAGGCGAATATTGAATACACGTGGTGTAAGAAAGTTTGGAACAGCATACAACTGCTGCGAGGCTGCGTCTCGAACAAATGTATTGGTTATAGAATTTTGGTTATCAAACATATTGAAAATCTCAACACCTACATTGAGTTCTTCAAAATTAGCCAACCAGCTTCCTTTTTTAGCCGGTTTAGTTTCATCTGTAACCACGTATAATACACCAAAGTCTACTCGCCTGTAGTCTCTAAGTCTGGTTTGAAAATCATACGGGTCTGCATAACTGGGAGAACCACCGGGTAACCCTGTATTATAAACTAAATTTAAAAAGGCTTTAAAGTTGGGAAATTTGGGGACATAATCCTGAAACAATGCGGCAAACTTAAAGCGTTGATCAGTTGGTCTTGCGATGTAGCCTCTATCGTCAATATTCTCTTCGGTTTTAAGTACACCAATGCTCACCCAGCTTTCTGTTCCCGGAACAAATTCACCATTGAGACGTAAGTCCAGTCCGTACGCATAGGCTTCGGCATTATTCCTTGCGCGATAACGTATTCTTACATTTTCAATGGTGTAAGGATTTACATCGTCCAATTCTTTAAAATACGCTTCGCTGGTTAAGGTGAATGGGCGATTCCACAGATTAAAGCTGTATTCATTTCCAAGTACAAGATGTAGTGATCGTTGCGCTTTCACTTGTGGTCGTACTGTACCGGTTGAATCCCTTAGCTCTCTGTAAAAAGGAGGTTGGTAATACACTCCGCCAGAGACTCTAAATAACATGTCGGTTTTCCAATCTGGTTTAATGGCTACCTGGGCCCTGGGACTAAATACGTGTTGAGAATTGGATGAGGCTGTGCGTTCATCATCAACGGTCCACGCGTGACTGCGAACGCCACCATTTAACCAAATCTCATGATTATTGAGTTGAGTTTTATAGCTTGCCTGAGCAAAAGATTGCACTCGCTCAATTACTGTTTCATTAAACGCTCTTACCGATGTAAAAGGTTCTAGCGGAGCATCAAAAGGTTCATAAGGCTGATTATTCTGAAAGTCGGGAAGGGGAGGACGTACTGAAAAGCCTGCTGAATCGATTACTTCAAATTCCCGAACCCGATCTCTAATATCTTCACGATTGTATTTAATTCCATAGTCCAGTTGTAGTCGATCCTTTATAAATTGTCCTTTATGTTGAACCGTTGTAATTAATGCATCAAGGTCATTTTTGGCAGAAGTAAGCTGCCCGCCAACGGCCTCACTAAATTCAACTTCACCAAGATCATCACTGCCTAAATCGGTATTTACTGCGCCCAGTCTGTATTGTGCCAGGATGTCAAAATGTTCCTGTTCTTTTGTATGGTAGGTAGAAGCAATAAGCTTTGCAGTATAGTTTTCAGAAAGTGTATAGGTGGCCTTTAGGGCTCCAAAATAGGTATCGTAGCGGTCTTCTTCCTGACCATCATAAAATACTAAAAGAGCTATTGGATCCTGTAATGTACCAAAGTTGGTTTGTCTGGTTTCAGGTTCATAATTGTATTCATTGACAGCAATATTACCTAAGAATCCTACTTCAAATTTTTTGCTAAACTGGTACGTTAGATATGCTTGAACATCTGCAAAGGAGGGATCGTAGTTTGTTTCGGTTTCACGTGCGTCTACCAGCAGACTGTTATCTCTATATCGTACACCAATAATTCCAGAGAATTTATTATTTGCTGAAACACCTTCAACAGCAGCACTACCGCCTAAAAGATTTAGATTTACTCTTCCACCAAAATCCACAGGTCTTCGGTATGTAATATCTAAGACTGAGGATAATTTATCTCCGTATTTTGCTTGAAAACCTCCTGCAGAAAAGTCTACCGTTCGCACTAAGTCAGTATTAACAAAACTTAATCCTTCCTGCTGACCGCTTCTAATCAAAAAAGGGCGATAAACCTCAATCTCATTTACGTAAACTAAATTCTCATCAAAATTCCCTCCTCTTACTGAATATTGCGTACTAAGCTCATTATTAGAAGATACACCCGGGAGTGTTTTAAGCAGATTTTCTACCCCGGGATTGGCTCCGGGGATTTTTCTTATTGCCTCAGGTGAAACAGTTGTGATTCCCTGTACTGCGGCTCTATTTTTTGATGAGATAACAACTTCGCCAATTTGTGCTACCTCTACCTTAAGCACAGGATTAATTTCGATAAATTCATTGGGCTTCAAATCAACGGTAAAAACCACATTCTTATACCCAACGTAGCTTATGGTGATGACCACTTCTTGATTTGAAGGTACCTCTAATTGGTAGAAGCCGTTTTCATTAGATTGAGTGCCACCCTGCGCAAATGTAATATTAGCGAATGCCACCGGCGAGGAATTTTCATCTAATACAATACCTCTTACCTGCCCGGTTTGGGAGTAAATGACTAAGCTAGTTAACAATAAGAAAGGTAAAACAAAAAGGGTTCTCAAGGAAAGCTTATTTTCTATAAAAGATGCGTTCAAATGTAGTACTATTTCCTACATTATCGGTTACCACAACATTTAATTTGTTCTCAGTACCAGTAACGACCGCATCATTAAAGTCGTATGTCAACAGATCTTTTTTATAATCGTATTCGGTTAAAATAAACCTTCCATTGATGGTTGCTCTGTATGATTTGATCCCACTTTCCTGATCTGTAATTTTTAGTTTCAAGTACCTGTAATTGGATAGCCATTTTTTGTTTTCAAAATTTACGGGTTCAATCTTAGGAGCAATTGTATCGGTGGCAATGAGAAAATATCCAAAATTTCTTGTTTTAGCCGTAAGTCTGTTTTTCTTGCGATAAGTTTTTACATAGTAAGGATCTGCAGTGGGATAATTCTTTTTCGCGATATACAGCTTTTGTTGATCATTTGCATCATAACTGGAAACATCCATTCCAATCGTAATATTTTTGTGAATTGGGATCGTATCTGTGTGAAATTTCAATAGGTTAGAACTAAAATCAATGTCCAGATGGGCATCTTTATAAAGGGCATTTTTTGGAATATAAATATCATAGCCATTTCCTTCAAAAACGCTGGGTTCATTTGCTGTCACCAAATAATTAGAAGTGAATGATTTTGGAGATTTTATCGCTTCTTTTTTGACTACAATAGGAACTCTTATGGTAGTCTCATTACCGTTATAGTCGAACACTTTAATGGCATATTGGCATTGAGTAGAGTCAACAAGTTTCACGATGCCTTGATTTATTTTTTTTTGATACAGGCTTAGTGGGTTGGTTGATTCAACATAAAGTTTTTGTATTCGTTTTTTATTATTTTGATAGTAGCCGTAATCAATCAATTGATTAATGTGCCGGGTTTCACTAAAGGCGAATTTTTTAAAGTCAAGCTGAAAATTTTGATTACCATTGACAAAGGTTTGAATCCTGTATACACCATTTTGATTACCGGCTAAATCTTGTCGATCTATACTAACAATCCCGAAGCCAACGTCTCCCATGGCATGAATTGCTTCGGTTTTAAAATTACCATCTTTAAGTGGTATAAGCCTAAGTTCTTGGCGTTCATTTAGTCCATTTACGTGAGAATTTTCATTTTGAGGATACGCGAAAAGGCCTGTAATTACCGGTCTGGTAGAGTCTTTTACGTCTAATCCAAAGTCCATTGGATTCATGGGGCGTGACCTACCGTCTCTGATCTCAAAATGAAGATGAGGTCCTCCGCTTCCGCCCGTATTTCCGCTATAGGCGATAACAGCGCCTTGCTCAACATATAATTCACCCGGTTTTGGGAATAATTCAACTTCGTAACTTTCTTTTTGATACTGTTTGCGTTTTACGAATGCTTCAATTTCTGGAGAAAATTTTTTCAGGTGTGCATATACCGTAGAATAGCCGTTAGGATGTTTGATGTAAAGTGCTTTGCCGTATCCATAGTGAGAAATTTTGATTCGGCTTACAGTGCCTTCCGCGGAAGCGTAAACAGGTAAACCTTCGCGCCCTTGTGTTTTAAGATCAATACCGCTATGAAAATGGTTCGATCTAAGTTCACCAAATGTACCTGAGGGGATTAAGGCGACATCTAATGGGGATTTGAAATAATCTGCCGGTGTTGTTTCTTGAGCATGAATCAATGAAAATGAAAAAAACGTAATTGTAAGGAGCAGATAAATGAATTTCATAAAAGATACTTGGGACTAAATACGTTGGCTAAAATAAAAGAAACACATGAACTATACCAATCACCTGAAAATTAATTAAGTAAAGAATTGGTTTTTTAGCTATCTGAAATAAAAGAACAAAAAATTGCGTTATAAAAATGAGCGTGTTAATTTTGTAGGAATAAGCATTGCCTTTAATGTATGGATAGTGTGATAGATATTATAAATTCTTTGGAATACAGGATCGTTAAAGTAATGAAACGAAATACTGAGTTAAAGGATCAACTACATGCTATTAAAAGTGACTTAAAAACTGCAAAGACAGAGAATATGCAGTTGACTCAAAAGATGAGTGATATCACGAATGAAAATCAAACATTAAAAACGGCCAATGCTTTATTAGGCAGTAATGATCATACTAAAGAAACTAAGCTCAAAATAAATAGGTTGATCAGAGAGATTGATCAATGTATCATTCAATTGGCAGAATAAATTTTATGGCAGAAAAGCTAAAAATAAAATTATCTATTGCAGACCGTGTATATCCTCTTACCATCTTACCAGATCAGGAAGAGGGGTTACGAAAGGCTTCAAAGAAAATTGATGCTATGATCAAACAATTTGAGCAGAGTTACGCAGTACGAGATAAACAAGATGTTCTGGCCATGTGTGCATTGCAATTTGCCGCTAAAACAGAACAAAAAGTTATTAATAATCAAAATGAATTATTGGGTGTAGAGCAGAAGCTAAAATCACTAAGTGATATGCTTCAATCACATCTGGATTCATAACGTTCTTTACATACTTAATACTGCCTGTATTAGTAATTATTTTTGATAAACTCAACACTATTTTGTTTAAAAAGGGTGAGTTTTAGTTGTAAAAGCATGCCGTTTCTGTGCAAACAGACAGACGGATCCTTGATCAGCTGGTTAGCCCTAAACCTGTTTTCAGGAGTTTATACAAAACCCTACTAGTACAGGCTTTTTTTGTATGTTTTGCGTCAACACTATATATAATGGATTCTAATATTGTATTCTTAATTATCGCCTTAATTGGTATAGCTTTAGGGTTTTTAATATCAAAATTTCTGGAAAAAAACAACTCTTCAAAGGTAGTTGAAAATGCCCGTAGAGAGGCTGAGACTATCTTAAAGGACGCAAGAAATGAAGGGGAAAGCATTAAAAAAGATAAAATTTTACAGGCGAAAGAAAAATTTATCGAACTCAAATCTGAACATGAAAAGGTGATTTTAGGTCGGGATAAAAAAATGGCCGAAACTGAAAAAAGAATTCGCGATAAGGAATCACAAGTATCTAATGAACTTTCAAAAAATTCAAAACTTAACAAGCGAGTTGAAGATAAACTCAAGGACTATACCCATAGAGTTGAATACCTCGAAAAGAAACAAGAGCAAATTGATAAACTGCATGATCGAAAAATCCAGCAATTAGAAATCATAAGCGGGTTACCGGCAGAAGAGGCGAAAGCTCAGCTTGTAGAATCACTCAAAGAAAAAGCAAAAGCCGATGCCATGGCGATGATACAGGATTCTATTGAAGAAGCCAAATTAACTGCACAACAAGAAGCTAAGAAAATCATTATTAATTCGATCCAGCGTATTGGAACCGAAGAGGCAATAGAAAACTGTGTCTCTGTTTTTAATTTAGAGAGTGATGATGTGAAAGGTAGAATTATTGGCCGTGAAGGCCGAAATATTCGTGCGATAGAAGCAGCCACAGGTGTTGAAATTATTGTAGATGACACGCCGGAAGCAATCATTTTATCTTGTTTTGATCCTGTAAGGAGAGAAATTGCGAGATTATCATTGCACCGTCTAGTAACCGATGGTAGAATACATCCAGCACGTATTGAAGAGGTCGTAGCCAAGACAAAAAAGCAAATCGACGAAGAAATTGCAGATATAGGTAAACGTACAATTATTGATTTGGGAATTCATGGACTCCATCCTGAATTAATCAAGATCGTTGGCAGAATGAAATACAGATCTTCTTACGGTCAGAACTTATTGCAGCATTCACGCGAAGTGGCTAAGTTATGTGGTGTCATGGCCTCAGAACTTGGACTAAATCCAAAAGTGGCTAAGCGAGCAGGATTACTGCATGATATCGGCAAAGTCCCAGAAACCGAAACAGAACTTCCGCATGCTATTTTAGGAATGCAATGGGCCGAAAAATACGGGGAGAAACCTGATGTATGCAATGCCATTGGTGCTCACCACGATGAAATCGAAATGAAATCCTTAATATCACCAATCGTACAGGTGTGTGATGCAATTAGCGGTGCGCGACCCGGTGCACGCAGACAAATTGTTGATTCTTATATTCAACGTCTCAAAGATTTAGAAAATATTGCTTTTGGATTTAGCGGGGTTAAAAAGGCTTATGCGATTCAAGCGGGTAGAGAACTGCGCGTAATTGTTGAAAGTGAAAAGGTAAATGACGATAAGGCAGCCAACTTATCATTTGAAATTTCTCAAAAAATACAAACTGATATGACCTATCCTGGTCAGGTAAAAGTTACGGTCATTAGAGAAACCAGAGCGGTGAATATAGCGAAGTAATAGAGCGTTTATTTTCTTGGATGAAACTGTTCCATCACTTCCTTTAGATGAGAACGATCTACGTGCATATACACTTCGGTAGTGGTAATACTTTCATGTCCCAGCATTTGCTGTATGGCTCTTAAGTCTGCCCCATTTTGAAGTAGGTGTGTCGCAAAAGAATGGCGAAATGTGTGCGGACTTATACTCTTATTTAATTCCATTTTTTCTGCCAATCGCTTTATGATTGTGAAGACCATGGCTCTGGTAAGTTGCTTGCCACGGCGATTAAGAAACAAGGTGTCTTCAAAGCCTTTTTGAACGATTTGATGATTTCTTATGGTCGTACGATACAGTTCAATGAATTTTACGGTTTGACCGCTAATAGGAACAAAACGTTGTTTATTGCCCTTGCCGGTAACTTTGATAAAACCTTCGTCAAAAAACAAATCACTAAGTTTAAGTTCAATGAGCTCTGTAACTCTAAGTCCGCAGCCGTACAATGTCTCCAACATCGCTCTATTTCGTTCTCCTTGAGGTTTACTTAAGTCGATTGCCTGGATTAGCGTATCTATTTCGGTTTCGCTGAGCGTATCAGGGAGTTGCCTGCCGAGTTTGGGGGCTTCGATAAGATCAAGCGGATTTGTCTTGCGGTAATCTTCAAATACTAAATAAGAGAAAAAACTTTTTAATCCACTAATCATTCGTGCTTGTGAACGGGGATTGACTTCTTTAGCCGTCGTATAAACAAACTCCTTGATATAATCTTCAGTAATAGTAATTGGAGAGAGGTGAAGTTCTCTATTTTCAATGTACGCAACAAGCTTTTCAATGTCAAGACAGTAATTAACTATAGTGTTATTTGCTAACCCACGCTCAATTTTAAGGTAGTGTTGATAATCTTTTACAGCTTGTTTCCAGGTCATTTATCCACAAATTTACATTGAAAATTGTTAACATAAGTTAAAGTCAATTTACTTTAGCTTAATATGAGATAGGTATATTTGTATATAACTTTAAATTATAAAAAATGAAAAAATTTTTACTTTTAGTTGCTTTTGCAGTATTTGGATTAACAGCTGTACAGGCTCAAGATTATAATTTTGGAATTAAGGCAGGACTTAATGTTTCTAATTGGGGAGGGGATACAGATGATTTTGGACAGGATTTAGAGTCCAGAACTTCTTTCCATGTTGGTGTTGTTTATGAATACGTAATTTCTGATAAATTTTCACTTCAACCAGAGGTAATTTATAGTCAGCAAGGAGTTACATTTGAGTCTACATTCCAAGATTTTGGAGGTGAATTCAAATCTGAGGGAAAATTTAAGACGAGTTACTTGAACGTCCCAATAATTGCTAAAATATATGTAATTGAAGGTCTTAGCCTCCAAGTTGGACCTCAATTAGGATTTTTAATTGATGCTGAAGATGAAGCAGAATTATCTGGACCAGACTTTTCAGATTCCGATACAAGAGATGCATCAGATGATTACGAATCATTTGATTTTAGCGGTGCTTTTGGTATAGGGTACAAATTGGAAATGGGCCTATTTCTAGACGCTAGATATACATTAGGTTTTACAAATATTCTTGAAGGTGCTCCTGATGATTTTAGTGTTACTAATAATGTATTACAGATATCTGTAGGTTACATTTTTTAAATCCTTAATGCCTCATTATTAAAACGGAAGCCCACCAGCTTCCGTTTTTTTATGCTCTTTTTTGAAATTTTTAACCCTATGCATGCAATGTGACTATAGTAATGGAGTTATCCAATAGAATCATCAACTATATTACAATGAAAAAAGCTCTCACTCTTTTGCTCATTGCGTTAGGCGTAAACCTGCATGCTCAATCTGGCGTTGGAGGTCCTACCAGCAAAAAAACCTGGTTTATTGAAGCAAACACAGGATTAGGCGATGCGCATCCATCTTTCACCGGTTTAAGTTTACGATCAGCTGATGGTGTAACCTCATACAGCGTAGGTGGAGAGGTTGGGTACTTTTTGCTGGAACATTTTGCGATTAAAGCAGGGGTAGGATATGCAGATAATGGACTCGATGAAGACTTAGAGATAGAAACTATATCCTATAAGATAGGCGCAAAATATTATATTAATGAACGTTTTGCATTTCAAACGGATGTAAATGCGGCACAGCTTACCAACCCTAAACGCAAACCAACTTATCTGGGATTACAGGCCGGGTACGCTTTCTTCTTATATGATGTATTATCTATTGAACCCGGGTTGAGGTATGATATTAGCATCAACCAGGATTTTTCTTCAGATAATGTATTCCAATTTGCCGTGGGATTCGTGGTATTCTTGAAGTAATTCCTTATTTTGCTTCAAAATTAAGGAAATGAAACAACAGTTTTTTTGCTTATTGCTTGTTGGATTGATGTGCTCGTATCACTCGAATGCACAACAGTTTGGCTTAACAGGAGGTTACTTAAACCTTACCAGTCAAAACGAAACACCAACCTTAGATACGAGTGATTCAGATTCAGGTTTTTATGTAGGAACATTTATAGATCTGGATTTAACAGATAAAATTCATCTGCAGCCTTCATTGTTATACGGCAATGTCAATGATTTAAATCTCATTTACCTACCGGTGATGCTAAAATATTACCTGGGCGGCACAGGATTAAATATTCAGGCAGGTCCCCAGGCAACATTGTTACTTGAGGATATTGACGATTTAAACAATTTTGGCGTAGATCTTAGTGTAGGTGCTGCCTATGATATTTTTAGTAGCGTATTTATAGAACTCAGATACTCTTTTGAATTAACTGATAGAGCTTCAGACTCTATAAATTATGACTCCAGTACACTTAGAACCTTAAGTTTGGGCATAGGAATAAATATATAACGTATGAAAATTCTACTCATCAACGGTCCTAACTTAAATCTTTTAGGAAAACGAGAGCCGCAGATTTACGGTGACATTTCTTTTGAGGATTATTTTATTAAACTACAATTTAATTTTAAAGACGTTGAGTTATCTCACGTACAGTCGAATCATGAAGGTGATTTGATAGACCATTTACAACAGGCAGACCAGGATTTTAATGCTGTTGTGATCAACGCCGGCGGATTATCTCATACCTCCATAGCACTTGGTGATACTATTAAGGCAATCAGCATCCCTGTAGTTGAAGTTCATATTTCCAATACGTTCTCCAGAGAAGCGTATCGTCATCACTCCTATCTTTCTGCCGGAGCAAAGGGAGTCATCGTTGGGTTTGGTTTAAACAGTTATAAGTTAGCTATTACTGCTCTCTTACCTTAACAAAGGAATAACATTTCTTTACCATAAGTTTTAGAGTGCTCCCATGGGATTGGTTTTAATTTTAATAAAAAATACAACCATGAAAAAAGCACTACTCTTATTACTTCTTAGCACGTCATTTTCCGTTATCGCACAAACCCAACCGGCAGAACGTGCCAATAGGGAAGAAATTGTTGATGATAGTTTTTATTCCGTACGTTTTGGATTTACCGGTGGATTCTTATTAAGTTCAGTATCAGGAGATAATGCTGATAGTTTTGATCCAAGAACCTCTTATCATATTGGTTTAACATCCAGATTTAGATTGGGAGAAGAATCAAGATTCACAATACATCCTTCCATCATCTACGCAAGACAAGGATACGATTTTGAGTCAGATGAAAATACGCAGTTCTACGAAGAAGATATCAATTCAGGGAGTAACCTAACAATAAAATTAACTTACATTCATTTTCCAATTTTATTGGGATATGAAGTAATAGATAATCTAAGGGTTATGGGAGGTCCGCAAATAGGATTTCGATTTCTTTCTGAAACTGAGCTAGATCCAGATGAAAGCGATACGGCGGCATCTGTAATTGAATTAGAAGAGTATATTAGCGATGTGGATATTTCTTTAAGTATAGGCGCAGAGTATTTTCTAACACCACGCGTAGGACTTGGAATACGATATACCAGAGGGCTAAACAACATTAATGGTAAAGCCGATGAAGGCATAGCAGAAACAGAACAATTTAATAATGCCTTTTACGTTTCTGCAACCTATCTGATTCGATAATGTTAACTTCTTAAGTATTTACGCTCAACGTAAAATGTGCCAAAAGGTAGTAGGCCGGCGATAAAATATATCACAAAGCGTTTGAATCCTTGCTTTTTTTCAATGGTAAAAAGCAGTGCTAAGGCAACATAGGCTATAAACAAAAAACCATGCGCATAGCCTATATAAATATTAGGCGTTGGCATATTAGCCAGATATTTTAAAGGCATCCCAACTCCTAATAATAGGAGATACGAGATGCCTTCAAGAATTGCAATGAGTTTAAATGTTTTAAGCATATCAGAGATGAATCACTTCACCATATGCATCTGCCACAGCCTCCATTACTGCTTCACTCATTGTTGGATGTGGATGTACCGCTTTTAGAATTTCATGCCCTGTTGTTTCTAGTTTTCGACCCACAACAGCTTCAGCAATCATATCGGTTACACCTGCGCCTATCATATGGCAGCCCAACCATTCACCGTATTTGGCATCAAAAATAACCTTCACAAAACCTTCCTTCGCTCCGGAAGCACTAGCTTTACCTGACGCTGAAAAAGGAAACTTTCCAATTTTCACATCATAACCGGCTTCTTTTGCCTGCTTTTCAGTCATTCCTACACTGGCAATTTCAGGTGTAGCGTAGGTACAACCCGGAATATTCTGATAATTTAGCGCCTCCACATGCATTCCTGCAATTTTTTCGACGCAAATAATACCTTCGGCAGAAGCAACATGGGCTAAAGCTGCACCAGGAGTAACATCTCCAATCGCGTAATACCCGGGAACATTAGTTTGATACCATTCGTTTACCTGTATCTTATCCTTTTCTACGGTAATCCCTACTTCTTCAAGACCTATATTTTCAATATTGGTTTTGATGCCAACGGCAGAAAGTACTACATCAGCCTCTAAAATTTCTTCTCCTTTTTTAGTTTTGACTGTCGCTTTTACTTTATCACCACTGGTATCAACAGACTCAACAGACGAATTGGTCATCACTTTAATTCCAGATTTCTTATAACTACGCTCTAATTGCTTTGAGACTTCATCATCTTCTAGCGGAACGATATTAGGAAGATACTCAACAATGGTCACCTGGGTTCCCATTGAATTATAGAAGTATGCAAACTCGCAGCCAATCGCACCTGATCCAACGATGATCATGCTTTCCGGTTGCTTCTCCATTGTCATTGCTTTGCGGTATTCTATGACCTTCTTTCCGTCAATCGGTAAATTAGGTAATTCACGCGCTTTTGCTCCGGTTGCAATAATGATATGATCAGCCTCGTGGGTTTTAGCCTCCCCATTTCCTGGAGTAACCTGTACTTTTTTACCTTTTAAAACTTTTCCGAAGCCATCCAAAATATCAATTTTGTTCTTTTTCATTAAGAATTGGACGCCTTTGCTCATTCCGTCGGCTACATTTCGGCTTCGATTGACCACAGCGTCAAAATCTTTATCAAATTCTTTCACCTTGAGTCCATAATCACCGGCGTGTTTTAAGTATTCAAAAACCTGAGCACTCTTTAATAGTGCTTTGGTAGGAATACAACCCCAGTTAAGGCAAACGCCTCCTAAGTCCTCTTTTTCAACCACAGCGGTTTTAAATCCTAATTGAGATGCCCTGATTGCGGTTACATATCCACCCGGTCCACTCCCAACAACGATGATGTCATATTTACTCATAGTTTGTTTTTTTCTGCGGAAGCGAATTTACGAAATGCTACGGTAATACGTAGCTAGTAAACAGGTAATTTATAGGATAGAAATTAGAAAATCGGTATTGTTTTTCTTCGGAAAAATACCCGTAAGCTCAACATTATGCATTACGTAGAAGATTCACACTAGTTAAAGTATGTCCTGAATAATTCTCTTAATCGCCGGAAGCTTCTCTGTCTCAAACCACAGATTTTTACGCATCCAAAAGTGATTGACCGGCGAAGGATGGGGAAGCGGAAGATAGTTAGGCAAATAATCATTCATGCGTTTTACCCGATCAGTTAGCGTGGTGGCATCTTTTAAATATGCTTTTTGAGCATATCCACCAATTAAAATAAAAAGCTGCGGCTTTTTTAATTGGTTAAGTACGTGTGCATGCCAAAGCGGCGCACACTCTGAACGAGGAGGAAGATCTCCGGTTGCTGATTTACCGGGATAGCAAAACCCCATGGGCAAAACGGCAAAATTTATAGGATCGTAAAAGGTTGTTTCATTAACACCAAGCCACTCCCGTAGTCGACGGCCGCTGGGGTCATCCCATGCTTTTGTGTGTAAGTGTGCTAACCGACCCGGCGCCTGACTCACTAAAATGATTTTTGAATCTTTTGAAGCACTTATAATGGGATTAGCTCCCAGCGGTAAATGTGCTTTGCACACCTCGCATCGTCTAATCTCCTCTAGCAGATTTTTCAAAAAACCGGATTAATTGTTAGTTGACGCAGGATTCTTATCATCTTCAAAATCCACACTCAACGAATTGACGCAATACCGTACCCCGGTTTCTGTTGGGCCGTCATCAAAAACGTGTCCCAAATGACTCCCGCAGTTGGCGCATAAAATTTCGGTACGCACCATCCCGAAAGTAGTGTCTTTTACGTATTCAACTTTTCCTTCAATCGCCTGATCAAAACTGGGCCAGCCACAGCCGCTTTCAAATTTTGCGTCACTTTCAAACAGAGGTTCATTACACGCATTGCAGCGGTAGGTTCCTTCTTCAAAATGTAGGTTGTATTTGCCGGTGTGGGGGCGTTCGGTTCCTTTTTGTCGAAGCACGTGATATTCTTCTGGAGAGAGTTCTTCTTTCCATTCTGCCTCGGTTTTGTCTACAGCATATTTCTTACTCATCCTTTTTGAGGTTTAAAGTCTAGTGCATCACCATTAATACAATGGCGTTTGCCGGTAGTTTCTTTAGGTCCATCATCAAAAACATGTCCTAAATGACCACCGCAGGTGGCACAAAGTAGTTCTGTGCGCGCATATCCAATTTTATAATCTGTATCTGTAACTACATTGCCATCAACGGCACGATCAAAACTGGGCCATCCCGTACCACTGTCAAATTTATGTTTTGTTTTATACAGCGGAGTCTCACATGCAGCGCAAACAAACGTACCTGGCTTTTTAACCTCCAGCAATTCACTGGTGAAGGGGCGTTCTGTCCCTGCTTCGCGCAGAATATAATATTCGTCTGAGGTTAAAATTTCCTTCCATTCTTCATTGGATTTGGAAACCGGGAACGTGCGTTCCTTCTTATCTTCTTGTGCTTTTGAGTTGCAGCTTAATGCAATTAAAGCGATGAGTACTAATGCAATTTTTTTCATATTTATTCCCTGCAAAGGCAGGGATCTTATTTTACTTCTTGCAAAAACAAGAATTGTGTTAATATTGGTTTATGTATAATTTTTGGTCTGAAGACTGAACTTATTTAAGATACCCTTTACCACTTTGACAATCTAATCCTTAGTTTTTTTGTAGAGGGTATGTACATTCGACAACTTCATACACAGATTCTCTACCGAAAAATAAAAAATTCCTCTGCGTACAGAGGAATTTGTCTTGTTAAGCTTGTACTAAAAGTCTTAGTCGATTTTATTAAGCGCACCTAGAACAGCGTTGATATCATTAAGATCAACCGTAGGATTGGTCGCAAAGTCTGAAGGAACTACAACAAATCTAAAGATTTGATTTTGAGCGTAAGCATTAAATTCATTATCACTTAAAAAATCTAAATCAAAATTTCCGGTTATTTTTATTTCAATATCAAAAAAAGTGTGATTAGAAGAGTATTGAATTACATCTCCATTTTCATCTCCAATAAAATAACTTACTGGTAACAACACCCATGAGTCCGCAGATCCACCTTGACCATCTGGTTCAATACTTTCAAGTCGATAGGTTAAAATAGCATCAGACTCAAATACTTCAATATCATTTGGTATTTGAACTAAAGCAGTTAGTTCCAAATCATCCGGACCATTTGCCGGATCTTCTTCAAGAGTATATTCAAAATCCACATTATTAAATTCAAAGGTTTGCCCTAAAAAGAAATTTTCTTCAACAATATTGTTTTCTTCAGTACATGAGGTAATGAAGGCAATAAATAAAACAGATAGTACAGCTAATTTTTTCATGATAAAAGATTTAAACACTGTAAAGAAAACAAAGTTTATGCCAATAAAAAAGAAACGATCTTTTCAATGGTCTTTTGATTTCCTAAAATTTTACGGTGTCCTAGTCCTTTAGTGAGATATAATTCACCTTCGGCTAGGGCATCGTTTATTTCTTGACCCGAAGAATAATGCACATCTACATCGTTTTTATCGTGCACAACCAGCGTTGGAATTTTTACTGCTTTTGCCGATCTGGCTCCCGCATAATCATCTAAATCTTGTCCAAATTCTTTATCTAAATGTGATTTGAGTAAATGCGCGATTTGAGGTTTTAGCTGCATGTTTTGAATAAAATCTTCAGTAATTGCAGTAACACTATTGGCAGTTCCTATAATGACAAGCTTCTTTAGTTTTAATCCTTCTTTGATACTACGTAGTAGTGACATTCCGCCTAGGGAATGACCGATAGCATATTCAAATGGGCCAAACTGCTTTTGTAGATGGTGAATAGCTTCAATAAAATAAGGCATTTGACTTCGACTTCCTCTGGCTTGGCCGTGTGCTGGCGCATCAAAACTCACTGTGCTGTAGCCATGTTTGATGAGTTCTTCGGCTATACTAGCCAGCTGAGTGCCCGTGCCACTCCAGCCGTGTACTAACAATACTTTTTTAGCAGAATCACCGTACTCGTACACCACAATATTTTTCTTGCTTTTAGGAAGTTTAATATCGTGCTGCAACGCATTGTCAAACATTTTTTTTTCACGTTTGGGCAAGGAATAGGTAAAGGGCGTAAGAAAAAGTATCGCTGCGTACCGCATAGCCAGGCGCGGTGAGATGGCCTGTAAAAGCTGCCCAATTTTTACCAAATATGTAGGCATGAGAAGTTGCTGTACGGGTAAGCTATTTTTAGGGGGAGGCGTCATCTAGGTCGAAATCTAGAAACAAAGTAAAGGATATTTCGTCAATTTTAGTATTTTAGGAGCATACTAAACCAACCATTTTGCAAACACTCAATCAGGAGCGGGTTGTCATTGAACACATCAGTCCGCAATTAAATCACGGCACCTATTTTATTAAACGCGTTGTAGGAGAATCTGTCACCGTTACAGCAGATATTCTTGTGGATGGGCATGATGTGATCCAGGCTTCGGTGCGCTTCAAACATGAAAAAGAACGCACTTGGAAGGAAGTCCGCATGCATCCACTGGAAAACGATGCGTGGCAAGCAGAATTTTCACTAGACAAACAAGGCTATTATACCTACAACGTAGAAGGTTGGGTGGATTACGCCCTTAACTGGTTGCACGGCACTCGCAGAAAACTAGAAGACAACCAACATGTAAGAAGCGAACTATTAGAAGGATCCGAATACCTTAAAGCTGTCGCTAAATTAGCAAAAGGTGATGATGCTTCTTATCTCACTAAAACCGCGAAGATATTTAAAAACGAAGCTCAATACGATGAGGCAGTACAGCAGGTGTTTTCAGCACAACTTCATGATGTTCTTTACAAATATCCTGAAAAAGAATTCTTAGCGACGTCCCATGATTTACAGGTATATGTTGACCGTACAAAGGCACGATTTAGTACCTGGTATGAGTTTTTTCCGCGTAGCGCAGCAAAAGAAGAGGGAGTTCACGGGACATTTAAAGATTGCGAAGCTCAATTACCTCGCATCGCAGCAATGGGATTTGATGTGTTGTATTTTCCGCCTATTCATCCCATTGGAGAGCTAAACCGAAAAGGAAAAAACAATGCTACTCACACCCAAGATGGTGACGTAGGTTCGCCCTGGGCGATAGGAGCAAAGCAAGGAGGGCATAAAGCAATCCACCCTCAGCTAGGTACTGAAGCAGATTTTAAGCAACTCGTGACCAAAGCAAAAGAGCACGGGATTGAAATCGCCATGGATTTTGCGTTGCAGGCCGCACCAGATCATCCCTGGGTCAAGGAACACCCAGAGTATTTTAAATGGAGACCAGATGGAACGGTGCAATATGCTGAAAATCCTCCAAAAAAATACCAAGATATTCAGCCAATTTACTTTGAAACAAAGGAATATAAAAAGCTGTGGAAAGATTTAATCGACATTGCTTTATATTGGATTGAAGAATTTGACATTCAGATTTTTAGAGTAGACAATCCACATACCAAACCACATCATTTTTGGGGTTGGTTAATCCATAAGGTAAAGAAAAAACACCCTGATGTATTGTTTCTCGCCGAAGCATTTACCAAGCCTAAGGTGATGAATCAATTGGCCAAACAAGGATTTACACAGTCGTACACCTATTTTACCTGGCGAACGTCTAAACATGAGTTGGAGGGATACCTCAATGAACTTACTAAAACAGACCAAAAGGAATATTTTAGGCCTAACTTTTGGCCCAATACACCAGATATTAATCCGTGGATACTACAAGGTGCAAATGAGGCGCAACATCTCATTCGATATGCATTAGCAGCCACCTTAAGTTCTAATATAGGCTTGTATGGACCGGTATACGAGCAAATGCGTAGTGCCGCAGTCCCGGGGAAGGAAGAATATCTGGACAGCGAAAAATATCAGGTACGCCATTGGGACTGGTCGATTGAAAATAAATTGACTATGTTGATTAGTTCACTCAATAACGTGAGAAAAGAACAACCGGCACTGCAACAAACGAACAATATAGAATTCTGCTATGTAGAAAATGATCAATTACTGGCATTTTACAAATATGATGACCGTAAAGAAGATGAGTTACTTATTGTAGTGAGCTTAGATGCGTATTATTCACAGAGCGGACAGGTAAAAGTGCCGTTAAACTCTCTACAGCTAGAGCATCACGATCAATTTACGGTAAGTGATTTGATTACCGGAAGCAGCTATCAATGGACCGGTGAATGGAATTTTGTTGAGCTTCATCCTACCTTGCCGTTTCACATTTTTAAGATTAAGCGATAATGGCAAAGAAACAGGACATTGCAGCTCCCTACGTATTTAATGAGGATTGGTATGAGCTATTAAAGAGTAAGACGTTTGTCAAAACTTTTTTAGAAGATGTACTAGAACCTTATATCATTAAGCAACGCTGGTACGGGGGTAAGGCAAGTTCGCTAAAGTATGTGGAGTTAGTAGAGTCTTTTACCATAGAAAATGATTTTAAGCGTTACTACGGGTTACTGTTAGAAGTAAATTTTAAAGAAGCCTTTTATCAACATTACTTCATTCCCATCGCTTTTGTAGAAGATGCTTCGCTGAGCGAAGAAGGTCCTATTATGGAGCTCACGCTTGATGGTAAAAAAGGCTATATCATCGATGGACTCTATCTTGAAGAATTTAGACAGCTGTTATTTGAAAAAATCGTACAAGGTAATGAGGGGGATGAACTAGTCGTCAACTATCACAGTGGCGAAAAACTGATTGATGAGGATTACAAATCTTCAAAATTCATGGGGCTTGAGCAAAGTAACACCTCTATCATTTTTAATGAACGATATGTCATTAAATTTTTTAGACGGATTTATGTTTCCACAAATCCAGATTACGAAATCAGTCGATTTTTAACCGAGGTAGCTCACTTTAAAAATACTCCGGCGTATACGGGTAGTATCAACCTAAGGTTTGATAAGGATACCGTAACCCTTGCATTAATGCAAGAACTTATTCCCAATGAAGGTGATGCCTGGCAATTTATGCTAAAAGAACTTGATGGTGTCATTGATGCATTGGGTAAACGCAATATTTCGCTGGATAGCCTGCCAAAGTTAAAACTTTATAAGCGCATCAAGATTAACGATATTCCGCCAGAGATCATTGACTGGGCAGGATTAAATATCTTTTTAAAAATAAAACAGTTGGCCATTAGAACCGCAGAGATGCATGTGGCTTTGGGGAGTGAGTTTGAAGATAATAGATTTGCACCTACCAGATATAACAGCGATTATACGGTTTGGTTAAAAAACAGACTGCTTTATCAATTTCAAAATAGAATTAATCTCATTGAAAATAACCTGCATAAGCTAGAGGGAACAACCTTAGAGCTGGCGCAGCACTTTTTAGAGAACAAGAACATAGTCAGAAAAAAGTTTATTGATTTTGACTGGACAAGCTTAAAAAGTGAACGTATACGCATTCATGGTGATTATCATTTGGGACAGGTGTTGGTGCATGGAGACGATTTTTATCTACTGGATTTTGAGGGTGAACCCGAAAGTACCATTAGGGATAGAAAAGTAAAACAGCCCCCATTAAAAGATGTGGCCAGCATGTTTAGATCGTTTCACTATGCGATTTATGCTACGATATTCAATGCAAAAGAGGATTCCAACCTATCTGAAGATGATAAAGGCAAGGCAGGTGAAATTCTCTACCGTTATTTTGTAGGGGTTTTCTTGCAAAATTATATCCATGTCGTGCAGGCAAATAACCTAAATATTGGCTACAATCAAGAAATATACTTCTTACTCAAGTATTGTTTGTTAGAAAAGGCAGTATATGAACTGGGATATGAATTAAATTCGCGCCCAAGATGGGCTATCATTCCATTAAAAGGAATTGAAAATATTTTGAGAAATCAAGACAACTAACAACCTAACTACATGAGTACTGTAAAAACGCATAGTCTTTTTAGCGATTTTGATATTGACCTTTTTAAAGCAGGTAAGCATTATCGCTTGTATGAAAAGTTTGGGTCACATATTATTGAAAAAGAGGGAGAGCAGGGAACCTATTTTGCGGTTTGGGCACCCACAGCCAAATCGGTATCGGTCATAGGAGATTTTAATTTTTGGGTAGAAGGTCAGCACCTATTAAACGTACGCTGGGATAGCAGCGGAATTTGGGAGGGGTTCATCCCCGGGGTGGGCAAAGGCTCTACGTACAAGTATAAAATTCATAGCAATAATAATGATATAAAGACTGAAAAAGCAGATCCCTACGCGAGGCGCTGTGAGCATCCACCTAAAACCGCTTCGGTCGTGTGGGACACTAATTACAATTGGAAAGATGCTAAATGGATGAAAAAGCGAAAAAAGCACAACGCACTGGACGCTCCTTTTTCAGTATACGAAGTTCATCTGGGCAGTTGGAAAAAAAATATAGAAGAGAACCGGTCGCTTTCTTACCTTGAATTGGCGAACGATTTAGTAAGCTATGTCAAAGAAACAGGGTTTACGCATGTAGAATTTATGCCCATCATGGAATATCCCTATGATCCCAGTTGGGGTTATCAACTTACAGGATATTTTGCGCCTACTTCACGATTTGGTTATCCCGAAGAATTTTCGGCTATGGTAGATGCTTTTCACCAGGCCGATATTGGAGTGATCTTGGATTGGGTGCCTTCACATTTTCCGGAAGATGCTCATGGACTTGGATTCTTTGATGGATCACACTTATATGAACATCCGGATCGCCGCCGGGGCTACCATCCAGACTGGAAATCCCTCATCTTCAATTATGGCCGTAATGAAGTAAAGAGCTTCTTGATTAGTAATGCGATCTTTTGGTTAGATCAGTACCACGCTGACGGGCTGAGAGTAGATGCCGTAGCATCTATGTTGTTTTTAGATTACTCCAGAGATGATGGGGAGTGGGAACCCAATCAATTTGGCGGGAGAGAAAATTTGGAAGCCATTGCCTTTATGAAAGAAATGAATGAAGCGGTGTATAAGGATTTCCCAGATGTACAAACCATAGCCGAAGAGTCCACCAGTTTCCCCATGGTATCTAAACCTACGTTTTTAGGCGGTTTAGGGTTTGGAATGAAATGGATGATGGGCTGGATGCACGATACACTACAGTATTTTGCCAAGGAGCCTATTTATCGCAGGCATCATCAAAACGACTTGTCTTTTAGCATGACCTATGCATTTACAGAGAATTTCATGCTTCCGCTTTCTCACGATGAAGTGGTCTATGGTAAAAAATCCATTTTAGGCAGAATGCCGGGTGATGATTGGCAACGATTCGCAAACCTAAGACTACTGTATAGCTATATGTTCACTCATCCCGGAGCGAACTTATTGTTCATGGGATCAGAGTTTGGGCAGCATGAAGAGTGGGACTTTCAAGGGAGCCTGGATTGGCATTTGCTAGACTATGCGCCACATCAAGGGGTTAAAAAAATGCTCACAGCATTAAATAAGCTGTACAAAGGTCAGTCTGCCCTGCATGAAAAACAATTTTCTAGTGAAGGCTTTGAATGGATTAATCATAACGATGCTGAAAATAGTGTGTATACCTATCTTCGGAAGGGAAATGAAGCCAATGACCAGCTTATCGTCGCCTGTAATATGACTCCGATTCCACGTGAAAACTACAGAATAGGTCTTCCGCTTGACGGAAAATTACAGGAAGTATTTAGCTCTGACCATGCAGATTTTGGTGGTAGCGGAATGAAAACTAAAAAATCCATAACCATCCAAAAAGAAGAGTGGAATTATAAACCATTTTCTGCTGAAATTTTCTTGCCACCATTGGGATGTGTCGTTTTTGAGATTAAAGCATAACACCGATAACGATTTCGTTAATAAGTGGTGATAATTGATGACTTTAAATTTTTATAATCCCCGCCGATAGCTTTTTTTTGTTAGTCTTATTTATAACCTAGAGGTATGATTGTTAATACAGAATTAGAGCAGAAGGGAAATCTCTTTCCACGCAAAGTAATTTCATATTCCAAAGATGTTGATGTATTAGAATTTAGAACAGAAAATGGTGTGATTCTACACCTTACTGTTTTAAGAGATAGCGTATTACGATTTAGATTTGCGACAGAAAATACCTTTGAAAATGATTTTTCGTACGCTATTGATGATGATGCAAACAGAGGATTTAACCACCTTGAAGTAAATGAGCATGAAACAGAGTTTTGTGTCACTACTTCAAAGCTTAAATGCTGTATTGATAAAGAATCCTTACAATCTAAAATTTACGATCTCAAAGGTAATATTATCCTTGAAGATGAACTGGGCTTCCACTGGGAAGAGAGTTATGAGCATGGTGGTAATGTAGTAAAGATGAGCAAGGTGGCTCAGGATGCAGAAAGTTACTACGGATTAGGGGATAAACCCATGCACTTAAATCTTAAAGGTAAACGTATAGAAAACTGGGCGACAGATCAGTACGCCTTTGGGAAGGATAAAGACCCATTATATAAAAGTGTACCTTTTTACATGGGATTACACCACGGGCAGGCCTACGGAGTATTTTTTGACAATACCTTTAGAACCTTTTTTGACTTTTGTAATGAACGTAGAAAAGTGACAAGCTTCTGGGCCCATGGAGGAGAAATGAATTATTATTTCTTCTATGGACCAAACATGAATGATGTGATCACAAGTTACACGGATTTAACCGGAAAACCAGAATTACCGCCGCTTTGGTCGCTAGGATATCATCAGTGTAAATGGAGTTACTATCCTGAAAGTAGAGTTAGAGATATCGCTTCAGAATTTAGAAAATTAAGAATACCCTGCGATGCGATTTACTTAGATATTGACTACATGGAAGGCTTTAGATGTTTTACCTGGAGCCATGAACACTTTCCAGATCCTAAGAAGATGATTTCAGACCTGGCTGAAGATGGCTTTAAAACCATTGTCATCATAGATCCGGGGATTAAAATAGATAATGATTATTGGGTATATAAGGAGGCGCTGGAGAATGATTATTTCTGTAAACGTGCAGATGGTCCCTACATGAAAGGTAAAGTATGGCCGGGCGAATGTAACTTCCCTGATTTCACTAATCCCGAAGTTCGTGAATGGTGGGCCGGATTATACAAAGAACTCATTGCAGACTTTGGAGTAAAAGGAGTGTGGAATGATATGAATGAGCCTGCCGTGATGGAGGTTCCCAATAAAACTTTTCCAGATGATGTGCGTCATGACTACGATGGTAACCCATGCAGTCACCGAAAAGCACATAACATTTACGGGACACAGATGGCAAGAGCCACGTATGAGGGCGTAAAAAAATACGCTTATCCTAAACGCCCATTTATTATAACCCGTTCGGCTTATTCTGGCGCGCAACGCTACACCAGTTCTTGGACAGGCGATAATATTGCTACCTGGGAACATTTATGGATCGCGAATATTCAGGCACAACGCATGAGTATGAGTGGTATGGGCTTTACCGGGAGTGATATAGGCGGGTTTGCAGAGCAACCTACAGGAGAGCTTTATGCTCGTTGGATCCAGTTAGGTGTGTTTCATCCATTTTGTAGAACACACTCCTCTGGTGATTATGGAGACCAAGAACCTTGGTCGTTTGATGTGAATGTAACTGATATCACCCGCAAATTTATTGAGTTAAGGTATCAATTATTGCCGTACTTGTACACTATGTTTTGGCAGTATGTGACTGATGGCACACCTATGCTTAAAAGTTTAGTGGTTTTTGACCAGGAAGACGCGCAAACACATTATAGAACAGATGAGTTTATCTTTGGAAATCATATTCTGGTTTGCCCTGTCCTAGAGCCCAATGCAAAGGGTAGACGCATGTATATTCCACGCGGAACCTGGTTTAACTACTGGAATAAAGAAACTTATATAGGTGGTCGTGAAGAATGGGTAGATGCAGATATTGATAGCATTCCTATGATGGTAAAAGAAGGAGCTATCATACCAAAATATCCCATACAGCAGTATGTTGGAGAAAAAGAAATAGAAGAATTAACCCTGGAGGTTTACTATAAAGAGGGCGTCGAAAAGTCTGTGGTTTATGAAGATGCTCAGGACGGCTATGACTATAAAAAAGGTCGTTTTAGTTTAAGAAACTTTAGCTTAAAGGGAAAAGACAATGAATTGATTATCAATCAGTATAAGTCTGGTAAGTTCACTACGCCTTATGCTAATTTGAAAATAAACATCTTTGGTTTACCCTTTGTGGTAGACTATATTGAGATTGATAGTGAGAAAGTCTCATTAAAGAATTGTCAATTTAATCCCACGGCAAATACATTGGTGATTCCTAAAGACTTTTCAGAGTTGCATCTTGTAGGGAAGTAGACTTGCGCTAAGGCTTCGGTTTATAAAGTCAGATTAGTTGGGGCTGCAGTCATAGAAGATATTTTGAGTAAGACTTTTGGCTTACGCAGCGATCTTTTCTGATGCTTCGTTTCATAAAAGGAAATAATATTAATGGCTTGAGTCATGAAAATCGAAGGTTCAACTATCCTAAAATAATGAAAGGGAGTAGTGGTCAAACACGATTTTAAGATAACTATTCTTCTTCTTAACGTATGGTATCAAAAAATGTTAAACCCTTATCAAATCTTTGATGAGCGGTAGGTCTATTTTGTAAATTGGCATCCAAAACCCTTGATAATGAAGACACGAAACATACTTATTACGTTAGGATTAGTCCTAATGATCGCAGCCTGTGCGACAAATCCCTTTACAGGAAAAAAAACCTTAGCCTTAGTTTCTAATGATCAGCTATTCCCAATGGCTTTTCAACAATACGATCAATTCTTAGCTGAGAACCCCGTGGTAACCAATACCAGCGAAGCACAAATGATTACTAGGATAGGGCAAAAAATTGCTACTGCATCAGAACGTTGGTTAACGGCGAATGGCTATGCGGGATATCTTAAAGACTACCAATGGGAATATAATTTGGTCAAGGACAGTGCTGTGAATGCATGGTGTATGCCGGGTGGCAAAATTGTTTTTTACACGGGCATTCTCCCAATTGCTAAAAATGAAGCGGGAATAGCTGCGGTTATGGGACATGAAGTTGCTCATGCTTTAGCAAATCACGGAGCACAACGCATGAGTGCCGGTCAATTACAACAAATTGCTGGAGTTGCAGGTGCTGTTGCTGTAGGTGGAAAAAGCCAGGAGACACAGCAAATATTTGCTACTGCATTTGGACTTGGTTCACAATTAGGAGTGATGTTACCCTTTAGCAGAAGCCACGAAACCGAAGCTGATCGTATAGGTCTTACACTAATGGCAATCGCCGGATACGATCCTGCTGAAGCCCCAGAACTATGGAAACGAATGAAAGCTGCAAGCGGGGGACAATCTCCGCCAGAGTTTATGAGTACACATCCACATCCGGATACGCGTATTCAAAATTTAACTGCTTGGATTCCAGAAGCTAAAGCCGAAGCAAAAAAATACGGTGTTACTTCTTTTCAATAAGAATACATAAAGTTTACTTCAAAAAGCTGCTTTTAACAAGTAGCTTTTTCTATTTTTAGCCCTTACTCAAACATAACGGCTATGCAGTTACTTGCTAAAGGAGCTAAAAAATTAACCAATGCCTGGGCATTTTATGACTGGTCTGTTTCAGTCTATAACTTAACGATTTCATCTGCGATTTTTCCCATTTACTACGGTGCGCTGTTTAGAATAGAAGAAATTGAAAAAGTGACGGTTTTTGGAGGAGAAGTTGCCCGTGCTCCGCTCATAAGCTATGTTACTGCTTTTGCTTTTGTGTTGATCTCTCTCATTACGCCCCTGGTTGCAGGTATTGCAGATTATACGGGTAAGAAGAAGTTATTTATGCACCTATTTAACTTTTTGGGAGCCTTTAGTTGCATAGGTTTGTACTGGTTTTCATTGGATGATATTTACATAAGTTTGCTCTGTTATTTAATGGCGCTGGTGGGATATTGGTGTTCTTTTGCGATTTATAATTCATACTTGCCTGATATCGCTTTCGCGGAACAGCATGATCGACTAAGCTCAAGGGGTTACTCCTTAGGGTATATCGGAAGCGTGATATTGTTACTTTTTAATTTAGGAATGGTCATGTATCCTGAAACCTTTGGACTGGCAGAAGGCGGCACCGGAAGCATGCAAGCCATGCGTATTTCCTTTCTCTCTGTTGGTATTTGGTGGTTAGCCTTTAGTCAATACACATTGTATTACCTGCCTATGGGAAGAAAGCGTGAGTCCAATGCTAAAAATTTTCTGATTAATGGTTTCTTGGAGCTCAAAAAAGTAAAAAGTTTAATTGCTCAAAATGCTGTTTTGAAATCCTATCTCATAGCATTTTATGTATACAGTATGGCCGTACAAACCGTTATGCTAGTAGCCACTTATTTTGGTGAAGAAGAAGTGAAGTGGGGTGGAGATGAAGCGCGTCAAACAGGATTGATTACAAGCATACTATTAATACAGCTAGTGGCTGTAATAGGTGCTACATTAACATGGAAAGCGGCTCAAAAATTTGGAAATATCAAAACCTTAATTGGCATTAATATGATTTGGGTGGTGATTTGTGTCGTGGGATATTTTGTGACGTTACCCATTCACTTTTATATCACTGCGGCGGCAGTTGGCTTTGTGATGGGTGGAATCCAGTCGCTATCCCGATCTACCTACTCCAAGTTTTTGCCAGATACTATTGATACTACTTCCTTCTTCAGCTTTTATGATGTTGCTGAAAAAATTGGGATTATCATCGGTATGTTTATCTATGGTTTTATTGCTCAAGTTACCGGCAGTATGCGGAATTCGATTATCTTTTTAGCTGTATTCTTCTTTGTAGGAATGGTTTTATTACGCCGAGTACCCAAAGAAGCTCCCTAACTTTTTTGCTCCTTGTTAAAGTAAACCAGGTAGTAATACATCTGTTTTTCTTCATCCCAGCCTTTTTCGACAAATTTTTCGGCGCTTTCGGGATTTATGAAATCCATTTTGATCTGTATGTTGGTATCTAGCTCAATCACGTTTTTGATGCTCTTTCTGGCTGCGGTAACAGCCGTATTGGCTATTGGGAACTCAGTTAAATCCTCAATTTTATATTTTGGTGCTTTTTCAACTTTGTAGTGCTTAAACTCTGGAATAAGATCAGGATTTTCGAATACTTCATTGATGAAATTGGATTCTTCAAACGTATCATTTTTTGCAAAATGATTCACCGCACGATTCATGAACATGACTTCTTCCTTTTTATCTTCTGCAGGTAGGACAACGTCTTTAGCAAAATTCTGGCAGAACTTCATGTACTTTTTAGTAAAGAAATTGTCGTCTTCAAAAACATCGACTTCTAAGAAATGCTCCAGCCAGTATTTGGTATCGTAACGATTTGAGTCTACCGATAGAATCTTATAACCTTCGGCTTCGACTTTATTAAAAATTATCGCGCCCTTATCCAGTTTGTTTAAATTGACGCCTTGCTGTAATTTGATGTCCAGCTGATTTTCTCCTTCTTTAAACTGAAGAAAATCGGTCTTTAATTCAGATTTAAATACACCGATTGCATTCACTTTTTCATTGTCTAATAGCATATTTTCAAAATAGGTCACGTATACCTCACCGGCTTTGATGTGAGGGTGAGATGACTGATCGTACAAGTGTTTTGTAATCTCTTGTGATGCCTGATGAATGGCTGAGGGGTCTTCAAACACCTTTTTGGCAATACCGTGTAGGGTGTGAAATTCAAGATCGGCCTCATGATTGAATCGGTAATAGTTTTCTTCTTTTTCCCTAAAAGGTTTTAAAAAAAACTCTTTAAGTAGGGGAGTAAGTTCATCATTGAGCTCATAGGGAAATGCAGATAAGAATATGGGTTCGTTTCGGCTTTTATTCCCTACGCGATGAATAGAAAGGGATTCAATATGGGTATTAAAAAGATTGATCATAGTGTGTTAGTGTAGCAGCATTAATTCCAGTTTTCGTCAAAGTCCAAATCATCATAGTTATCTACGTCCAGATCGTCATCTAGGTCTAAATCGTTATCATCTGCATTGAATTCTTTATCTGGTGCTTCTGGGGGTAATTCGCCATGAGCAAAAATAAGGTTAGGATAGTCGATGGAGTAATCTGGTTCGGCAATTTCTGCTAATTCTACTAAAAAAGTCCACATGCTCAAAAAGTCGTAAACATAAATAAGACGTGGTGACTGCTCTGTGACCATCTCATCCAGCGCAGTTTCATTCATGATGCGTACTTGCGATGTACCCTCACTCATGTCAAACAGTGCTATTTCTTCGCCTTGATTCCACTCCTCATCAGACTGGTAGAAACTGGCCATTTCATTTCCTTCAAAGCCAAAGGCCTGAGTGATTGAGTTATGAAAGTCTTCCATCGTGATATCATCCTTTACCTCAATATCTCTAAATACATCATCTTTGGTATCAAGGATCACTCTAAATCTATAAATCATGTAAGAAAATTAAGGCTGTAAAATTAGACTTTTTTGACGTTTCGGGCTTGTAGAAAAACATAAAATTGCATTCCGAATAAGAGTGAGGCAATAACTAAATGCAATGGCTGTGATGCCACGGGAAAATCAACATAATACATCGCCATTCCCGAAAGGATTTCAATGCCTATAAGCGCCAAAACCCAATGATAATTTTTGAGCGCATAGTTTTTCATTCGTATTTGCCACAATAAATACACATTGACAAGCAGGACTATGATAGAAAATGACCTATGCGCATAAAAGGTAAACATTGGGTCATTGAGCCATAAGTCTTTTGCATTATATCCCAACAGGTCAATTTGATCATCCACATAATGCCGCACTTGTGTACCCATGATGATTTGAATAATCGTTAATACAAGTGCAGCCACTAGAAAACCTTTTATCTTGGCAGGAACTTGTGAATTATTCATCTTTGGAGTAACTTTTTCCAGAAGATATACGAGTAATGCAACAATAAGTAGCGCTACTAACATGTGAGTAGTAATTTTAGCAGGTACTAAAACAGAATAAACTACTGTTGCACCTAACCACGCCTGAAACCCCATTAAAAAAACGGTGAACCAAGAGAGTAATGTAATGGCTTTATCATCTTTCCATAATTTGATAGAGACGAAAGCCATAAAAAGAATTGCCAAACCGGCTAAGGCACCCACTAATCGGTTAAGGTATTCAATCCAGGTATGCCATACATTAAAGGTGGCATAGTCGTGTTTAGTATAGGGTTCCCAATTTGATTGTTGATAGGTTTCACCAGAAGTGAAATCGCTTTTGGCAACTTGAAGACTTTCATTCACAATAATGACTTGTCCTTGATGAATCTCTTTATTCGCTTGCCACATTAATTCTGAAGATTCTGTAGGCGGAATGTAATATCCAAAGCATTTAGGCCAGTCTGGACATCCCATACCGCTCCCGGTCATTCTTACCAGCGCGCCGGCTACGATAACTAGATAAACCAGGATCAATGATATTTTTACAAGTCGTCTATACATGAGTCAAACCGAGTTGCTTCCCTTTTTTTAACATAAATTCACGTGCAGCAGCATATTCATTTGGGATTTCACCTTCTAGAATGGCTTCTTTAATCGCATCTTTAATCACGCCTATTTCACGGGAAGGTTTGAGGTTAAAGGTTTGCATAATCTCCTCACCACTTACCGGAGGTTCAAAGTTGCGCACATGATCACGCTCTTCAACTTCTTTGATCTTTTTACGAACTAGTTTAAAGTTGTTGTGATATTTTTTAAATCGTTTGGGATTTTTGGTGGTGATATCTGCTTCGCACAAGGTCATAAGATCTTCAATATAATCTCCCGCGTCAAAAATTAGTCGGCGTACAGCAGAATCTGTCACATCATCGCTGGCAATAACGATGGGTCGCGAACTCATCAACACCATTTTTTGAACAAACTTCATCTTATCATTGAGCGGCATTTTGAGTCGCTTAAATAGTTTGTAGACCATTTTTGCTCCTACAAATTCATGACTGTGAAAGGTCCATCCAATTTTCTTGTCAAAACGCTTTGTGGGTGCTTTACCAATGTCATGCAATAAGGCTGCCCATCTAAGCCAAAGGTTATCTGTGTGTTGAGCGATATTATCAACCACCTCTAGCGTATGCCAAAAATTATCTTTATGACGTTGGCCTTCAATCTCATCTATTCCCTTAAGTGCAATAAGCTCTGGTAAGATAATGTCTAGTAATTTAGTTTTTTCTAATAGAGCGAAGCCTATGCTTGGTTTGGCAGCTAATAGAATTTTATGCAATTCATCTATAATTCGCTCTTTTGAAATAATCGTAATGCGATCAGCATGTTGCGTAATAGCCTGCAGTGAATCTTCTTCTATCGTGAAATTGAGCTGCGTGGCAAATCGTATTGCTCTAAGCATACGCAGCGGATCGTCACTATAGGTAACACCGGGCTCCAGCGGTGTCTTAATCAGTTTTTCTTCTAAATGATTTAATCCACCAAAGGGATCAATAAGTGTCCCATAGTTATCTTTATTTAGGCTTATAGCCATCGCATTGATGGTGAAGTCTCTTCGGTTTTGATCGTCTTGCAGGCTTCCCTCCTCGACGCTGGGTTTACGACTGTCTTTACGATAACTCTCTTTTCTAGCTCCTACAAATTCTACCTCAATCTCTTCCGTTTTAAGCATAGCTGTACCAAAGTTTTTAAACACCTGAACATTAGGCTTGTTCGGTAGGAGTTGAGCTACTTTTTTTGCGAGTGCTATTCCGCTGCCAAGCGTAACAATATCAATATCTTTAGCCTCTCCGCGGTTCAGAATATAATCACGTACAAATCCGCCGATCACAAAGGTAGATAGACCTAACTCTTGACTTGCCTTTGCAATGATAAAGAAAATAGGATGTGGAAGGGCTTTTGTATGATTATTCATATTGTTAATCACCTTAACAATGAGTATTCTATTTGCGTATCACTTGGACTACACCATCATTCGAAAGCTTAATAATAGCTGATGGTTTAGTACTCATTTTTTGGGATTGCAAAGGTACGATATAGTCCACTCCTTTTAAAATTTCGGTAGATATTTCGGCGTAGCTTTTTGGGGTTGCTTTTCCACTGATATTTGCCGAGGTGGCTACAATTGGCTTTTTGAATTTCTGAACCAAATCTTTACAAAATGAACGCTGTGCAACACGAATTGCTAAGGTTTGATCTGGAGCTAATAAGTTTTCGGCGATATTGATGGGTTGATCGTAAATAATGGTTGTTGGTTTTGAAGCATATCGTAAGATGTCATAGGCAACTTCTGGAATATTTTCTACATGCCGATTAAGCATTTTAAAATCATTCACTAAGCAAATTAGCGCCTTGCTTTCATCTCTTTGCTTTAAGGCGTAAATTTTATCTACTGCCGCTGCATTGGTAGCATCACAACCAATTCCCCAAATCGTATCTGTTGGAAATAAGATGAGTCCGCCTTTTTTGAGGATTTGGATGGTGTTTTGAATTTCTTTTTGTTGATCATTCATTATCATACGTTCGAATAATTTTTAACATGAAAATTATTATTAATACTGGTTAGTTATACTTACGTATTTATCATAGTTTTTTTATTCGATCGATCTTAATTGTAAAAGGGAAATTTATTAAATACTATGGCACATTTTTTTTAAAAGGATAGATTTCGTCTTGACCAGTGGGTTCTTGTGTTGAGAGAATTCAAATAGAATTTTTCCTCATCATCCAGAGCATTGCTATTGATGTACCATGGCAAATGTCTTGCTTGATAAGGAAATCCAGTCCTTAGAACTAATGTTCTTTCATCTCGTTCGCCAACTTTAGAAAACGGTCTGTAAAGTGCAAATGTAGTATCAATAGGAGCTATGAAAATATGTTGTTCTATGCTTTGCTGATAATATTTTTTTTCCCATTCAATTACCTTTTGCTTGTTTGCGTAATGATCTGGTAAATCATCAATTTTTAGAGAAAATCCAATTTTATGGACTATTGGATACTTTTTTAACATTTGTAAAAAAAATTTTAAAAAGTCAGACGGACATTCATCAACGGGTACAACATCTGAATCAGTAAGAACAAAATATGAATTGACAAACCTTAACCATAAGCCACTTTTCCAAAAAGCTTTGGAGCCATAATTCTTTTTCAATAAATGTACATGGCACTCTGTGGTTTTGTAAAATTCTAATAAAGGAGGATAAGTCGATTGATTATCTAAAATATGAATGTTGGTATATTCTCTTTTTTTTAATGCTATAATGAGAAGTTTTAATGTGCTAAGTCGATTGTAATTATTTATAAAAATGGGAATATCTTTCTCGTCTTTAGGATACGATGAAAAAATAAACCTTAGAATACCTGCAATTAGATTTTTAAATTTCTTCATTAATCTGCTGTTTTAGTTTCAATGACTTGGAAAGAGGAGCTCCTTCTAATAGCAGCACAAAAAGCCTCCAATAGGATGGTTTTATTAAGGCTGTAAAGAAATAACGTATACAAAAGTAACTATTGAGAACGGCACGCTGAATACTGCCGTAGTGCTTTTGGGTATGATAGAGCAGTGAAATTTTCTGCTCCATTTTAAGATAGATATTCTTATTCATACTGGCACTTTTGTAATGAATATATTCCAGCGATGGAACGATATAGGTGTTTTTATTACTTTTTTTAGTCATTCTTAAACTAAGATCTGATTCTTCATAAAAAAGAAAAAGATTTGTATCAAAACCCCCAATCATATTGAATGAAGCAGCATCAACAAACATAAAAGAACCTTGAACATAGTGTACCACAGTAGGTTGTTCAAAACGTTGCTTTCGGTTTAAATATGTTGTTGGAAAAAGGCGTTCTAATAGTGGACGTCGAAAGATTTCACGCTTGAGCGAGGAGTAGTGGTCAATAGTCACTCTAAAATTTTTATCCTCATCCAGCATTTGAGGAGAGCATATACCAGCATCTGGTGTTTGTTGCATAAATAATTTAAGTCCACCCAAACAGTCTTTAGATACCATCAGTGTATCATTATTTATAAATGCATAGTATTTGCAGGGAGAAGTGTGTTGCACCCCTAACATATTTCCTGCTCCAAAGCCTATGTTTTGTTTACTTCTAACCAGTTTAACTCTATAATCATTTACAGTTCCAATGTGTTTTTTTAAGGTTGAATAATCTTCAAAAGAAGAGTTATTATCAACGATGACTAATTCATAGCTTGTTTGAGTAGAAGTGTTTTCCAATAATGAATTTATACATCCAATGGTGTATGAAGCAGTATTATAATTTATAATGATGGCACAAATATCAATCATTTTTTTACTAAAATTTTTTTCCAGCGTTGCGCTATATTTTTTTGATGAAACTGTGCCGAAGAAGCTAAGGCTTGTTGCGACATGGAGTGTATACTTGTATTATTCTTAAGGATTTTATTGAGGGTCGCGTGTAATTCTCCTTCTGGGAATAAAAATCCATTATCACCGGTGATAATTTCCTTAGGTCCAGGATGATTACTGGCAATAGGAATTGTTCCCTGTGACATACCTTCGATAAGAATTATTCCAAAAAGCTCTTCCCATTTAGCAGTTCGTTTAGAGTTTAACACTACGTACTGATGACGGCGATATAATTTAGCTAGTTCATCTGCATCATATATTGGTGTGATAAAATGAATATTCGAATGTTTCACTGCTTTTTCTTTCACTAATTCGCTGAGCTTACCATCACCAATAATAGTCAAAGACGCCTCTGTACGTCGCTCAAAAAAAGATACCAGTTCTTCAATACCTTTTTGTTGAAGCAATCTCCCCACATAAATAAAACTATGTTCTTTTCTTTCTTCAGCTTCGTGCAAGTGAAAGGCAGATTTCAATGCATGATAGACTACGCTGATTTTGGTGTCATCAATGCTATAATTACCATTAAGTTCTTTTTTCGTTTTCGTGGTTACTGCAAAGATATGTCGCACTTTAAATTCTAAAAAATTACGCCATTGCTCAAAAAGGAGATCAGTGTTTTTTTTGTGATTTGGATAAAAGCTTTTATCCCAACAGGTCCAGGAGGTGTGATAATAAATATGATGTTTCTCAAGGTAAGGCAACAATGAAACAAGTTTGTAATCGTAAGGAGCGATGCCCAAAATAATCTTCTTATTTTTACTTTTTTTTAAAGAACGGAAAAATGCAATGTTATCCACTTGCTTTCTAAATGTTCTAAGATCAAGTTTGATAGCAGATTTTAAAAGAGTACTTAAAATCGAAAATTCATAATATTCAATAGATAAATTGTGCTCTTTTGCTAAACATTCCAAACCTACATAGTGTCCTTTTGCACCGTGTTTATGAAGAACGTAAATTTTTTCTAAGGGCATTTAATGAGTTTAGCTAGTGTAAATGTAAAGGTTTAATTTTTTTGAGAAACGATATATTGGACAAATCACAGCATCATAAAGAAGAAATTGAGGGGATAATTAGAAATGGAGTAGAGTATTCTGCGGAAAAGATTCTTCAAGGAGGCAGAAATTTAGTGGCTCTCGTATCGCTTTCAAACCAAACAAAAACCGTTTTTAAAAAGTTTAAAACGCCACATCTTTTTAACAGAATAGTCTACCGTTTTTTCAGAAAAAGTAAGGCCCAAAGATCATTCGAATACGCTACACGACTCACCGAATTAAATATAGGAACTCCCAAGCCTTTACACTTTGTTGAAGAATTTGATTGGATTGGACTTACATCCAGCTACTACGTAAGCGAATATCAACCCAGTGATTTAACCTACAGAGAATTAACCACGGATTTTTCAATTGAAGATCATGAAGAAATTCTTAAAGCCTTTACGCGTTTTACATATGAGCTGCATGAGAAGAATGTTCATTTCTTAGATCACTCCCCGGGAAATACTCTCATTGAAAGAGCTAATCGCGGCTACAATTTTCATTTGGTAGATTTAAACCGCATGAATTTTGAACCGCTGTCTTTTGAACAACGCATTAGGAATTTCGCAAAATTGACAATTCATAAAGCTATGATAAAAACAATGAGTGATGAGTATGCAAAATGTGGGAATTACGATAAAGAGGAGGTTTTTGAACTCATGTGGAAGCACACCCGTGAGTTTCAACACAAATATTATAAGAAAATACGATTAAAGAAATTCTTCTTTTTCTGGAAAAAGAAATATAAATCTATGACATCTACTTCTCCGATTTAATCAGCTCTCTTAATTTGATATATTTCAAAAAGGTGAGATGTGCCGTTTGAACACATATCACAAAACCATTAAATCCATCTAAAAATCCTCTTCTCAAAATATAAGCTTTGAAAAAAGCCCAAAAAGGATTCCATAAAATGTTAAAGATAGGAGCTTTTTTTCCAAGCTCATAGTATGATTGAGCTGAAATACTTGAGAATTTTTCAATTTGTCGGTTATAGGCGCTATAGGTTGGATAGTTCCAATGAAGAATATCTCCATTCAAAAATCCGGCTTTATTGGGATAAAATAATTTGTAGGAATCATGAGGATTAATTCCTCTCCATTCCCCATTACCTTTTTTAAAGGCTCTTAATTTCTTATCAGGGTACCAATCAGAATAATTAATCCACTGACCGCAGAAGTTGTTGTATCGGTTCATGTAGTAGCCATCTAACAGCCAATTTTTCTTAAGCTCAAGGATGGATTGTTGTAGTTGAGGTGACAGCGCTTCATCACCATCTAATGAGATGATATACGAATGTGATGCCTGTTCTACGGCAAAATTCTTTTGCTCTTTATATCCCAAAAAGGTTTGCTCTATGAACCTAACATTAAATGATTGACAAATAGCTTTCGTTTGATCAGTAGAATAAGAATCTACTACGACAATCTCGTCTGCAACGTCAATTAATGAAATAAGACAATCCCGTATTTTTCGTTCTTCATTAAATGTAATAATGACCGCACTTAGCTTAACCATAAATTGAATATACGCTTGCTATGCAAGTATAGGATTAATTTTTATTTTATAATATACATTCTTTTTAACGTTATCGAATTTATTCTTCAATTTTGAGTTATAATTTGAAACTATTTAGAGTGGATAGCGTTATTTTTGAATTTTGAATATAAATTCATGAAGATTTTAGTTACCGGTGCTGCCGGATTTATAGGCTCCCATTTATCTGAAGAATTAGCCAATAATGGTCATGACGTGACCGGTGTTGATAATTTTTCATCGTATTATTCACGAGAACTTAAAGAGCTGAATCGGGAGGATCTTATTGCCAACGGCGTTAATTTTAAGGAACTTGACTTAAGAGAAGATCTATCTAAGCATTTATCAAATGATTTTGATGTGGTATATCATTTTGCCGCACAACCGGGGATATCTGCGTCTACTCCGTTTGATGATTACTTAGAAAATAATGTATTGGCTACTCAAAATCTATTGTCGTTTCTGTTGACCCAAAAACGAAAGAAGATGATGTTCGTCAATATAGCCACATCGTCTATTTATGGTTTTGAGGCAACTTCTCCAGAGACTGCTGCACCAGAACCAGTTTCAGACTATGGTGTCACTAAATTAGCCGCTGAACAATTGGTTATGGCTGCACAACGATCTGGAAAAATAGATGCCTGTTCCATACGTTGTTTTTCGGTATACGGTCCCCGGGAGCGTCCTGAGAAGCTTTATACTAAGCTCATAGCATCGATATTCGATGGGACTAGTTTTCCCCTTTATGAGGGAAGTCTATCCCATGAGCGAAGTTTCACTTATGTGGGAGATATCGTCAAAGGACTAGAAATGGTATTAAATAAAAAGGATATGTGTAATGGAGAAATTATCAATCTAGGCAGCGATGAAGTGTATACTACCGGTGAGGGTATTTCATTAATAGAAGAAATCATTGGTAAAAAGGCAAATTTTGATATTGTAGCGAAGCGGCCGGGCGATCAACTCAAAACATCGGCTAATATTGATAAAGCAAAAAAGCTGTTAAACTATCATCCAACCACTTCTTTTAAAGATGGGCTTAAAAAGCAAGTTACCTGGTACGAAGAGAAATTCAGGTCAAATTAAGAGCTATAAATTTATTGAGCAAAGGTATAATACGCTGTGGAGTGAAATTTGAATATAATTCATTATTCGTAAGACGACGCTTTTCTTCAGCTGATAAAACGTCATTCACATGAATGGCATAATTTTGCTCATTTTCAAAAAGAGACCAGGCTTCTTTTGAAATTTGTGGAGAGAATATCGAAAAAGTCGGTACCTCAAGAGCTTTTGCCATATTTACGGCGCCTCCCTCATTACCGATAAGGGCATCACAGTGTGAAAGCAATGCTAGAAATTCTCGTATGCTTTTACCGTATACATCTCTAATAACAGCATTTTGGGTAGAAGTCTTACAGGCATAATATAACTGATTGACTTGTTCCAACTGGTTGGGTATGTAGTTGAATATGATTTGTGCTTTAGGTAGTGTTTCATGTAAATGATCTAATATATGCGCCATATAGTCAAGCGGATATGTTTTTGCATCAGAACTTCCCAAGACAGCAATCATCAGTATTGGATTTGTCGAGTTGAGTCCTGCTTCCTCAAGCAGTTTCCCGGCGTCATTTTTTTCTACTTCCGTCAGGAAAATAGTTGGTTTAGGTAATTCAATAGATTTTTCATTAAAATATGCCCTAAGTAATTTTTCACGGTCTTTAAGTGCAGTATTTGCTTCTAACGCGAGATGGTCTTTAGTGCGTGAGATTGTTCGATGATATATAAAAGAGCTATAAGATTTTTTATATCCAATTTTGATATCAGCATTCGTAAGGAGACTGATGAGGTTACTGGATAATTTTGCATACACATCAAAAACTACATCGTACTTCTCTTTTCTAAGCAGTAAGCCTATTTTGACTAAATAAGGGATACTACTTTCCTTATTTTTCTTTAATAGAATGAGCTTATCGATATCTGGATGATGTAAGACTACATCTTTCGTCGATTCATTAATAAGATAGTGAACTATAGAAGACTGGTCTTTATTTTTAATATAGGTACACAAGGATGAAGAGGTTAACACATCCCCAATCATCTTTTGTTGAATAATTAAAAACTTTTTCAAGCGTGCGTATTAAACAGATACGTTATACTCTCTCAATGCGTCATTAAGAGAGGTTTTTTTGTTCGTACTCTCTTTACGAGTCCCAATAATTAGTGCGCAAGGAACATTAAAATCTCCTGCCGGAAATGTTTTAGTATAACTCCCTGGTATAACGACTGATCTGGTTGGGATAATCCCTTTCATCTCTTTTGGTTCATTGCCGGTTACGTCAATAATTTTTGTAGAAGCGGTTAGTACAACGTTTGCGCCTAGAACAGCTTCTTTTTCAACTCTAATCCCTTCAACAACGATGCATCGAGATCCTATAAATGCATTATCCTCAATAATAACGGGAGCTGCCTGCAATGGTTCTAACACTCCACCTATACCAACTCCGCCACTTAAGTGTACATTTTTTCCTATTTGGGCACAGCTACCAACCGTTGCCCAGGTATCCACCATAGTCCCTTCATCAACGTAAGCACCAATATTTACGTAACTCGGCATCATGATGACGCCGCTTGATATGTACGCACCATGTCTGGCAACTGCATTTGGAACCACCCGTATTCCTTTTTCTTTATACCCTTTTTTAAGTGGCATTTTATCGTGGTATTCAAAGATGCCTGCTTCAAGGGTTTCCATTTTTTGAATTGGAAAATAGAGGACCACAGCTTTCTTGACCCATTCGTTGACCTGCCAGCCAGTCGCTGTAGGCTCAGCAACACGTAACTCTCCGCTATCCAACTTCTCGATTACATCACGAATAGCACCTTGTGTTTTAGCATCTTCTAGTAATGAGCGATCTGCCCATGCTTTTTCAATAATTTTTTTTGACATAAATTTTAAATTGATTTAGCTGTTATAGGATAGGTCTCTTTAAGCTTTAATAGGGAAACTATAAAATAGCTCAATCCAATCATTTCTAATGTTTCCTCTGTAGTATAAAAAGCAACTATGGCTAAGGTTGTATTTATTTTTTCATTTGGTATTTGATTGAAGTCAATGTACCAACCAGATAACATTTCAAGTCCAACAGCACCTGCAACGAAGATAAAACCGGACAGAAAAAACTTTTTTTGAAACCGAAAGGGCAATTTTAAAAATGGTTTTACGATAATCAAACCCAGAATTAGCAAGGCTATACCATAGGGTATCACCCATGCATAATAAAATATGCCTCCCGTATCAAAACTCGCCTCAATCATTCTCCCTATTTTTTCGTGAAGCCTAAGTAATTCATCAAAGCCAAGGTACAAAAAGAGTACGCTCATTCCTAGCCAGAACGATTTTGAAACTGGCTGGGATAGCCTAATATTTCTTAAATAAAAAAGAAGAAAGGAGATCATGAGAAACAATAAACTAGAAAAGGTAGACGGCACATTTTTTTTCTTTAGCAAAGTTGAACTTTCTAAAAAAGAAATCTCTCATGTTTAAGTCATTGACATAAAAATTTATAAAGCTTGTGATATGCATTATTAGTAGAAATGAGATACAAAAAATTAAAAGCTTCCGTACAAAATTTGAATTTAACATCGCGTCAATTTGCATAAGGTTACAAATAAACAAAGAAAGTATCAATCGTTTGCCGTTACCTCAAAAAAGACAATAAAATTTTTAAAAAAATGGTGTATTTTTAATGCATGCCACAACTCCTTGCTATTGATTATGGAACTAAACGCTGCGGAATAGCCGTTACAGATGACCTACAGCTCATTGCCTCTGGTCTAACAACAGTAGAAACCAAAAATTTATTAAAATTTTTAGCAGACTACTTTAAAAAGGAGTACGTAGAATTGGTATTAATTGGAGAGCCAAAACAAAAAGACGGTACCGCATCTCAAAGTGAAGTCTATATTCAACAATTCATTAAGGAGTTTGAACGACAATTTACTCAAATGCCTTACAAACGTGTGGATGAACGGTTTACCTCAAAAGATGCTTTTCAGGCAATGATTGACAGCGGGATGTCAAAAAAGAAAAGAAGAAATAAGGCACTTATCGATGAGATAAGTGCGACCATAATTCTACAAAACTATCTCTACAATCCTTAGTATTTGTATATCCTTACTTTTTAGGACTTACCGCATATAACTTTGTATATTTGCCGCGATTTAAGCAATCCAAGAAACCTATGATTTTACCTATCGTGGCCTACGGGGATCCTGTCCTTAAGAAAAAAGCTACAGAGATTTCTGAAGACTATCCTAAACTCAATGAGCTTATCGCTAATATGTGGGAAACGATGTATGCCGCTCATGGCGTAGGTCTGGCAGCACCTCAAATTGGATTGCCGATTAGATTGTTCATGATCGATCCCAGCCCGTTCGCAGACGATGACGATTTAACAAATAAAGAAAAAGAAGAACTTGCATCGCTAAAGAAAGTGCTTATTAATCCGGTAATTTTAGAAGAAACTGGCGATGAATGGGCCTTCAATGAAGGATGCTTAAGTATTCCAGATGTTAGAGAAGATGTGTTTAGAAATAAGGCTATTACAATTCGATATCAGGACGAGGATTTTAAGGAACATACACAAGAGTTTTCTGGTTTGGCTGCCCGTGTGATCCAGCATGAATATGACCATATTGAAGGAATTTTATTCACAGACAAACTCTCTTCTCTCAAAAAACGTTTGATAAAAGGAAAACTCAATAATATCTCTAAAGGAAATATAACGGTGGATTATCGTATGCGTTTTCCTGCCATTAAAAAACGACGTTAAATCTTAGTCTTAAATTTGATTTACTGCTTAAGAATATGATATTTGCCACCCTCAATTAAAAGCAATAATGGGATTAGAAAAAATTTTATCAATCACCGGCAAACCCGGACTTTACGAATTGAAAACGCAAACCCGCGGAGGTTTCTTAGCTGAGTCACTTTTGGACGGCAAGAAAATAGCCGTAAGCGCACGTGAAAACGTTAGTATGCTCAGTGAGATTGCTATTTATACGTATACCGAAGAAATTCCGTTGCGTGAAGTATTTACTAAAATAGGAGAGAAAGAATCCTATCAAGAAGCGATCTCTCACAAATCCCCCAAAGAAGAATTGATTTCCTATTTCAATGAGATTTTACCTGAATATGACGAAGACCGCGTGTATCCCAGTGATATTAAAAAGGTCGTTCAATGGTATAATCTCCTAATCAAGAATGATATTAATGATTTTTCTGAACCGGCTACTGCCGAGGAAGAATAAAAATCCTTAAAAATTTACATTTTTAAAATCCTTTAGGGCCTTCGCTTTAAAGGATTTTTTAATTACATTGTTTTATATCTGAAGCATTTTACCTCATGAATAGCAGAACACAGCAACTGGAAGCCTTTGATCGTTTACTTACCATTATGGATGAGCTGCGAGAAGGATGTCCCTGGGATAGAAAACAAACCATGGAGAGTCTTAGGCATCTTACGATTGAAGAAACGTACGAATTGGGCGACGCCATCTTAGACAATGATTTGGATGAGGTAAAAAATGAATTAGGTGATGTATTGTTGCACATTGTCTTTTACGCTAAAATTGGAAGTGAAAAAAAAGCATTTGATATTGCAGATGTTGCTCATGCTATCTGTGATAAACTTATCGATCGTCATCCACATATTTACGGCGATGTAAAGGTAAATGACGAAGATGATGTAAAGCGAAACTGGGAAAATTTAAAGCTAAAAGAAGGTAAGAATAGTGTCTTAGAAGGAGTGCCTAAGAGTCTTCCGGCATTAGTGAAGGCAAATAGAATACAAGATAAAGTTGCTGGAGTTGGTTTTGACTGGGAAGAGCCTCAACAGGTATTTGAAAAGCTTCAGGAAGAACTGGGAGAACTTCAGCATGAAGTAAAGAAAGGGGATCAGGAAAAAATGGAAGCCGAATTTGGCGATGTACTCTTCAGCATGATCAATTACGCCCGTTTTTTAAACATAAATCCTGAAAATGCGCTTGAACGCACGAATAAGAAGTTTATAAAACGCTTTCAGCATTTAGAAAAAAGAGCTAAAGAAGGTAATAAATCCATCAAAGATATGAGCCTGGATGAAATTGATGTCTTTTGGGAAGAGGCTAAAGAATTATAATCTATTTAGCAGGCTTCGGACTGATAATTTGAACATTCTGAAATGCAATCGCACCTTTTACAACTCCAGCAATTACGCTCTGTAGCGCTTCAATGATCTGCATCTTAAGCTCACTGCGATGATAGATAAGACTCACTTCTCGTGCCGGTGTAGGTTCTTCAAACATTTTGAGATTTTTGCTGCGATCACCGTTTAGGTCCAATGTATGTAGATAAGGCAGTAATGTCATTCCTAAACCTTCATCAGCAAGTTTAATCAAGGTTTCAAAACTTCCGCTTTGCAGCCTCATATTATTGTCTAAATAATCTTTAGAAGCCTTGCATAAATTGATCACACTATCCTTGAAACAATGCCCATCTTGAAGCAATAAAATCTCATTAACATCTAGATCCTCTACTGTAAGTTTATCCAGTTTTTGAAGAGTGTGGTTATAAGGAATATAAGAAACAAATGGTTCGTAGTACAAAACGCGCTCCTTTATAAGATCATTATTGAGCGGTGTAGCGGCAATACCCGCATCAAGATGTCCCTCTTCCAGCTTCTCAATCATAGCTTCAGTATGGATCTCTTCAATAGTGAGTTTCACTTTGCTATATTTCTTTAAAAAGTTATGTAAGAACATAGGAAGTAGGGTGGGCATTACTGTTGGTATAATCCCTAATTTAAATTCTCCACCAATAAATCCTTTTTCCTGATCAACAATATCCTTAATGCGATTGCTCTCATTAACAATATTACGAGCCTGAGAAACGATTTTTCGCCCTACCTCGGTCAATTCTATGGGCTTTTTACTTCGATCAAAAATCAGAATATCCAGCTCATCCTCTAATTTTTGAATTTGCATGCTTAACGTAGGCTGAGTAACAAAAACTTTTTGCGCTGCTTTAGTGAAGTTTTTGTGTTCGGCTACCGCAAGAACATAGTGTAACTGTGTAATGGTCATATCTCAAATTAACAATCTGTACAAAGGTATTTTTATCATTGCTAAATACTATTAAAGCTTTACTAAAAAAAGTTTTTCTCTATCTCGTTAACCTTGTCGTCGCTGTTACATTAAAAAGAAATAAAAACAATAAACATGAAAAAACTTTATTTCTACGCCTTGATGTTAGGCATCGTGTTATCCGGATGTTCTAAAAACGATGATGATGGTGACGGTGATGCTCAACAATTTGATTGTAGCAATCCTAATATCATTACCCAGCAATATTTAGATGCCGCTAATGCATTTCTAAATAATCCCACAGAGGATTCGTGTAACGATCTAAGAGAAGAAGCTATTGAATTCTTAGAAGCCATAGAACAATGTAATATCGCCGTGGGAACAGATGTAGAAGCGCTTATACAAGAATATCAAGATTTGGATTGTTCTGATTTTGCAGGATAATCAATCTATGTAAAAAGCTGTCTTAGAAACAAGCATTTCTAAGACAGTTTTATTTTATATCAATTAAATTCTTTCACTATTGTTTTAAGGTAAGTATAACGGGTTCTTTACCTACAGTAAATTTTGCTGTTTCCCACTGTGGTGGTCCAAAATCTGCGGGATTGTTCGATACCCAGTAATCTTCCTTTGGCATTCCAGTGGTTTCAAAATCCATTTGATTATTATCATTTTCATCATGATATGAACTTATGGCATACGTGCCGGCAGGTACGTTTTTAAAGATAAGCGTGACTTTACCATCTTTGATGGTATCTTTTGAGCTGTAGTTTGGAGCAGCTTTCATAAAAGTATCCTCAGTATACAATCCGGTGTGAATAGTTCCTTTATCACTCAGCACATTTTCAATGTGAACGGTTACTGTTGTTGTGGCTTGTTCTTTTTCTTGAGCAATACTTAAAGTGGTAATCACTACTGTAAGACATAATGTTAGGATCGTTTTCATATGATTTGTTTTAGGTTATTAATTGATGGTGTAAAAGTAAGCGCAGAGCTTATATTTAAAGAATTCTAATCACCCAACCGTTGATTTTTAAGGCTGAATTGTACCTATTCGGTTTTATTCCTTAAAAAGAGAATAAAATTGGGAAGGAATCTACCTGTTTTCTCCCGATACTGTTTATAATCGCTGTGTTTTTTAAGCAGTAACATTTCTTCATAATTTGATTTAAATCTAAAAAGCACATAAAATGCCACCCAGACTATTATTTTATAACAAGAATGTCTGTATAATGCATAGCCTAAAAAAATAAAAAGTATCCCGGTATACATAGGGTGTCTTATCATACTATAAACACCGGTGTAAACTAATGAATTATTAGGTTTAGGAGATGGAAACGGCGTAAGGTTTTTGTTAAGTTGCACTGCACCTAAGATTACTACCAAAATGCCCATCCCAATAATAATCAAATTCACTATTTGCAGGTAATCGGGAAGTATAAACGACCAAAAGCGTATGGGTAAAAAATACAATCCAAATAGAATAATTTGGATGAAAACAAGGCCGAAATTTTTTGACATCATATTCATTAATATTAAATATAACACTATATGATTAAACGTTTCTATGGTACGATAAATCGAAGTGAAAATAGTAATTTTGGGTAATGCAAACTTACGTTGAAGCATTTATAAACGGTTTTTTAAATACGTGCCAGTGGACTTTGAATTCGATTACATTTGGTGTGCCTTGGTACACCAATTACTTTTGGGGTCTCATCATCCTATCACTTACTATTTGGGGCCTTGAAATAGCATTTCCGTGGCGAAAAGATCAAGCCATCTTTAGAAAAGACTTTTGGCTGGATGCCTTTTATATGTTCTTCAACTTTTTTGTGTTTGCCATTATGGTCAGTGGATTCTACGATGTACTGGAAGTATTGTTCGACGATATTGGGATTACTATGAATTCTTTAGCCATCATTGATCTTTCTGAATTACCTGTAACGGTTCAGCTTTTAATATTCTTCATTCTATTAGATTTTTTACAATGGATTACGCATATGGCATTGCACAAATATGAGGTAATATGGCAATTTCATAAAGTACATCACAGTGTAAAAGAAATGGGATTTGCGGCTCACCTACGCTACCATTGGATGGAGAATATCCTGTATAAACCACTTAAAACATTTGGCGTAATGCTCATTGGAGGATTTGAACCCCAACAAGCATTTATTGTTCATTTTATCGCAATAGCCATAGGTCATCTCAATCATGCAAACATAAAATTGACTTGGGGACCATTGAAATACATTTTTAACAACCCTGTGATGCATTTATACCATCATGCTTATACGGTCCCCAAAGGAAAATTCGGAGTCAATTTTGGTATAAGTTTAAGCCTTTGGGATTATCTCTTTTGTACCTACTACGTCCCGGAGGATAGCGGAACTATTCCCTTAGGTTTTGAGGGCGATGAACATTTTCCTAAAGCATTTAGAACACAAGCGCTGTATGGATTTAAGAAACCTTCTTCTCCAAAATCATAAAGATTTCTTTGCCTTTTCGTGGCGGAATAGAGTTGTGACACGCTTCTAATGTGAGCATATTGAAATACAGGGTAAAGTAAGATTGATATTCTGTTTGGCTTCCGCCGAAGGGTGGTCCTTGCGATGATAGTGGAAAATTAAATAACACACCCACCAGTTTACCTTTAGAATCAAGTAGATCGTGCATTTTTTTTGCATACGCTTCGCGGAAGGAAGGATCAAGCGCACAAAAGAACGTCTGTTCCAAGATTAGGTCGAAGCTTGTATCCAGATCAAAAAAGTCGGTTTGGTATACATGTTCTTCCGGAAAGTTAGGTACACGTTGTTTGAAGTTCTTTACCGCTTCTGAAGCAATATCAACTACAATGACATTGGTAAATCCCTGCTGATGAAGATATTCAGCTTCATAGGCATTTCCTGCTCCCGGGATCAAGATGCGAATACTTTTATCTTTGATCTGGTCGATATATTCTTTTAGCGGAGTAGAAGGATAGCCAATATCCCAACCGGTTTGATTGGCGAGGTAGCGGTTATTCCAGTAGGTGGTATCGATCTTCATTGAAGTTAATCTGTGATTTTATAATTGTAAAGATAAAGGTATCTTTCCCATATGAGTAAATCCGTATTAAGATTACAAGATAAAGTAAATGAGTTAGGGTCGTTTATTTCTAAGAGGACTTTAATCAACACATCCGTTTCTCAAGTTTCTGTAGCATGGCACATTGAACACGCACTACATGTTTTGATAGGTGTTTGTAGTGCTATAAAAGCTTCAGACCCTTCAGATTTTAAGCCTAATTATAACCTCACCAGAATTTTTCTGTTTCTTAGAGGTTCTTTTCCCCGTGGGCAAGGACGTGCCCCAAAAGTCACTCGCCCCACAGAGGAGGCTTCCGAAGAAAAATTAAAACAGCTTATCAAACGCATGAAGGTATTGGTGGATGAACTGGAAGCTCTTCCTGCAAAAGCAAACTTTAAACATCCTTACTTCGGTATAATCAATAAAAAGCAGACGATTTATTTTTTAGAGCTTCATACTAAACATCACCTCAAAATCATCAGGGATATGTTGAAGAAAGGGTAGGGTTTTCCTTAAATTCTGAAAATAACGCCGTACCATCAACTTCAATATGGGCGACATGGCGTACAATGCTTTTGGGATCTAGCGGAGTCCAATGATCGGCGTAGTAGATTAAGCTTTTTGTATTGGTGGTCGCTTCAATGAGCTCTTCTTCTATCAGGCCTTGTTCCAGTCCGCGGTTGATATAAAACCTGCGTTGGTCTCCTTTAACCCTAAATGTGATGTCTTTTGATCCTTGATGAGCTTTCAATGTGATGATTTCACCGGTTAGCTTGCCGCAATCTTTGGGTTCAAGGTTCATAATAGGTCTAAAAATCATCGCTACCAAAACGAGCAATATGAGTGATAGTACAATAGCACTGTTTTTAATGATTCTCTTCATATGTTTCTGTTTCTAAATTACATAACTCTTCGTCAACTTTGACTTGGATGGTATAAATGTAAAACGTATAGAGCATAATCTTATTTTCTTTCTTTAGATTCTTGAGAAATCTAAACATATGAATATACCTCAGTGACTAATGAATTTGGTCATATATTATTCGTTTATAGTTTGCGCTTGGTTAAAAATGCTAAGGGTACTAAAGAATTAATATTAAAAATTTTCCGTTAGCGACTGCTTTAGAATTATTTTAAGCAGAGAGATAACAGATACAATGAGTTTGCCAGGATTATTATTAACTTCTCACGTTTTAGTTACAACAACCCTCTCGCTTTAATTTCTAAATATTTATTGATGGTATTCACGGTTAACTTTGCCGGCGGAGTTAGCACTGTTTGGATACCATATTGATTCAATTCTTTTGCGATAAGCTGTTTATCCATCGCAAATTGATTGGCAATCGTTTGATCATAAACATCGCCAATCGTAGACGGGTTTGATTCAATAAGCTGTCGCAATTCTGTATTTTCAAAAAAGACGACAACCAGTACGTGCCGTTTTGAGATGGCTTTAAGATAGGGGAGCTGTCTTCGCATCGCACTGATATGTTCAAAATTGGTAAACATAATAAGCAAACTACGCTGAGTAATCTTGCGATTAATATGACCATATAACAGCCCTAAGTCGCTATCTAAATGTTTTGTATTTATATTATATAGCGTTTCTAACATCAGGCTTAAATGACTGGTCCTTCGGGCAGCTTTTAAATAATTGCCCACGGTATGAGCATAAGTGAGCATTCCTACTTTATCATTTTTCTTCAAAGCGATATTCGCAAAAGCTAGGGTACTATTAATGGCGTAATCCACCAGCTTAAGTCCCTCAAAAGGCATTTTCATCACACGACTGGTGTCAATAAAGGTGTAAATGGGTTGAGATTTTTCATCCTGATATTGATTCACCATCAACTGCGCTTGTTTAGCGGTAGCTTTCCAGTTAATCGTACGTACATCATCCCCCGGGACATATTCCTTGATCTGTTCAAATTCCATGGTATGCCCTATACGTCGTATCTTTTTCAACCCAATGGATTGTAATCGATTATCCATAGCCAAAAAATCGTACTTCTTCATTTCAATAATAGAAGGGTATACCTTGGCTAATTGCTCCCCGTTAAAAATGAATTTGCGCTTAACTAATTTTAATGAAGTCGAAACAAAGCAGTTGAGATTACCAAACGTATACTCCCCACGTTCTGTCGGTACGACAATATATTCAATGGTTTTTGTATATGCTTTAGCTGATGAATTCCCTGCACCACTCAACCTAATCTCTTCTAAAAAATCTCTCTTTTGAAATTGCACAGGTAATTCGTCTACCAATTCTACAAAAACAGGAAACGAATATTCATTTTTTAAGATCACCCGAATAATATTTTCTGCACCGTTGGATAATTTCTCCACCATTTCACGTGAGCCTTTGATCTGCTTACGCCCGTACAGTGCGGCGATATCAAGGATGAACAACACCAGTACCGTTAAGAACATGAGCCATCCTGCTGTATACAGCGGTGTATACCAATACGAAATTAGAAAGAGTACAGAGACACCAAAAAGAAGGTAGTAAAACCTTTCAGAAAGATATAAGGATTTAAAAAATTGAATCACTTATCGTGGGATTTCAACAGATTGTGTAATCATCTCTACTACCTGTGCCGTGGTCATTCCTTCCATTTCACGCTCTGGCGATAAAATGATACGATGTCTCAAAACGGGAACCAAGGTTTTCTTTACATCCTCTGGTGTGACAAAATCCCTACCTTCAATCGCGGCAAAAGCTTTAGAGGCATTCATAATTGCCAGCGATGCCCTGGGGCTTCCACCTAAGAATAAATGCGGATGGTTACGGGTTTTCGTAACGATTTGGGCGATATAGCTTAAAATTTTCTCTTCCACTACAACCTCATGGATTTGTGTTTTAAATTCCTGTAATGCATCAGGCGTAAGCACTTCATTTAATTGTAAAACAGCCATTTTCCCTTTTCTCGCATGGTGAGAAGTTAAGATATCGATTTCTTCCTTCAACGACGGATAGTTTACCGTAATTTTAAATAAAAAACGATCCAATTGAGCTTCGGGTAGGGCATAGGTTCCTTCCTGTTCAACAGGATTTTGCGTAGCCAAAACCATAAAGGGTGGCGGCATATCATAGCGTGTGCCATCCATAGTGATTTGACGCTCTTCCATCACTTCAAATAGTGCAGCCTGCGTTTTTGCGGGCGCTCTGTTAATCTCATCAATCAATACTATATTGGAGAAAATAGGTCCTTTTTTAAATTCAAATTCGCTGGTTTTCATATTAAGAACAGAAGTCCCTAAGACATCACTCGGCATTAAGTCTGGGGTGAACTGCAATCTGCTAAAATCTGTATCCAGCGTTTTAGCAAATAGTTTTGCGGTGATGGTTTTGGCTATACCGGGAACACCTTCAATCAGTACATGCCCATCTGCAAGTAAAGCAACGATAAGAAGTTCTATAAATTCATGTTGACCAATAATAATTTTACCAAGTTCCTCTTTAATTTGCTCTACTGCGGCTTTTAGCTCTTCTAAGGGAATCCTAGTTGTAAACTCAAGGTTTCGATCAGATTTTGGTGTGGGATTATTCTGTTCTTCCATGGATGGAATGTTTAAAATGATTTATTTTTTTCGTGAGTTCCAGTAATTCATTTTTTGTAATTTCTTCGGGTTGCTGAAGAATATGTTCAATATCAATAAATAATTCTTTTACCGCTTTCGCGGAAGCACCGCTGCGTGCTGTAATGGTCTCAATATCTTCTTTATCAATGTGTTTGCCAGTAAGATTTACGCGTAATTTGGTTCGAATGAAATCGAATAATTGGCGTATTTGTTTTTTAGCGATCTCAGTGTGTTCTTTTCGCTCAAGGTACATTCCTGCAATAGTTTGTGTATACGCATAGGTTTGATTTTTTAAAGGCGTAATCATCGGAATACTGCGTTGCTTGCGCTTACCTTCAAAAATAACAAATAGAACTCCGGCGATTAGTGCCATATAATAGCTCCATTTAAGGTATTTATTTCCAAGTAGCAGATATAGGACAGATAACTGTATAGTTTGTCCTGATTTATAATGATTATCCCAGTAGAGGTTAGATGATTTAGGTAAATAGCCTAATGCCTTTTGCGTGTAGTTTTCATGATCCTTTTGAAGGATAAAATAATTTGAAAATGCCTGGGGCATGCTATGAAGCCATAGCGTTCCCTCACCATAGGGGATTTCAATAAAGTTTACCAAAGAATCATTTTTTTCATCATTCTCTTCGTATATATCGATGTGACCCAGAATTTTATGGGACGTGGTATCAATTTTATCAAAATATTTAATATCAATACTTGTGTTAAATCGGTATGAATGATCAGGATCTGGTTTGGAGGTGAGCGAAAATACAGGATCACTTTCAACAGTATTGGTAACAAACCCTACTGCCATAGAAATATCTAAGGTGTCTAAAAGTGCGCTGGACATATAGTTTGCGGCGATGTAGGCTGCATTACCCCGCTCAATCCAATGCAATAGGCGATTTGTCTCGTCCTTATCAAACATGATTTTATCATTGACAAAAAGATAGCTTCCTTCTTTCAAACTGTCTTGTAAAGCAATGAATGGTGGTTGATTGACTTCGGTCAGTGTGAAGGTCTCATTTTTAGCAAGCTGCTCAAAAAGCACAAAAGTTCCTAGCGGGATCTTATCTGTTTTAGCATAGCTGGGAAACCAATTGATTGGTTGGGACTTATTTGCCTCCAGCACCACCAACATGGCTAATAAAGCAATAAGTACACCCAATATTATTTTGTGCTTTTTGCTCATTAGTTTAATGTGCCGCTTAATTGGTTAAACTTTGTTCGTGCAACATGATACTCGGTTTCTCCAACTTCAAAATTACCATACCAGGTATAGTCGTAGATTTTAGTTAAATCCCTAAACGAGGGATATATAGTGGACTGCGCCAGTTCTACAGCATAGTCTGCATTGGTCTTTTGCGCCTCATATTGGATTAGTTCTTTTTCTTTTAATTGTTGAAGCATTCTCAAATAATAATATCTCACTGCCAGGCGGTAGTTCTTTTGTTTCAGTGCTTGTGCAATGAGGTCATCTATGTTTCGTGATTGAATGATCTTATCATCATCACTTAAAAATACTTGTGGAAGCTCCTGATCTCTTTTAATTGCTTCTCCCGGATTAAATCGTATGAACAGGTAGACAATAAGGGCCAGCAGGCCAGCAATAAGAATATACGGAAGCGATCTAACAATGAGTGACCAAAATCCATTGAGTTCTACACCATCAAACAACCAATTCATAAATTTGTCCCATGTATTATTTATCCAGCGAAAAAGGGACGTAAAAAAATCATCGGCAGGTTCTATCTGTTCCATGTAATCAAAATCACTACTGCTTCGGTAGCGTTCAAGATCATCCTGATCAAATGCTAGAGGGTTGACCTCAGTCTTGTCGTAGGATACTTCGTTTGCAGGCCGAAGGGAGTCATTTTCCGCGTCAAGCGAAAAAAAACAACACACAAAATACCATACAAGGATTATTTTCATGAATCAGAAGTTCTTTTTCCCAGGTTTTCAATTTGTTCAAAGGTGCCTGTATCGTGACGGTGTTCATTGAGGTTGAAATAGATAAAAGTAATACATACTACGCTTACGATGGAGAAAATATATTGAGCAAGAGTTGCAATAGAGTTTAAGATCAAATCTATCCAATCCACCATAGATGTAGGATCTGCGGTATTGATGTCTTGAATAGAAATAAACGTTTTAGCAAAGAAATAGATCAGAGCAGGAATTTGAAATATATAGTTTATAATTGCCACCAAAATGCTTATGATAATGATGGTAAAAAAAGTAACCCACCAATGATCTTTAATCAATGTGAATGAATGCGAGATAGCTTCACCAATATCCTTTCGTTCAAAGGTGTAGATAGCAAAGGTGAGTGATAGGGGGACAGCAAGATAAACCCCTGGAAAAAAACAAATAAATAATCCTATCACGATCATGATTCCAACTAAAAACAGTAGTCCTATCATGCCTCCCACAGAATTTTTGACTCCTTGTCTTACCTCCAGTTCTTCAACTTGTCCCTGATGTTTAACATAAGACTTGATATACTGTAAGGTTCCGGAATATAGTACAGCATATAGCAATACGGTACAAATTAGCATCGCAAATAGGGCTAGTACGAATATTCCAGACATCATTCCGGCTGAACTCAAAATGCCGAAGCTACCTTGTCCAAAACCAAGTCCAAAAGTAGTGTACATATAAAATATTGAAGCAGCTAATGCAAGTATAAGTATAGGCCATGATATCTTGAACAAAATGGATAGCAAGGATTTATAATTATCGCGTACAAAGGCAAATGTAACCGAGATTATTTCTCCTAATTCTCTTTTTCGCTTAAATTCTATGTATTCTTGATTCATTAGACTTTGTTGTGTTTTTTATGGAGTTGACGGGGGAGAATCACATAATAGTATACGATGAGCGCAAAGCTAAGTCCTATGATGTTAATGGCTAACCAGTCTGGCATTTCGGTATGTCTTGTAACGAATCCCTCTAAAAAACCCGCTACTATAAATAGCGGGATTGTGCTAACTACAATTTTTAATCCTTCCTTAACACCAATTACAAATGCATCTAAGCGCCTGTACGTATTTGGGAAAAACATATACTTTGCCATTACTAAGCCTGCACACGAAGCGATGATAATAACTGATATTTCAATTGTACCGTGAATCCAAATGGTTCGAACAGACTCCCAAAGTAACCCCTTATCATAAAAAAAGTACTGAAAAGAGCCCAACATAATAGCATTTCTCATGACGATAAAAAGCGTTCCTATTCCAAGGAAAATTCCGCAAACAAAGGCAAAGAGTGCTACTCTGATATTGTTAATTGTTATTCCAATAAACATATTCATTTCATTGGCTTTTTTATAAACCGCCATGGGATCACCATTTTCAATGTTTTGCAACGTCATATTTACGTATTGATCTCCCAGGATCATACGCACAAAATCTCCATCTTGCGACGCAGAAAAAACACCTATTACTGTGAAGAGCGCAAAAAATACGACTGAAAACAGTAGTTGCTTGCGATGTTGATAGAACGATAGCGGAAATTCCTTTAGAAAGAATGATACAATACGACCTCTTGATTCCCGCTTGGTTTTATATATTTTTTGATGAGCCCTGGAAGAGAGCTGATTAAGGTAAAGAAGTGTATTACTTTTAGGATAAAAGGTTTGCGCATAGCTCAAATGATCTGTAATTTCTAAATAGAGGGCAGAAAGCTCATCTGGTGAAAATGTAGCATTTTGAGTGATTGCATTTTCAAATCGTTGCCATTTATCTTTATTTTGCTTTACAAATGCTGCCTCGCGCATGCTTTAAATCTTAGTGACCCAAAGAAACCAATTAAATGGATAATTTTCAAATAGAAACGGCTCAAAATGTTAGTATTCATCAGCCGGTAGCAAATGTAGGAGATCGTATTTTTGCCTTTATCATTGACGTGTTGGTTTTAGTGGCATATGCTACGTTAATATTTGTGGCGGCAGGGTTTATAGGTATGGATTCTTTTGATGAATGGGTTTTCCAACTGGCAGTAGGATTACCTATTTTTTTATATCATTTATTAATGGAAACCTTTAATGATGGTCAATCACTAGGAAAAATGGTTATGAAAATACGGGTAGTGTTGGTTAATGGTGGTAAACCTGCATTTTCTAATTACGCCATCAGATGGTTATTGCGCCTCATTGATATCACCTTTTCCAGTGGTTCTGTCGCGGTAATTAGTTTGCTTTTTAGCCGAAAAGGACAGCGCTTAGGGGATCTTGCTGCTAAAACTACAGTTATTACCGAAGCAAGGAGAACTAGTTTTGCTAACACCTTACTGGTAGATCTTCCTGAAGATTACGTACCCAAATATTCGCAGGTCACTGTATTTACAGATCAGGAAATCCAATCTATTAAAACTATATTTACCAAAGCAAGACGATCTTCTAACCACAAAGTAATTCTTTCGCTTTCTAATCGAATTTCCAGTGTTTTAGAGATTACTCCTGAAGAAAAACCCCTGCTCTTTGTGGATCGGGTGATCAAGGATTACAATTACTATACTCAGCAGTAGCGGACTATCATTACTACAAAAAATGAGTAGTGAATCATTTGTGATAATTAAATTAAGCGAAAATCTCTCTCCACTTAACAAGCCATACCTTTAATTGGTACCGGTTCTCTCTTTGATAAAATTTATTTTTTTAAATAGTTTTCACATTTATAAATTAATGGTTCACCATTATCCGTCAAAATCCTTGCAAGAAACCTTTTCAAATTTTTCAGGTTCTGGAGTGAAATTTTCTTTTATAGTATTGCCGACATATTCCTTAGGAAACGGACCATCGATAATTATTTGATAAATAGGTATACCAGTTTTTTTATTAATGTAAAGCTCAACGTTAGATTCTGTTTTAAGATATAAACTGGCTTTCATTTTCTTTGCCTCAATTATTTTCAAAATATGTATTCTTTCTGAATTTTCGGGCACTGATTCTTTATCACAATAATTAAATACAATCAAGTTACCATCGTCTTTATTAATTAATAATGAGGGTGTATTACAATAGCATAATGTTTCAAAATCAAGGCCATATTTTTTATATGGATCGCTATTAGATTCATTTAAAATGGAAATACCAACCAATTCTTTATTTACAATTTCATCGAATGCTGGAGGAATTGCAATCTTAGATTTTTCATCTGATATAATTTGATTAGAAAATATATGAGCAAAACCATCCTGTTCGATTATAAAATAATTTTTTACTATGAAAGCATCATCGAAAAGAGATTTTAATGGAGAAGCTTTTATATGAGCATTTTTATTTCTAATGGATATGATTGAGTCGGGTAATGATATTTTCAGCTTATCTTGAAATAGATTGATGTAGAATTGCTTCATATAAGCATTAAAATAGATCTTAATAGGAAGTTTAGTACGAAATATTTCTTCAGTTGAATCTTCATTAATTCTAATTCCATTTTGATTCAATTGGAATACTATATTCTCGTAGGGATTTTTTTTCAAACCGTTCGCAGAGATATCCCTTTCGCCAATAGGATAAGTCTCTCTATAATGCCATTTTGAACTAGTGGATGAGTCTTGATTTAACTTAATTTCAGTGGTTAGCTGATCAACAACTATGGGGCTCTTTTTTTTCCTACATGACACTAGTGCAAGGATTACGAAAACTACTAAATTATATCTTACTTTAGTAATCATCCTTTAGATTTCGTTCGCTCAAGACTGTATTTGTTTTTTGACTTTCCCACTAAAGAATCTATATAAGTACTTTTGAAATAATATATTGAGTCATTTAAAATAAGTTCTCCCAGATCATGGGTAGAATTTTTTTTATTTGAAGTTTGAAAATCATGCAAACTAAGTTTTCTATCATCTACCTGTGAGATAGAAAATGTTCCTTTTATATTTTCTACATAACTGTCCAAACTAAACATACCACCTCCATTATCATCTATAGAAATAGTTATAGTTGCCCGCGATCTAGGATCTCCAGATTCACTTTCTATTCTTGTAAAAGTACCTATATAGTTTCCATACCACTGAGCAGCATTGCTAAGTGTCGCCGATTCTTTAAAAATACTGCAATCAAAATCTAAAGCATTTCGATAATTATATCTTTGATCCTGTGTGTCCCAAAACACAAAAAAACTGGATTTTTCTGGCAGTATAACCTCAAGCATATTTTTATTGCATTGATCTGTATTTTGTAAATAGGTTATTATACCGGTATCAAATTGATCGTAGATGATTGTATTTATTTGTCCGTCTTGTGCATTGGCGTCTTTTTTAATAACATAGGGTTGAGTAGATGCTTTACTAGTCTTAAAATCATTAAAGATCAATAGGAAGGGGAATTTATGATCTCCATAACCATCTACAAGTTCATCTAATCTCCTGGCTATGATTGCAAAATCCATTTCTCCATTTCTATCAAAATCTGAAGTTGTAGAGATTAAACAATTCGTTTTAGTTTGATCTATAGGCTTATCTAATAAATTTATTTCATTAATCGTTATAGGCTCCCATGTATTAGAGTTTGTATTGAAATAATTTTTAATGTTTTCTGGTAATTCACAGATTTCATTTTGAAATTTATCTAACACTTCACTTTTTGTGATTAGTGCTTCTTTTTCGACGTTTTCTGTTTTAGATGTACTAGTATTCTTGCAAGAAAAAGTGATTAGTACGCTAAGAAAAAATAATTGATATATGATCTGATATTTCATTTGCTTCTTAATTATTCTCCGTGTAAATGGTCAGCGTGTGCCTATAGATGAACTTAAGCCCGCATCAATTTTCGCGAACTGATACTTCACATTTTTCTTTTCTAATATCCTGCGCAGGAAGTTGCTTTATTTTTTTTGCATATTCAGTATTACTTAATTCTGACATTTCCAGATTTTGCTGAATCACACATCTGTATATTGTGGTTTCTTTTTCAGTTGAAACCTCATTAATATAGATTGTTTTAGTTAACATCCAACGATTATTTATAAAGTCTATATAATGCTCAGCAAACGTATCACCACCAGCTGAATACGTGATGATTTTTAAAACACCGTCTTTATCTAAAGGCTCTATGGTATCAATGGTATAGCCTCCGTCTTCTGAAAAATTAATGCTCTTTAGAATTAATTTAGATGGATTTACTTTACTATCAAAAAATAAAAGTTCATTTCCTTCAAGCCTTTTATTTGAGATCACTATATCAGGATTCCCGTCTTTATTCACATCAATATCCTTAGAAAAGTACGAATCACTCTTTTTATAGTAACTAAGCTCATATACTGTTTCTATAGTTTGATTAGTATGTATCGTATTATTTAAAAAATTCTGATCAAAGATATTATCTAAGAGCTCTTTTTTTTCGGAGTTTAGCCCTTTTTCAAATGAATTATCTCTTTTAGGGTGCGGTCCATCAAAAAGAAAGAATAATACGGATTTTGCGTCTTCCTCATTAATTTTATTTATTAGCGTAAAGGCATTTTCTCTTTTTAGATATTCGATCATATTATATTGAAAATAATTGACTGCATCAGCCTGCCACGATCCATTCATTGCTATGCCGATGAGCTTATCCTCATACTTTTTATGCTCTTTCTTTGAAAGATTGGAGAACCAATAATTGATATAATCTATACTTACATCGTAAAGAGGATTTGGGTTATTCTCGATCTCATTCCAGCCAAAATAATCCATGAATGTTATAAATGAGCTTGGAAATTGTTTCATGAATTGATCCTCATTCTTGTCTTCATAAGATTTTTTTAGTAATAACCAATCATTTTGAACAGGAATTTTATTTTCAAAAGAGAATAAATTATCTACCTCATTTTTTACTTCTTCTTTTGTTTTAGAATCACATGAAACTAGTGTGAAGACTAAAACCCCTAATAACATATATTTATTCATAATCCTCTGTAATTACTATTTGTGCTCCATAAATACATTTCTTTCTATGGTCAAATTATGTAAACATGTTAATATTTTGTTAATTAATGCCACTGTTTATAAAAGTTGCTTTCTGAAATAAACCCGCTTCGATCAAAAATTTTTTAAGTTTTTCAAAGGATTCCGCATCATTACTAATATAAAATTCATCGATAAGCATTTTGAGTATACTCTCATCGGTAGCTAAGTTTAACGCTTTGTTGTTTTGAAGTTTAAGCTTATTTAGGGAGCTGATGTAATGAGAAATACCATTTTCATAATTACCAGGAGATAGAAGTTGAATATATTTAGAGTTTAATATATTTTTAGGTGGAAAATCTTTAAATGGTATGGCCTCAATATTTGGTAAAATAGCAACCATTATACCTTGTCTTGACGAATGAATTTCAATAGTACCATTATACATCGTGTTATTTTTAATAGAATCTAATTTGAATTGATACATTGTTTTAGAATAATAATTCCCCAACCTATCATTCATTTCTAATTTAAAAGATTGATCTCCACATATTAAACTTAAGTTTTTTAGGTCATTTATGATTATTGGCATCCGCTTTAATGAAAATAAAGCAGAATCAGATAAGGAAGGTCCCAAGATATTTAGCTTAACTTTATCAGATAAAGAATCTTCCTTTATTAATTTAATGTTGTATAAATTATTTTTTGATGAGCATTCTGTTAAAACAGAGCTTTGCTTATTTTTATAAGGTATGTTTTCAATCAGCTGCTCACGACTTTTAGATGTAGTTGAACAACTGAAAGTAGTTAAGAAAATCAGAGCTAAAACTGCTAAAATTAATTTTGCATTCATTAGAATCAGTATTTTAAAAACGATCTTGCATGCGTCTATAACGTTCAGGCATATCTGTACCTCTTCTGTTTACACCGTAAATATCAAGTATTCTTTGCTCATATCTGGCGTGATTATTACCCCATTCATTAGGGTTTCTGGATACAGGTTGCAATTGCTCATCGCTTGATCTATTAACATTGTAACGTTCAATTTCTCGGTCCACTTGTCTAAAGAATACGTCGAGGGCAGAGCCAAAGTCATTATCTAAATAAGCAGGTCTATTTATATGATGGTCTAATACCGTAGCATGTCCTAATGCACTGTTAAGATATTCTCCAATAGTATTATTATAACCTACAGGAGTTGTTGGAAGTACCCGATTTCTCAGTCTATCTATGAAGTCATCTATTTGTTTAGCTTGAAAATCAGGATCCTTCACCGCCTTTAATATTGGTTCAAGAGGTTTACAATCCAGATAATTCCTGAATTCTGAGGCATTGAACCCCTCCCTAATTAAATTTTTTAATTGTCTACCAGTAACTCTTTGCGAATCACTATTGCTTAAATCTTGATAGTACATTGTATTTTCTTCTACTGTCCATCCACAGGACTCGAATAAACAATTGTACTTTTCGGGATTTAGTTCTTTAAATTCTGCAACTTGTATAGGGAATTCACCTTGACCAGTTGGATTTATCGTTTTCTGCATTGCGCCAGCAGTCAAAATTTCACTATCGTAAGATTGTACAGAATCAAGGTCTCCTTCATTAGGAGACATTCCGATCATAACATCCCGCTCAAAAACTGTAACTCGGCCGTCCGCTACAAGGTCATCCCATTGAGGATAATCTTCTAATGGCATATCTCCCCAATAGACAGGTCCAAACACAGTACCATAGCGCGTGCATTGAAAACTTCCAGCAAAACGTTTACCACAATCACAGATGTTTAGTTCAAAATATGCTTCATCGTTTTCATTCAAAAATTCGTTTGTGTGACTTTCTTCATCTCCTTCTGCTATAGCTTTAAGCCATAAAAAAACTTCAGGAATTTCATTTTCGTCCTCACTTTCTTCCTCTTCTTCTTCAGTTTCACCATTCATGAGATCACGCCAATTTTGTAGGTCTTCATCAGATGCTGGACGGAGCCTTATTTTTTTTATAAATTTTCCATCTTCTATAGTTTCAGTCAATTCAGTAATCTCTGCTCCGTTTTCTTCCTCGCCATCATCTCCAGTAACTTCAAGAACCGGTAAAGGACTTTCTTCATCAACTAATAGTTGTTCTTTTTCATGGATAGTTATGGTCATTTCTTTTTCGTCCAAATTTGATGTCCTTGCAAAAACATATACTACACTTTCTAATGGGGCTGCTGTTATTTTTCTAAACTCAGGCTGAAGTTTATATAGGTCAAATGTTACAGTATCTTGGCTATCATATCTAGTTTTTATAAGCGCTTGAGCTATGATAGCATCGTATGCAAATTCTTTAGTTTCTTTCCATTCAGCTGATTTTAAACTTATAATTTGTCTGGCGATTTCTCTTTTTTCTGCTTCAGTAGCTGTGTCTTGAGGATTATTAAAACTGTATGTATACGATCGTGAAACTTCGTTACCTCGAGGTCTATATTCCTTTTTGGCAAAATAGGCATCCAAAATACCATCTGCCGTACCATCATTTGCCGGTGTACTATTCATTTGCGGACGCTCTTGTCCAATTACTTCCTCTGGACCAGAAACGCCCTTACTTTCAGAATGTTCTAAGATTTCATCTTCCATAACATTTCGCTTTACATACAATTCATTGAATGATCACTCAAATCGATATAGTTAAACTTGGTGAAATAAATTTTACCCTCCTCGTTCCAATCCAGCGAAAAATCGCCAAGTGTAAACCTACAGGAATTTAAAACTGAAGGTTTGGATAAGACTTCTCCATTCTTATTTTTTAGGATGACATAGGCTTTTTTAAAATCAGCATCACCTGTAAAAGAGCCACTCCCGGGATTACCCTGTTCTACATAAAGATCAATCGTATATGCTGCATCTGGACTTGCAAAACTTTCTTTTAATGCATACTCTTTCTTGGTAAATAGATATATTCCCACCACAAGTGCCACAATGACAATTAATCCTATAATCAGGTACGTTTTCATAATTTAAAATTAGCATTAATGCTTTCTAATTTAACGGTAGAGTAGAGGTGATAATTATATCCCATTTGGTGGGCATCCCTGTAATCCCGATAACTTTTGTTGGTAACTTCAAAGAAACCTGAAGGATTATCCCGCGTCCTTTCAATAGTAATAGCATCTCTGCTATCAATTCTCCAAAATCCCAGCTCTTGTGATGCTGCTGAAGGGTCATCATCAATAAAGTCATAACTATCCTTGATATAGATGCCAAGCTGCTTTACGTTAACCTGAACCGAAGCATTTGAAATAAGACCCGGTTCATTATAGACCAATTCTCCTTTGGCATACATATGAAAATTGAAATTAGCCAGTGATGCTACAAAGTCGTCCAAACCATCGGTCATAAAATGAACACCCATATCAAAAAATCCCGAAAAGGATTTACTGTTGAAATAATACTTTTCATACTCCGGCATTTTTTCTCCTCTATGCGTAATAATTGCCTTACTCGTTACACCAAAACTCGTTTTTGATCCTTGAGAAGCGGGTAAGCTCATTTTTCCGTCAGTCACCATTCGATTAATCTCAGCTTTTAACGAACGCTTTGGCGCAGTGTTTGTCCATGCATTTAGTGCATTTTCAGTAGCCCGAATAAATTGATTTGCTTCGGTACGTACTTGACTGCTTTCTGAAGTTGCCCAGCTAAATGTCACCGCATCAATTTCAGGATCAACACTGTCTTTGTTGATATTGCTTCCGCGAGTAAACCAGATGCGCTGTAAACCTTCTGCATTAGAAAAACCTTTAATTCCCATTAATTGAGGGACATAACGCACAAAGTGTACTTCAACTACATCCGCCACTTCAGTTTCTTCGCCTTCAATCAAAATAGCAAATGAAAACTCCAGAATATTTGGGAGAGGCCCACTGCCGGTTGCCGTTGCTTTTGCCGCTCTATTGTAATACATGTAGTCTATAGTGAGCCTGTAAAGATGCTTCCCGGTTCCCAGCTCAAATTCTTGAGAAGTGTGCACCAACGATTTACTTCCTCCATCTTTAGGTTGTGCATATACCTTTACCTGATAGATATCAGCGGTTACACTCGCATCGGGTTCCCATTCTATTCGGGCTTCGTCCTGTTCAAATTCAAGTACCATCCGTTAATTTCTTATTGAACGAGTTTTGATGAAGTCACCTTGGTTGTGGTTCCGCTTGACGGAGAAATCGCCTCTACATCGGTTGCTTCAGCACTGTCCATTTGTGATTTTTGTATATGATCCTTAATCTTTATATCGACTCCACCATAGCTACATTTTATCGTAGAACATTCTAAAAGTGCTTTATTTCCCTGAATCAAGATTTCTCCCGTGTTAATCCATTTTGTTGGAGAAATCAGCGCTACACAGGGAACACTTTGTTTATCACTTTTCTTGCAATTACCCGAAAATTGGAGGTTTGCTTTCTTGTTATCTTTTAAAGTCGCCCAGGTTTTGTCTTGTAGTTTGACTTGGTTGGAGGTCACCACCAACGTACCCTCAGGCTTTAAACATAAAGAACACTCAATCTTGGCATTATTACAAACATATTTTTTACCACTCATATCAAATTAATTCAGTAAGCGAATTTCATATTCCTGTTTTTTTTTATAATTTTTACCGTGGCTGGTTTCCATACAAAGTGATGCGTTGCGAACATCACCAGATGATCTGCTGAACAGATAGTTTCCGTGATACGTATCTAAAACTAGTTCTACTCCTCCGTACACATTCTTATTCAACATCATCGTATTAAATCTTTTTTCCTGCGATGGTGCATTTGCATTTTGCCCACTTATAATCACCATCATTTGATCGTCTTTATTTTGGTGTAACTCTAATCGCTCTTCTACATCATAATGCAGGCCGAATACAGCATTTTCAATTCGTTTGATGTTGCTTGGGTTTTCAGAAGTTTCAGAAGAGTATTCTCTATAAAGACCATTAAATAAAAATCCAAACAAACGATACTGATTAATGTCATCAAGTAATTCTGAAGGATTTGATATCTTTTTTTCGATTCCTTTGATGTATCCTATTACTCCACTGCCTTTATACTGGTTCATTAGTTTTGGTTTTAGGGCAGCCCAGTGATCCATAATTTCTCTATGATTGAGAAGCCGGGATAATCGCCCTTGATGATCCATGACACATTCCAATCTGTCAATCAATGAAGAAATCTTCAAAATCAATTCTTCCTGTTTTTTTAATACTGAAGGCAGGGTAACTTTATACAATTTAGTCGTTATGTCAACATGTATCGCACCATTTGGTTGAGGCTGATAGCTTACTGAAAATTTTCGCTGCGCTTTTTGATTAGTAGATTGTCCATTTATCCATTTGGTACTAAGAACCTGTTGTTCAAAGAACAAAGTTGTTTCAATGGTTGGAAGTGGCAAACGCTCTTTAGCTACAACAAATCTCATGCAATTAACCTTTACTTATTTTCACATCTGCATTTCCCTGAAAGGTAGATATTCCCTTAGAATGTATCGTCATATCACCGGCCGTAGCAATTAAATTTGCGGTAGCTGAGAATTGATTGAGCAGTGCTCCTACGTTTACATTTTTGGCTTGTGCCACAGATTCATTGGCGTTCGTTGAGTTGACATTGTGATTTTGACCGATTCGTTCGCTTTTGTTTTGTCCAACATTGATATCCATATTTTGCTTTACATTGATTTCCAGGTTATTCGCATTCAACGTCATTTTTTCTAAAGCGGTAATGGTCATATTATTGTTTGCAGTATCTATGGTGATCAAATTTTTATTTTGATCCGTAATGGTAATAAACTCACCTCCTTTAGTATCATTGAGCTCTATGGTGTGCCCGCTTCGGGTTCTGATGGCTTTAACGTCATTGGTTCCTGTTTTCCATCCTGCGGGATTACTGCTACCGTTGTAAAGTGCTCCCATCACGTAGGGACGTTCTGCATTACCCCCTTCAAAACCAATGAGCACTTCTTCACCGGTCTCCGGTATAAAGTGAAATCCTTTTTCTCCTCCTGCATGTGGGGTCATCACCCGTAACCAGGGCGTTACTTCTCCCTGTGGCTTTTGCCATGGAAACTGTACTTTGATCCTTCCCAGCCCGTCTGGATCAGCATTATCCATCACCACAGCTACCTGGCTGTTGCTTTTTGGATGTGCCATCACATTGGTCATGGGGTAGGTGTCAGCCGCAGCATCGACCCCTTCAAAGCTATTGAGGTAGGTACCATTCTCTGTGGCGGTGTGGGTAACCTTGGTGATTCTAAAACTCCCCGGAGTGATTCCCTGCCCGGTTACTTTGATGATCTGCCCCAGGCTTACCCCGGGATTATCACTCACCCCTTTCACGGTCATTTGTTTGGCCTCATCTGCTTTCTTTTGCTGGGCGACATGAGTGTCTAAACGCTGTTTGAGCTGGGGATCGTTGTAGGCATTGAGGTAGACTGCTG
>NZ_BAAAFG010000014.1:76796-226402 GCF_039523415.1 Gangjinia marincola
TGTGCTGGCTTCATGCTGCCCATCAGTAAGGTAATCATTGGTAAAGTAGCTAAAGGCGTTAGGAACTGGATTGAGATTAAGCGAGAATTCCTGCAGGTCATGCCCGTAGGTGAGGGTGACTTCTTCACCGGCTTGCGGCAGACCAAAGTGCAGGGTCTTACCATCGTAGTAAAACCATTCGCTGTATTGAGCGGCCAGTCTGCTGGCATATTGATAAGCGCTTTCATGCTGTTGTACGCTGTAATGCAGCGCTTCGCTGTAGACAGGCTGAAGGCTTAGCTCCAGCTTTCCCTGATCGTACCCCTGGAAGGTTTGGTGAAGAATATCTTCTAATCCTACGTCGTTAAAAGAGGCATAGTGTGGTCCATCATCTGCCAGGATGCTACAGCTCTGTGCTTTGATGGTAACCAAATCTCCCTGATGGGCATGAAATCCTTTGGTGCTGTTGACGGCTGTGACGACTCCTTTAAACTCCAGGGTTTTGTAGTCTTGAAAGTCGGTGAGGGATTCAACCTTCACGGTAAGAAGTTCCCCTAGGAAGTTTCGGCTTTCCTCGGCGAGTTCTGCAGAGGCTTTTTCAAGTACATCCATACGGCAGACCAGTTCAAGGTAGTGATGAGCATCTAAATCCTGCCGAAGCATTAGTCGCTTAAAAGCATGGATGGGATTACCACCAATAAATACACGGGTGTTGGATTGTAGTGCCATAGGGTAATTATTTATTTGTCTGTTAAGAAATTAATCAAAAAAGGTAGTAGTTAAATAGAATGAGAGACCAATTATTCTTTAGTACGTAAAGAAACCAGGTCAATTCATACTGTAATATACAATCGACAAGAATATTTATGATCACTGAAAACAGTTAAAAATTCTTGTTAGGAGGCTTCTACAGAATAACTCAATATGCTGTAGTTTTTAATGTCAGAGACTATCCAGCGGTTCTCGAAAGGTACTAATGGTAATATATAGAAGTAGTGTCATAGTAAAAATTAGATGTGAGAAAATCTATACTTAATAATGACCAGCTTTAAAAGATGGCTAATGATTTAACGTAGGTTTTTATTATTATTACTTAAAATTAGTAATTTTTATCTAGCTAATATCTTATTGGGAACAAATTTGAACTTAATGGTCAAAATTTAACATAATGTTTTTCTTGCTCAGGGTTAGAAAGGAAGTATTTATAGCATGATGAAGATGAGATTTCTGCTTACGAAGAAAAGATAGGACCGTACGCCTTCACTCCCGAAGCTTCAGCGGAGGAGCAAGGCAGGCATCTTTTCAATTTATTTATGGTATACTTATAATGAGATTCTTGCCTGCGGAGGGATGACAATTAAAAGTCAACCTTTTGAGAGTTTATTGTTTAATTTCTGATAAAATCCAATTGACGTTTATTTCGATTTCGCCCTCAATTTCGACTTCATTCAAGCACTTCTACGTCGATAAATACATTACGCATGGGCCATTCACCTTCATCGGTGGGGAGTTGAGCGATTTGATCCACCACATCCATTCCGCGAATTACACGCCCAAACACTGTGTGCTCATCATCTAAATGATGCGCTCCGCTTTTAGGCTGTACAATATAAAACTCATATGGTGAGGAAGCCTTGCTCATGTTTTGTTCTGTGTATTTTGCTGCAGCAAAAGCTCCACGGTGATGGCGATATGCAGGATAGAACTCGGCCGGGATAAGATATTTTCCCAGCTGACTTCTCATTTTTGCTGTAATGACCTTATCGCTATTTCCTCCTTGAATGACAAAATTAGGCACCACACGATGAAAAAAGGTTTCGTTAAAGTAACCCAGTTTTGCTAATCGTATAAAATTAGCACGGTGCCAAACTGTTTCAGGATAGAGTTGCACATCAATATTGCCTAATGAGGTGATGATGCGAATGTTCATTTCGGGATTTTCTTCAGCATATTCTTCTAAAAAAGGTTTCAACTCTTCTTGAGAAACTTTCTCCCATGCCAAATAGTTTGGTTGAGGTTCTACTTTTTCTACCTCTACCGTTTTTGTATCAGTGGTTAGCGTATCAACCTTTTTTGAGGTAGCTTCGAGAGGTTTTGACTTGCTTTTGCTATCTTCACATGAGCTTAAAAATAACAGAGTTACTATAACACTAATCAGGCGAAGGTTTAATGACATTTTCAGCATTTAAAGAATTAATTTCAAAAATAGAAAATTCTACACTTCCGGGGCGTGCTGCCCAGTTGGAAATGGCACCCATAGAGCGTGTAAAAGAGTTAAAGGATATTGATGTAGAAAAACTTAATCCGCGTGAAGCGGCAGTACTGGGATTATTCTACCCGAAGGCTGAAGAAACTCATCTGGCACTTATTTTACGTAAAACATATAAAGGCGTACATTCTGCACAAATAGGTTTTCCCGGGGGCAAAGTTGAACCTGAAGATAGGAACCTACAACAAACGGCACTACGTGAAACCGAAGAGGAGGTTGGCGTCACTCAAACTGATGTGAGTGTATTTAAAGAGTTGACCAGGGTGTATATTCCTCCATCCAATTTTTGGGTACAACCTTATCTAGGTACTGTGGATTATTCTCCAGAATTTGTAGCTCAGGAGAGTGAAGTAGAAGACATTCTTGAAGTAACACTAAAAGATTTTTTAAGTGATCAAAATCGCATTGAACAGCGTATAACAACCTCATACGCAACAAATATCAATGTTCCAGCCTTTAAACTTAATGGTCATATTGTTTGGGGTGCTACCGCTATGATGCTTAACGAAATTAAAGCTTTACTAAAAAAGCAATGAAAGCTTACGTGGTTTTGTATATTTGAAAGTCAACACAACTATTTTCTAGCACTCTATGGGGTTATTCAAAACCAATCCATTTGGACATATCTTATTTTTAAAGCGTCTCATTATCATGGTTATGGGCGCATTGAGTCACAGGCGTTACCGTGGATTCAATGAACTTAAAATTGAAGGTTCTGATTTGTTAAATGAACTTCCAGATAATAATGTATTGTTCGTTTCCAACCACCAAACTTATTTTGCTGATGTTGTGGCGATGTATCATGTGTTTAATGCCGGACTTTCAGGTAGGGATGACAGTATCAAAAACATAGGATATTTATGGAAACCCAAACTCAATTTATACTATGTCGCCGCTGCAGAAACCATGCGCTCAGGTTTTTTAGCTAAAATATTAGCTTATGCAGGAGCCGTTACTGTAGAACGTACGTGGCGTGCCAATGGTGAGGATGTTAATCGTCAAGTTAAGTTAAGTGACATTAGCAATATAGGTAAAGCCATTAAAGATGGTTGGGTGGTAACCTTTCCTCAAGGCACTACCAAACCCTGGAAGCCTATTCGAAAGGGAACGGCGCACATTATCAAAACCTATAAACCTATTGTAGTCCCTGTAGTTATTGATGGTTTTAGGCGTTCTTTTGATAAAAAAGGAATACGCGTTAAGAAGAAGAATATTCTTCAAACGATGGAAATAAAGCAACCCTTAGAAATTGATTATGATAACGAATCTATTGATAGTGTGGTTGAGAAATTGGAATATGCCATTGAACAGCATCCCTCATTTTTAAAAGTAATCCCTCAAGAAGAGCTTGAGGCCGAAGAAGAACTCAACAAAAAAAGGCAGTGGGAGTATTAGTTGGTAGTCCTTGATTGATAGGCTTTAGTTGGTAGTAAGTAGATTTAGAATTACACCTTTAATGTCAAGAAGCTTAACTTCAATGCTTAATCTTGAACTTTTAACCTTCAACCTTTTGAGTCTAATCTTCAATCCGTTTCAATTCCTTATAATTTTTATTTAAGCGACGGACTAAAAATCCATAGATCAGTCGATAGAAAAGTAATAAGATACCAACAACCAAGACCAAAACGATAGTGAGAATAATAACCATTCTTGTTATGTCGATCTGTTCAGATTCTGGGAGTTGAAAGGTAATTAAGATAGAAGAGATAATAAGTCCAAGAGATAGAAATAAGATATTAAACCAAACGTAATAGCGTACTGTTTTTCTTGTTTTTAGAATGTTTTTCATAAGTACAGCAGCAGAATCGGTTGCTTTAATTCTTTTGTAATTCAAGTAAAACCAAACCATAAAGAATAAAATACCACCGTAATAAACTACTGATAAAAATAAATTCCACCCTTCTAATCCGTAAGATGAAAACGATTCATTTTGATCCGTATATTCAAAGAATATCGATACACCAGTCCAAAATAAAAACTCAATCACACTGATTAAAAAGATCCATTTAACAATGGATGATGATTTTTTAAGGAGCAATGGATAAATCTCTTTAGCCGATAAGTGCGGGAGCTCTTTTTCCTGCTGCTGCCAGTCTTTTTTTAATAATTCTAATCCGTCCATGTTGTTATGGATTTAGTACTTTTTTTAATTTTCCTTTGATTCGATTCATCTTCACACGCGCATTTACTTCACTAATCCCCAGCGTCTGTGAGATTTCACGGTAGTCTTTATCCTCTAAATAAAGCAAGACCAGCGCTTTGTCAATATCATTTAATTCCTTTACCGCCGCATACATAAGTTTAAGTTGTCGCTCAGTCGTGTCATCATATTCTTCTGCACTTATCTTAAAGCTTACTCCTTCAAAATCCTGAGTCGTAACTTGTCGTTTGGACTTTCTGTATAATGTAATGGCAGTATTAAGTGCGACACGATACATCCAGGTACTAAATTTAGCATCACCTCTAAATTTGGGATAAGCACGCCATAACTGTACCGTAACCTCTTGAAAAAGATCATTATGCTGATCGCGGTTATTGGTATACATACGACAAATCTTATGCACAATGTTTTGATGCGCTTCAAATTGTGTGACAAATTGTTGTTCTAAGTCTTTACTCACGTTAGCTGGCTGGTTATTGCATTGGTAGTGGTCGCGCTAATTTTGTTACACTAAGATATAATTTATGTTCACGCTAACATTATTTCGTTTTCGCGGAAGGTATCTTTGTTATATCCTGTTAAAAGTGCCCTATGAATATACCACAAAGTACCTTACCCCGAGTTGTCATTGTAGGAGGTGGCTTCGGCGGAATAAACTTAGCTAAAAAGTTACTCAAAGAAGACATCCAGCTGGTGGTGTTAGACCGAAGAAATTACCACACCTTTCAGCCCTTACTATACCAGGTATCTACCTCTGGATTGGAACCAGATTCTATCGCGTACCCGATCAGAAAGATTCTAAAAAAAGGTAAAAACTGTTTTTTCAGACTCACTGAAGTATTAGAAATCGATCACAACAATAATACATTACATACCAGCATAGGGAGCATTAGATATGATTACTTAATTGTTGCAACGGGAACGAAAACGAACTTTTTTGGCAATGAGAGTATTAAGGATAATGCGATCTGGATGAAAACCGTCCCTCAGGCATTAAATATTAGAAGTTTGATTTTGGAAAATCTGGAGCAATCTACCATTACAGATGATCCTGAAGAGCGAAAAAAGCTGCTTAACTTCGTAATTGCCGGTGGTGGACCCACGGGAGTGGAACTTAGCGGCGCATTAGCCGAATTGAGAGCACATGTGCTTCCAAATGATTACCAGGAGATAGAACCTTCAGAAATTCGAATACATCTGGTTGAAGGTTCTGACCGACTGCTTCCACCTATGAGCGAGTATGCTTCCGCGAAAGCGAAAGAATTTTTGGAGAATATGGGAGTGAATATCCACCTAAATACGCAAGTCACGGGATACGATGGTTCAACGGTTAGCACCAACAAGGATCGTCTTAGTTTTGATGCGGCTACCTTTATTTGGAGCGCAGGAGTAACAGGAGCAATTATTAACGGGATGCCAAAAGAATCCATTCATAATAAAGCCAATCGCTATTTAGTGAATGAATTCAATAAAGTAAAAGGGACGGACAATATTTTTGCTGTAGGCGATATAGCGCTAATGAAAACAGAAGATTTTCCTGAAGGACACCCACAAGTTGCACAACCTGCCATTCAACAGGGAGAACACCTGGCAAAAAACGTTAAGCGCTTACTTAAAGGTGAACAGCTAAAACCGTTTAAATATTTTGATAAGGGAACCATGGCAACCGTTGGCCGAAACAGGGCGGTGGCAGATATTGGTAAAATTAAAACCGGCGGATTTATCGCCTGGTTTATTTGGATGTTTATTCACCTATGGTTTTTGGTAGGGTTTAGAAATAGAGTCGTAACCTTTTTTAACTGGACCTACAATTACATCAACTTTGATCGTGCTGCGCGTTTGATCATTAGACCATTTAAAAAATATAATTCCCTTACCACTAAAATTGAAAATGTAGATGCGGGTTCTTAATGCTGTAACCACCGTTTCTTTAATAAATCAGGTGACATAATCAGACAAATTACTTGTATTCCTTAGCAAATACTATAGCTATTAAAATATATCTCATCCGTTTCATTGGGAAGATTTAATAAATTTCAATTCAGGATATAAATCCTACGTTTGAGCCATTCATTTTTAATATTGCACAATCTAATGATCATTTTTGATGCATCAAATCAATCTGATCATGAAAACGCTGTTTACATTACTTGGTATTTTAACTATCCTACAAGGACACGCGCAAACATCTATCAACGGCATTGTTACCGATAGTAAGGGTAATGGACTGGAGGGAGTAAACGTATATTTAGACGGTACATACGACGGAAGCACCACGATTGATAATGGAAGCTTTTCATTCACGACCGAAGAAAAGGGAGAACAACTTCTGATCATCTCTTTTTTATCCTACGAGACGAAATCTCTACTATTAGATGTCAATCAAATGTCAAATTTAAGCGTTGTGCTAAAGGATGACGTAAGCACACTAGATGCGGTGGTTTTATCTGCCGGAACTTTTAAAGCTGGCGATAATAGTAAAGTGTCCGTATTAAAACCCTTGGATATTGTTACTACTGCCAATGCGCTTGGGGATGTATTTGGTGCTTTTCAAACACTACCGGGAACAACTACGGTGGCCGAAGATGGCCGACTCTTTGTGCGAGGGGGTGATGCCAACGAAACCCAGATATTTATTGACGGGATCAGGGTATTTGCTCCCTACAATCCAACACCTAATAATACGCCGACTCGCGGCCGTTACTCACCCTTTCTTTTTGATGGGATTACGTTTTCAACAGGAGGATACTCGGCTGAATACGGTCAGGCACTGTCTGGGGTCTTGTTACTTAATACGATCAATGAACCCGATCAAACCGAAACCAATATTCAGATCATGAGCGTAGGTGGCGGACTAGGGCATACCCAAAAATGGGAGAAGCGCTCCTTGAGTGTCAATGCGACCTACATCAATCTTGCGCCTTACCTGGAGTTTTATGATGACCGAAATGATTGGCAAAAACCTTTAGAAAATTATGCCGGTGAAACGGTATACCGCGAAAAACTTAAGAATGGACTCTTTAAATTCTACACAGCGTTTGACGGGACTAATTTTGAATTGACCCGTGAGGATATCAATGTACCCGAAGGAATCCCATTTGCTCTTGACAATGATAACCTGTATCTCAATACGTCCTATCGCGGGATGCTATCTGATACCTGGTCGCTTCAAACCGGTGCCAGCTATAGCTTTGCGCGAACACAGTTAGACATTGATGAAGCCACGGTAGATAATCAGGAGCATGCGGCACACCTTAAATTAAGGGTCAAAAAGAACTTTAGCAATCGGTTTAAACTCTATGCCGGGGCAGAACATTTTTATAATGATTTTGACGAAGATTTTGCTCAGCCGGATTTTGCAGATAGCTTTGATTTTGAAGGAAATATTTCTTCCGCTTTCGCGGAAGCTGACATCATCTTTTCTAAAAAGTTAGCGTTAAAAGTTGGCGTACGCGGAACCTACGATGATGCAGTCGATGAAACTGAAGCTGCTCCCAGAGCATCCTTTGCCTATAAAACGGGTAAGAACAGTCAGCTGTCTCTAGCATACGGAGATTTTTACCAGCGACCTATTAGTAATGTGCTTAAGTATCAGCCCACGGTAACCAATGAGCGTTCTTCTCATTACATTCTAAATTATCAGTATAATTTTGAAAACAGGTTGTTTAGAGCAGAAATATTCCGAAAAACCTACGATGATTTGATCACCTTTGATACCCGGGAACCTTTGCCGATGAGTGAGTTTGAAAATGGCGGTAGCGGTTATGCCCAAGGATTAGATATCTTTTGGAGAGATAATAAGAGCATTAAAAATCTGGATTATTGGGTGAGTTACTCGTATTTAGATACAGAGCGAAAGCAATTTAATTTTCCGTTAAAAGCAACGCCCAATTTTGCAAATAAGCATAATTTTAGCTTAGTTACTAAATACTGGATCGAAGATTGGAAAAGTCAGGTAGGATTTAGTTACCAATTAGCCAGTGGCAGATCGTATACTAATCCTAATGAACCGGGATTTTTACAGGAGACCACTAAACCTTTTCAAAGCCTGAGTTTGAACTGGGCGTATTTGATCAGTCCGCAGAAAATACTCTATGCTTCGGTCAACAATGTATTTGCGTATAAAAACATTAATGGTTATCAATATGCAGATACACCAAATGCTGAAGGTGTTTTTGATAGAAGAACCTTACGACCAAATGCAGATCAATTCTTTTTTGTAGGATTTTTCTGGACGATAAGTAAAGACAAAACGAAGAATCAATTGGATAATTTATAGTCCCGCTTTTCGGCTGGCGGAGCTGCTTTTAATTAAGATGAAGCAAAAAATACATATTATAACCTTAGGAGTTCAACGTTTAGGCAAAACGCTGGCATTTTATGAAGAGGGATTGGGCTGGAAAAGGTCTGAAGCAAGTAAAGAAAAAATCGTCTTTTTTGAAACCGGTGGTATAGTCATTGCTTTCTTTGATAAAAGCGAATTGGCAAAGGACGCTAATGTTGCAGATGGTGTTTGTGAATTTTCAGGAATAACCATGGCCTATAATAGCAAGTCAGAAGGTGAAGTGGATGAGGTAATGAAAAAAGTTGAAGGTTTAGGCGCAACAATCATTAAACCTGCTGAAAAAACATTTTGGGGAGGATATGGCGGTTATTTCAAGGATTTAGATGGTCATATTTTTGAAGTAGCCTATAATCCCTTTGTTGAATTTGATGAAAATGATCAAATTATACTATAACACACACATGAATTTTAACTAGAATGATATGAAAAGAAAAATAGGATTAGTACTCATTACACTTGTGTTTTCACTAACGGTACAAGCGCAAAACTCGGTTTCTGTTGAGGTGAGTAAGATAGATTCAAGTGAGGGTACTATCATGTTGGCATTATATGCCAATCCAGATAATTTTTTAACCGATAAGGTTTTCAAGGGTGGAAAAATAGCAGCAAAAAAAGGAACTGTAACCTACACCTTTGACAATGTTCCAGATGGTGTTTATGCAATAAGCCTATATCACGACGAAAATAGCGACGGAAAATTAAATACCAATATGGTAGGTATTCCAAAGGAAGATTATGCCGCCAGTAACAATGCTAAAGGTTCTTTTGGTCCCCCAAAATGGGCCGATGCGAAGTTTGAAGTTAACAGAAAGGATGTGATGCAGAAGATTGAGTTGTAAGACGATCTCAATTTGTAAGATAGTATTTTACATCAATCAATTGTAAACTTTCAGGTCCACCTAAACCTATGTCAGGAAACTCTTGATCATAAGTCAGAATACAATTAGCGTTTGCATCTATAGAATAACAGGGTTCAATGGCATCACCAGAATAACTCCCGGTTGATTGTATTCCATCATCATTAAGGATGGTAAGAACGGGAACTCCATTGACATCAAAATCATTATTATTATTTAATTGAATCTCAAACTTCCAACTTGAAGAATTATTTCCTGTATCAGCGATGTATTCAAACAGCAATACCTCATAAGTGAAATTCTCTAGTTCGGGTGGAGATTGTAATATTTCAACCTCTTCCGGCTCAGGGAAATCACAAGGAACTTCTTGTTCAATTATGTTAGTGTAGTATTGGTTTCCTATAAAATAACCTTGTGGTATTTCTATAATTTTAGCGCAATCTTCATCACTACTGTCATCGTCAGACTTACAAGTTATAATGATTGATCCCATAAGGATAATTAAAAATATTGATAACCGGCGCTGATTCATAATTAATAAGAATTGAACTTTTAACCTTGATTTTTATTTACAAACATATATAAATACTCTTATTATTCTAACAATTTTTTTCTTTTCCAACCGATATTTCAACTCTTCTGCCTTGTCCCGACCTGTCCCATAATTGGGATCCAGCGCGATGGCTTTGTCTAAATATGCCAGGACTTGACTTCTGTATTTTTTTTACGGTGTTGATTCGCCCATGCCCAATAGGTAAAGCTCATCATCTTGAAATCAGCATAGGCTGGATTTTCGATATTTTACTTTTGCGGTAAGTACCGATAGTGTCCAATAATCTTATACTTGAATAAGATGTCTTCCAGCACCTGACCCGCCCCTATGTTATGTACAATGAGATAATTCTTAGCGCCTTTAGAACGTTTATTTGAAACGATGCCGATGTGTGTTATAGCTCCGCCCAAATTCCAGGCCACCACATCACCGGGCAAATAATCTTTTGTGTTTTTGGTAATAGGAATCATAGCTCCCTGGCGTTCAAAATAGGTCATTAAATTAGGAACTCGCCGGTGATCTATATTGGTGTCGGTTGAGGTCAATCCCCAAAGCGGCGGATAGGCATCAAAATTAGCGTTCATATCTTCATGTACTTTTTGTTGCAAGTCAACGCCCAGTTTTCGGTATGCCCTTATGACAACATCTGTACACACTCCCTTGTCTGCAGGAACATCTCCATTTGGGTAGTCCATAGCAAAATATGCGGGATCATACGTGACATCATCTTTGATTAGCTCTACTGCACAGGAAGCCAATTCCTCACCGGTGAATAAAGTTTGACCAACGCTTATGTTAGCTAAAAATAGGATTACATATACGTAACGCGTCTTCTTCATATGTTCTAAGAACGTAGAATAAGGTGTTTTTATATAATCATCCCCGATTTTCGTTATATTTAAACTAAATATTCTTTGATGAGAGCTTCTCTAATTTTCCTTATGATGTTGTCTTTGCTAGTCACTTCTTGCGATCGGCAAAAATATCCAAAACAACGTAAAGCAGTGTCTAAGGCCTACGCCAAGGTCCACAAACCCAAAGTTGAGCTTAAAGAGAATCGGTATAATGTAGCCTTTTTGATCATGGATGGTGTGTATAATACTGAGCTTACCGCACCTTACGATATTTTTCAACATACGCAGTATCGGGATAGTATTAAGCCAATGAATGTGTTTACAGTCGCAAATACCATGGATCCTATTCGGACATTTGAAGGCATGTATATTCTGCCCGATATGGATTATACCAAAACCGATTTACCTAAAATTGATATTTTGGTAATCCCCAGTGCAGAGCATCATTTAGACACAGATTTAGAGGATAAGAAGATGATCGATTTCGTTCAAAAAGTCGATCAGCAAGCATTATTTATAACGTCACATTGCGACGGGGCTTTTGTATTGGCACAAGCAGGTTTGTTGGAAGGAAAAGTAGCTACCACTTTCCCCAGCGATGTAGAAAAAATGAGAGAGATGTTTCCCGGTGTAGATGTGCGTGAAGATGTCTTGTTTGTTCATCATGGGAAATACATCACATCTGCCGGCGGAGCAAAAAGCTTTGAAGCAGCCTTATATCTTGCTGAACATTTATATGGTGAGGATATTGCCCGTTCCTTGGCTAAAGGATTGGTCATTGACTGGGAGTTAGAGGAGGTGCCACATGTATTGGTTTCCAAAAACGAAAATGATTAGAATTGCTTTACAAAATCAATAAACCTGTCTAGGTCATGTTGTGTAGTGGCTAATCCAACCGATACCCGTATCGCACCGCGCATTTTCTTTAGCGTGGCGATCATGTCGTAGTAGTCGCCTGTTGTTCTGCTGGTGAAGTATTGGGATAACTCTTGCATCGTGAGGCAATTGTTTACTTCATCTATGCCGGGATTACAAAAACATCCCGACCGCAATGAAATCATTTCATTGTTTGCCTTTTGTTCTACTTCTTCAAATGGAATCACCACTCCGTTTTCAGTTAAAAAAGTCATGATTAATGTACCGCCAACATGGTTACGATCTTGTGGACCAAAAAGTTTTAGTTTTTTAACGTGATTAGCGTGGGTGAGCTTTGTAAGTCGTTCAAACAAATAGGTAGAAAGAGATACTACACGTTCGTGAATACGCTCAATGCCGATCTGATTAATATAATCTATGCCTATACTTAATGCAGGGATATCTAAGTAATTGATAGTACCGTTTTCAAAACGTTCATGATTACCGGCTAAGTAATGGTGTGGAGCCATGACCGAAGCCAAGGTAACCGTTCCCCCTGCAAACCATTTTTTTTCTAACAATTCAAAGGAGTCTTTGTGCATCAGCAGACACCCTAACCCTGTGGGGTAACCAAAGATTTTATAAAACGAGATCGAAACAAAATTTGGATTTACCTCACTTAGATCTAGTTTAGAACTGGGTGCGTAAGCTGCGGCGTCTAATAAAACATCCCATCCTTTTGCCTGCGCTTTTTTGATCCAGGATAAATGATGTTGCACTCCAGAGACATTAGATTGTGCAGGAAAGGCAAACAATTTATGCTTTCTAGCTTCGCTTTTAGACAGTGCGTCTTCCAGAACATCCTGATCAATCCTAAGATCGTCATATCGAATCGGCACGTACTCAAATGCAGCGTGACTACGCTTACAGTACTCCCTAATGCCGTTAACTGAGTTATGATTATCTGCCAATAATAAAAACTTCCCCTCTTCGCAAAATGGGTAGCATTCTCCCACTATTTTTAATGCCCCGGAAGCATTTTGGGTGAAAATGCAGTGGTCGTCTTTTGCATTAAAATGATCGATTACTTTTTTGCGGGCTTCTTCGACCAGTGAAGTCGCAAGCTGGGAGGTAGGATTGGTAGAGTGGGGTTTCCAAACACATTTTTAGACAATAACTCCTGATGCTTTTTTAGTTGGCTAGCTGCATACAAGTTACCACCGGTATAATCTAAGTACACGTGACCATGCGTATCTAAGCGATTGTATTCCTTTGCCCGTAATGTATTGAAATAGTCATTATGGACTAGCCTAGAGGTTGAAGAAGATTTTGGCTTGAATAATTGTTTAAACATGGGTTTATCAATTAGTGCGTAGATCGTAACCTAAGTTAACAAGAATTCAGTTTGATGGCCTGGTTGGGGATAAGATTTCGTTAAAGGAATAGAATTAATGGGTCAAGTAATATTAATGCCAAAGCTCACTGTAGATTCATCCATGGTTTTTAATACGTTTCTATTATTATTGTTTGAACCTAGGCTACAACTCACTACCTAAATTCAACAATTGAGTCAATCACTTTATTACATAAGACATTCATCACGTAGTTTTACACCAACAAATATGACCAACTATGAAAACAATTGTATCCTTTATTTTAGTTAGTTTCTTCGGAATAATATCAATTATCGGTCAATCTTCCTACGAGAAGGGAATGGATAAAGCGTTTGAACTTTGGGAAGCAGATCAATACGACCAGGCTTCTAATCTGTTTGAACGCATCGCTAAAGCCGAAAAAGACAACTGGTTACCCTACTTTTATGTTGCCGAAGTCAACATCGCCCGAAGCTGGTCAGAAAAAAATGAGCAAAAACTTAAAAACCAACTTGACAAAGCCCAAGAGTATATCAATTTCGCCAAAACGTTTAGTGAGAATAATGCAGAGCTCCTTAAATTACAGGCAGAACTCTATACAGTATGGATTAGTTTTGATGGGATGACCTACGGGATGAAATATTCTGGTAAAGTGAGCGAATTGTACCAAAAGGCATTACAGTTGGCACCAAAAAATCCGCGGATTATCTTGGCTAAAGCGCAATGGGATATGGGATCAGCTAAATATTTTGGTCAACCGGTTGAGCCCTATTGCAAAGATATTGAACGTGCGATAGAACTTTTTGCTACCTTTAAACCTCAAGGTAAATATGAACCTACAAGTGGAGAAGAGCGCGCTAAAGAGGCCTTAAAACAATGTAAAGCAGAATAATGAATTTAATTAAAGAAATAGGAAAAGGATTCTTCATTGGGAACTGTGTTTTCTTGACGCTGGTCATCATATTATACCTAGCTGGTAATGACATTGGTCTAGATGAAGCTCTTTGGATACAGTACTATACGGCTATTATTTATTCCACAGTCCTTTACCTATGCAATTTTATTTTTTTTAGAGCATTCATTAAAAATTACAAAGATAAAATTTTCACGCTTAAAGTATTAAGCATGGGTTTGGTGGGAGCAATTTTGATCTCTTTTATAGGGATATTTATTCTGCATTTCTTTTTTGATGTAATTGTTGATGGTGAGAATATCGTTGACTTTATCGAAAATGAAAATCTGGGCATGTACTGGATTTCAATATTGATCTCTATTGTTGCAACGATTATTTTTTACATCATTTATTACTATAAAAGCCGTCAGGAAGATAAAGTCAAGGTGCAAAAGATAATTGCGGGAACAGCCTCGGCTAAGTTTGATGCACTTAAAAATCAGTTAGATCCGCATTTTTTATTCAATAGTTTAAATGTATTAACCTCATTGATTGAAGAAAACCCTGATCAGGCGCAAAAGTTTACGACTTCGCTATCTAAAGTCTATCGCTATGTGCTTGAACAAAAAAGTAAGGAACTGGTCACGGTTGACGAGGAATTGGCTTTCGCCAAAACCTATGTACGCCTTTTAAAGATGAGGTTTGAAGATAGTATAGTATTTGAGCTTCCGGAAGAAGTAAGTAATCCCGAAGCTAAAGTCGTACCACTTTCGCTGCAATTATTATTGGAAAATGCCGTAAAGCACAATATCGTTTCCGCAGAAAAACCGCTGCACATAAAGATTGAAGAAGAAAACGGATATCTGGTGGTTAAAAACAACCTTCAGACCAAAGAAGTAATCAAGAAGAGTAGTGGAGTGGGATTAGTTAATATCACCCAACGCTATAGTTTATTATCCAAACGAGAAGTCGGAATCTTTAGCGATGAAAAACAATTTTGCGTTAAACTCCCTATGCTCACCAAAAAAATAGAATTCATGAACGAACCAACGTATATACACACTAATGATACTACTGCGTATGAGCGCGCTAAAGAACGCGTAGAAGAACTCAAAGGTTTCTACATTCACTTTTCGATTTATCTTTTGATGATCCCTGTTTTTATCTGGATTAATACTCAGTCAACCAGCTTTCCATGGGCTATTTTTCCTATCGTAGGTTGGGGTTTTGGTGTAGGAGGTCACGCGATGGAAGTATTTAATTATAATCCAATTCTGGGAAAAGACTGGGAGGAAAGACAGATCAAAAAATACATGGATGAAGATTGATTCATTTAAGCTCATTTAATAAAAACAACCAACTTAACATAAACTATCATGGAAAATATAGACAAGAATACCATTAAATATGCGACGGCAAAGAAGCGTGTACGTGAATTAAAAAAATTCTACGGCAAGCTGGCGACCTATCTTATTTTCATTGCCATTTTTGCAGGGATAAATTATTACACGAACGAATGGAGAAACGCCTGGTTTTTATGGATTGCCTTATTCTGGGGGATAGGTATTGCCATCCATGCGGGTAAAGTTTTTGGGTTTGACATGTTTTTTGGAAAAAACTGGGAAGAACGCAAAATCAACGAAGTAATGAATAAGGAAGAAACTGAAGAAGCGAATAGATCCCGTTGGGAGTAAAATACGTAGTATGGAGTATATCATGAAAAAAGAAGAAAGTAAATACATCAAAGCAAAAAAACGCGTCAAAGAAATTCGGGACTTTTATGGTCACATCATGCTGTATGTGGTGGTTTGTTCAGCCTACATCATCTTTAACTTAGGATATTTAGACAATGGCAGGATTTCGCAGTACTTCCCCTGGTGGACTGTTTTCACTATGCCCCTAGGATGGGGAATAGGGGTGACAGTTCATGGATTATCGGTCTTTGTATTTAAAGGAAGCCCCTTAAAAAAATGGGAAGAGCGTAAGATCAAAGAATTTATGGATCAAGAGCAGCGTGAGCGTCTTAAATAAAAGCATTGAGAAAGTTCCAAATACACTAAACATTGAAACACATGAAAATACTAGTTCAAATCATAGTACTGTCCTTAACGGTACATGTATTCTCTCAAGATAGGTTTGTGATAAACAATGCCACTGTGTTTGACGGAGAGGAAGTATACCAAAACACGTCAGTTCTTGTTGAGGATGGTAGCATTAGCAAAGTCGCCAAAAAGATCAAATTCAAAGGTGAGGTCATCGACGGAACGGGTAAATTCTTAATGCCTGCCATGATGAATACGCACGTCCATGCCTGGTCTCCGGCTTCAACCCGAGAGGCTGCTCAAAACGGCATTTTACATCTGTTCGATATGCACGGGATGGAAGAGATGCAAAAAGGTATGAAAGCGATGAATGCAGATAGTACTTCGGCGCGGTATCTTACCGCGGGATATGCGGCTACCGCAAAAGATGGTCATGGAACGCAATATGGTTTTCCTGTACCGGTTCTTGAAAAACCCGAAGATGCTAAACAATGGGTCAAAGATCGTGTAGATGCAGGAGCTGATCATATTAAAATTATTGTAGAACCCTGGAAAAATACATTATCTTATGATGTCGTAGAAGCTATTATAAACGAAGCACATACGCATGATAAAGTGGCTGTAGTACATGTTTCCCACTTAAAGGATGCTGTGGCAGTCCTTAAACGTGGAGCCGATGGTCTCGTACATATTTGGGACGATGAAAATATGTCCCCTCAGCAGCTTATAGAACTTACTAAAGAACATGACTTCTTTGTAATTCCCACGATCATTACAAATTATCTGGTTCAGGAAGCATATTTCAATAAAACCAAAGAGGAAGCCACCGAAAAACTAACTTGGTTACAAAGAGAAACAAAAGCCCTCTATGACGCCGGTATTCCTATCCTTGCAGGGACAGACCCGCCAAATGCAAACATCAACTACAGTACGGATTTATTTAAAGAAATGCAATACTTTAAGGATGCAGGAATTCCTGCACTAGGCGTATTAAAAACAGCAACCTCTAATCCTGCAAAACAGTTTAAGCTTGAAAAAGTAGGATATATCAAACCCGGGTTCACGGCAGATTTAGTGCTGCTGGATAAAAATCCGCTGCTTGATATGAACAATCTATCTACTACCTTGCACGTGTGGAAAGCCGGCAAGTATGTAAAATAAATTAATAGTCAGTATCCAATGGCCATTAGTGAATAACTTGTCAACCTGAGTACTTCGGCCATACTTGGCACAGGCTTTATCAAAGGGAATCACCAATCACAAATTACTTATCATGAATACGATCATAATTGAAGATGAAAAACCTTCAGCACGACGTCTAAAACGTTTAGTGGAAGAACTGGGGGCGGAAGTAACCACTATGTTACATTCGGTAAAAGAATCCATTGAATGGTTTTCTAAAAATACACATCCTGACCTTATTTTTTTGGACATTCAGCTGAGTGATGGCTTATCCTTTGAGATTTTTGATGAGATTGACATTAAAAGCGCCATTATTTTTACCACAGCCTACGATGAATACGCGCTCAAAGCCTTTAAACTAAATAGTATTGACTATTTGTTAAAGCCTATAGACGATGAAGAACTGGCTGCTGCGGTAGAGAAGTATAAACATAATCACCGTCAAGCGGAAAATATTAAAGTTGATTTTGAAGATATTAAAAAGTATTTGTCTAATCCGGTAGATCGGGTGTATAAACAGCGCTTCACTGCAAAAGTAGGTCAACACCTGAAGGTATTTCATGTAGACGAAATCGAATGCTTTTATTCTGAAAACAAAGGGACCTATCTTTATACCGTTGATAATCGTAATTATCTCATTGACACCACGCTGGAACAACTAGAACCAGAGCTACCTCCACATACTTTTTTTAGGGTGTCCCGAAAATTCATCGTCAATGTCAATGCAATTAAAGATATGGTGAGTTATACGAACAGCCGACTCCAGATCAAACTAAATCATTTTAGTGAACATGAGATCATTGTAAGTAGGGAGCGTGTCAAGGACTTTAAAGAGTGGTTGGAGAAATAAAATAGTCGTCCATTGTATTATTTCTTAAAGACTTATTTTTGCGCCTTCTTAATCAAAAAGTATGACCTGGATTTACGTGCTGGATCTGTTTGGCACCATGGTATTTGCGATAAGCGGTGTACTCACTGCCATTGATAATAAGTTTGATCCAGTGGGTTCGATTATTATTGGTGCGGTAACTGCGATAGGAGGTGGTACGCTTAGAGATGTGCTTATTGGCGAAACACCTGTAGGATGGATGAAAGATTTAAATTACATATACGCCATAACTATTGCTGTGATCTTGTCTTATATTTTCAAAGGTGGTATTTTAAAATTAAAGAAAAGCATGTTTCTCTTTGACACTGTGGGGATAGGTTTGTTTACCATTTTGGGTCTTCAAAAAACCTTGGGAGTGGGTCTCTCGATTCCTGTGGCGCTATTAATGGGAGTAGTCTCTGCGGTGTTCGGCGGAGTCATTCGTGATGTGTTGACCAATCGCGTTCCATTGATATTTAGATCAGAAATATATGCCACTGCTTGCTTGGCGGGAGGAATAGTATTTGTTGGATTTAGTTATTCAACACTGCATCCAAATTTAGCCATGGGTATTTCAATGCTCACAGTCATGGTCATACGTTATTTGGCCATTAAAAATAACTGGAGCATGTCTCAGCAATAATTACATCACTTTATTGGCTAAATAGCGCTGTACCTCATACACATCAATGCTCTTATTGAATTTTTTGCTTACCGTGGGTATATTCTCACTGCTGATCCAAATCTTGAGTTCTGCATCCAGGTCAAAGGTGCCGGCCGTTTCTAAGGAGAAACGGGAGATGTTTTTATAGGGCATAGATTTATATTCGGCCTTGCTTCCGGTTATTCCCTGGATGTCTATTAGAATAAGGCGTTTATTAGTGAACATAAATACATCCCGCAACAATTTAAACCCCAGTTCTACTTCCTCATCTTCGATAAGGAGTCGGCCGTATTTTTCTGTTAACTTTTCTGAAGAAATCTCACTGGCATTTCCCAGTATTTTATTGAATAGGCCCATAGCTAGTTTGTTTTTAGTTAAAAGGGACTGGTGCAACGCTGAGTTTATTTTCTGTAATCTGTTTTCCGCCGAAAAAATCTACCACGGTTTGTTGAATTTCATCTGAAGCCATGTACAAATCGTGCCCGGCATTCTGCACAATAATATGCTGCCCATTTTTAAAGTGTTTAGCAATCTCCTTAGCTGCAGGGATGTAGGTTCTGCCATCCAGATCACCACTTAGTAATAATGCCGAAACGTGATTCGTTTTAAGCTCCCTAAAATCATCTGGAAGCATCTGATAGGGTAGGCTGTTCATCCATTCGTAAGCTAAGAAATTTACTCCGTCTCCTAAAAGAGCCTCGTTTACCTGTTTTTCATATAGTTTTGATCGTTCGCGGGAAATTCCACTTTGTAAGTCCATCGCGATAGGCATTAATCGCTCTCCTCTAAACATCCAACGTTTTAAAATCTCCACCTTTGGAGCGATTTCATCGTAATTTCTATTACTCATATCTGTATAAAGCTTGGATAATGCTTTCGAATTATTGGGGTTTTTAAGATAGAAAATAGCAATAGATTGCTGTAGTTCAAACAGGCTTATCCCGATATGCGCAGTATCTCCTCGTCGTGTGGTATAGGTCAAAATTTTATCATTATTCTTAAATTTATCATGCACCGTGCGAATGGTTTTTAATAATGCTGGATACGTAGGTTGCTCACCGTAATTTGTCTCGGCCCGCTTACTCAAACGCTCAATAAAATCATCGGTATGCTGTGGTAATTTTATGGTTTGATCGGGTCCTTCAAGACTTGCTAATACAGCGCGATCCACCTTGTCTTCATACCGTCTGATGTATTTAAAAGCCAAATGGGATCCATAGCTAATTCCCCAAAGCGAAATTTTTTCAGCAGTAAGCACTTTTCGGAGAGCTTCAATATCGGCAGCACTTTCCGCCGTATTAAATGCATAAAAATCCTGGTTGTTCTCTTTCCAAAACTCTATACACTTGGTGTACATCGCGATGGTTCGTTTTACGTATTCGTCTTTTAAAACCGGCCGGTCCACTGCGAAAGACAGTTTTTCATCACAATTTATCGGGCGATAGGATAAGCCGGTGCCGCGTTGGTCAAAGGCAATGACATCGCCTACTTCGCGTAACTTCATAAATAGTTCAAAGCGATTTCTTTTGGCAGTTTCAGATCCTGATCCGCCGGGTCCACCGGCCAAATAGACGATGGGACTAGCTGGGTTAGGGTTGGTCGATTTAAAGCGAATAAAAGACAGGGGAATCGTAGTGGTGTCTGTATTGCTTCTGTTTAAGGGAACTCGAAATGTACCCAGCTCTGCTTGAACGGTGTCATTCGTTTTAGAGATAAATTCATGCGGTTGAATGGTAAGCTCTTGCCCCTTTAAGGAGCAATAAGAAACAATGAAAAATAGAATAAAACACCTTAAATGGATCATTTTCGCATTTGATTTAGTTACTAAAGGTAGAAAGTATATCGCCTACAACTGTAATTTTAACAGAGAAAGCTATCTATGCGATTGAGATTTTAATCGCGAGAATTTAGCCTTTGGGTAGAAATCAACTCATGGTAGATAATATTTTTTTCTTACATCAATTGACAATCAATATAATCGGTAAGTATATGAAACAGGAGTCCGATGCCTATTATTCGATACGGATTTTTAAACAACAGCAGTGCCACATATCCTACAATAGCATAAGAGGTATGTAGATAATGAAATCCTATGCTACAACGATCCGGATCAAAAATAGGCGAAGCGAACAGATGATCTACATCTACCAGCATGGTAGCCAGTAAAATGAGATAGGTTTTCTTCCATGTTGTTCTGTAAAATACCCAGGCTATTCCTAGCGGAAAGACAAAATGCAAAAAATAATGAAGAATAGTAGGAAAGACCATTAGCCTACAATGATACATATTATTTCAATGTTCTATTTCAAATATTCGACCTCCTTTAAACTGGAAATATTCCATTTTTGATTATTTTTGACAGGTGAATTTTAAAGAGACAAAGTATGTAGTAGTGGATGTAGAGACCACGGGTGGGGTACGCTACGGGCGAATGACAGAGATATGTATCGTTACCATCGAGAATCTCAACGTGACTGATGTGTATACCTCGCTCATTAATCCTCAAGAACTTATCCCTAGAAACATCATTGCGCTAACGGGTATTACCAATGAAATGGTGGCAGATGCTCCAACCTTTGAACAAATTGCTCATGTCATTGAAGAAAAGACAAGGGACGCAATCTTCGTGGCCCACAGTGTTAATTTTGACTATGGCTTCTTAAAGAAAGAACTCAGTTTTGTGGGTATTCCCTTTTTAAGAAAAAAATTGTGTACAGTTCGTTTAAGCCGAAAATTGATCCCGGGATTACCCTCATACAGTTTAGGGAGGTTATGCAGATCTGTGGGAATATCTTTAATAGGTGCACACCGCGCCGAAGCAGATACGCGTGCAACAGCAAAACTGTTTTTAAAATTACTGGCCATTGATGAGGTTGATGATTTTGAAGTCTTCGCGAACTACAGTAAAAAAAGCACGCGCCAGGGAACGCTACCTCCGCATCTAAAAACCAAAGATTTTGAGCGTCTCCCTGAAACTCCGGGGATCTATCTATTTAAAAACCAAGCGGGAAAGATATTATACGTAGGTAAAGCAAAAAACATCAAGTCCAGGGTTTTATCACACATGTATGCGAAGGCACAAAAATCCCTTAATCTATGCAATGCGACGCATCAGTTGGATTTTGTAGAAACGGGCAATGAGCTTTGCGCTTTGTTATTGGAGGCAGATTATATAAGGAAGTACTATCCGCCATTTAATCGTGCTCAAAAGCGCCCCGTGAACACCTATCAAATCATATCTTATGTCAATCAAAAGGGAATTATACAGTTAGCCCTGGGAAAGAGCAAAAAGAAAACAAACTCTGTGCTTACGCTATATAATCGGGAAACAGCAACCGAATTACTCATGAGACTTTGTGAAATGTTTGAGCTATGTCCGCGATACTGTTCACTACAAGTAACTTATGGCGAATGTTCTCATTATAAAGTTAAACATTGCAACGGGATTTGTCGGGATAAGGAAGAGGTTGAAACATATAATCTGCGCGTAGCGGAAGCTTTGCGATACATAGAAAATCAACAAGAGACCTATGTAATTACCGATAGAGGACGGACACCGCAGGAAAAAGCAATTGTACTAATTGAAAATGGAGAGTACCAGGGATTCGGCTTTATTGACCAAACTGAAACGATTACCGAGTTCGACGAATTCAAAGGGTATATAGACCGATACAAAAACAGCTATCATACCACCCAGATTGTTTCAGCATACATGAGGAATAAGGTAATAAGTCACGATATCATTCGACCGAAAGTTGGAGAAATCTCATTATCATTATTATAAATAGCTGTTAATTTAGTGACTTTAAGAATATTTCTAAGACCACGGAATAAAAAAAACTTTCCCTATATATTTGAGGCAACGCTTTTTCAGTTTCAAGCGTCTATAAACATAGAGCAACTAAAGATCAATGAAGAATAACTACCATCCAAAAACGAAACAACTATATAAAAAGATTAGAAAAACGATACTGATTACAGGGGTGTTTTTTTTAGTTTCTGCATGCAGCAGCGTAAAAAAATACAATGAGCAGATAGCGGAGTTACATACCGTTGATGAACTTCGTTCTGATATCGATAAAACCTATACACAATTTAAAAGGCATCATCCCAGATTATATCAATATACCCCTAAGAAAGTGCTTGATCGCAAAGTAGATAGTCTAAAAATGTCTATTAATGAACCCATGAGCAGTCATGAGTTCTATGAAAAACTTTCAGTAATACTGGCGAATATTAGGCAAGGGCATATTACTGTCATTCCACCACAAGAGCGTCTGGAGCGAAAGGGACTAAAAGCGTTTAGAAAAAAGAAATTTGAACTATCAGAGCTTGAGTTCGAATATTTGGATGATAAAGTTTTTGTTGCTAGATCATTTGGTAAAGACTCTATTCTTGTAGGTAGTGAAGTACTTAAATTTAATCATGAAAATGTTATTGCTCTCATACGTCGCTATAATCGCCTGTATAGTTCAGATGGATATAATACCACTTTTCATAGTAAGTATTCAGCTTTTGGATTAGAGAAATTTTATAGACGTGATCACGGTAGAATAAATAGTTTGCCTGTCACCTTTAAATTAAATGATTCAATATTTACCAGGGTATTTACCTATACAGATAGGAAACCCACGAAAATCGACACTTTAGCTCCAGCAGATAAAAAGAAACTACCAATATTGAGTAAGGAAGAGAAAAAGGCTAAGCGTTTAGCGCAAAAAGAAAAGAAAAAAAGGGATAATAAATTTGGCTTTATTCCAGAAAAAAAGACAGATACCCGCACTCTTACCTTTAAAGATCAAGACAGCACAACAGCTCATATGAGAATAAGTAATTTTTCTAGGGGCAATTACAAAGCATTTTATGATGATGTCTTCAAGATGATAGACACGTTAGATACAGAGAATTTGATCATTGATTTACGTAATAATACCGGAGGGCGCCTTTCTGAAATTGAGTATTTATATTCTTATCTGGTCGATGAGCCTTACATTTTTATTAATGAAAGCGAAGTAAACAGTAGATTACCTTACCTTAAATATCTCATGGCGAATACTCAATCTGTAGCAAAAAAAGGAATTATTGGCATGATGTCTCCTATTTTGATTACGCATAATTTGATCAATACGACTAAGCGGAATGATACCCTGTACTATAGGTTTAAGCAATCTAAACAACGCAAACCAAAAAGCAATAATTTTAAGGGTAAAGTATATGTATTGATCAATGGTGTTTCGTTTTCGGCATCTTCAGTATTATCTACTAAGCTTAAGGCTACCGGGAGAGCCATTTTAGTAGGAGAAGAAACGGGCGGGGCCCATAACGGTACAGTCGCCGGTATCTTTAAAATGTATGAGTTACCACATAGTAAGCTAAAGGTGCGCATTGGATTGATGCAAATCGACACACCACACAAAATATATCCAGATGGATATGGTGTACAACCAAATATACCAATTCAACCTACTGTTATGAATCGTAAAAGAAGGATTGATCCAGAATTAGAGTGGGTGCTCAATGATATACAGAAAAGAAGCTAGATTTCTCAATTTTTATTCATTTGATTTATTCAAAAGCAGAAAATTTTAAATTGTTATTATAGCTTTCGCATTAGTTCAAGCTTATATACAATAGAATTAAAGGCAAGTTTAGGTCAATGTTCAATAGACTTATATTATTCATCGTTGCTTTCACTCTAATTACTGCTAAAGGTTTTTTTGATTTAACTTTTAGTCATACTATTTATAATGTAATATTCTACCGGCTTGACAAGTTCATTTGTATCTTGTTCAAAAATTTGAGAACATATCCAATGGGAAATTATACACGAGTAATGTCATGAGTCATCGCAACATCAAGACAGCGTTTAACGAGTATCTCCAAATCGCATTTGGGATTGCACTCGCAAGTATAGGTTTAAAAGCGTTTCTCTTACCTAATGGATTTTTAGATGGAGGTGCAACAGGTATTGCCTTGCTGTTAAGCGATCAGTTCGATTTGAACATTTCGATAACCTTGCTCATTGTAAGTATTCCATTTCTTATCATAGGTGCCTTTACGATTACAAAACGAATACTGGTTAAATCTATTCTTTCTATTATTGGTTTGTCCATTTCCATAAGTCTAACAACGTTTGATACGGTTACAGAGGATAAATTGCTTATTGCAATTTTTGGAGGATTATTTTTAGGAATCGGGATAGGATTAGCGATTCGAAATGGTTCTGTTTTAGACGGCTCAGAATTACTGGGTGTTTTTGTTTTTGACCGGTTTGGGATTAGTATAGGTAGAACTATTTTACTCTTCAATGTAATTCTATTTAGTATCACGGCTGTTTTAATATCCATGGAGATTGCCATGTATTCTATACTCACCTACATTGTAACTGCTAAAGTAATTGACTTTGTGATAGAAGGATTTGAAGATTTTGTAGGATTCACCATAGTCTCAAAAAAAAGTGATGAAGTGGAGCGTGCGTTAGTAAGTATTATGGGTGTTGGGGTTACGATATATAAAGGCGAAAGAGGATATGGATCTACGGGAATCCAAACCGAAACCAAAATAGTACAAACGATCGTCAATCGAATTGATATTAGAAAAGTGCATAGGCTTTTAGAGCATATTGACAAAGATGCCTTTATCGTAGAATTTGACGTCAATGCAGTGCGTGGCGGAGTATTGAGGCGATATTTTCAACGTAAGCGATCTTGACCAGTATACTACCCTTGCTCCATTCCGTCTAATAAATTTATAATTCTGGAGCCGTAACTTGCATTTTTTTCAGAATGTGTGGCTTGGATAATGGTTACTCCGCTTGAATTTAACTCTTTGAATAGTTCCATAATCTCTTCACTTTGTTTCGAATTTAGGTTTCCGGTTGGTTCATCAGCTAAAATCAATTTTGGTTTTGCCACGAGAGCACGCGCCACACCTACCAACTGTTGTTGACCGCCACTTAGCTGACTAGGGAACAAATCTTTCTTACCTACAATATTAAATCGATCCAGCATATCTGAAACTAACGCCTTACGCTCTGAAGATTTTATCTTTTTATATAAAAGAGGTGTTTCGATGTTTTCATACACAGTCAATTCATCAATGAGGTGATACGCCTGGAACACAAATCCAATGTATTGCGTATAGAGATTAGAACGTTGTTTTTCTTTAATATTATGAACCGATTGATCCATAAAGTGATATTCTCCTTCTTGAAAGCCGTCCAACATCCCGATAACATTAAGCAAAGTTGATTTTCCTGATCCCGAAGGTCCCATCACCGAAATAAATTCTCCTTCTTCAACCTGTAGCGATAGATCTTTGAGTAAAAAAACTCTTCGACCGCCCTGTTGTACCCATTTATAAATGTTTTTTAGTTCTAATAGCATAATGATGTCCGCTTTCACGGAAGTTTTTAACGAGTTAATATTTTACCTGAAGTAAATCAGGTATCTTAATGAATTATTCTGTTCGTAGACTTTTCACCGGATTCTTCATCGCAGTACTTACTGTTCGTAAGCTCATCACAAATGCGGCAATCAGTGCCATTGCAATACCACTAGCGGCAAAAATCCACCAACTGATTTTTTTGCGATACGTATAACCTTGCAACCAATCACTAAATCCCAGATAGGCTAAAGGTGCAGCAATTACAAAGGCAATAATAACCAAAATCAAAAATTCTTTACATAATAAAATATTCACTTGCGTAAGACTTGCACCCAATACTTTTCGTATACCTATTTCTTTTGTTCGACGCTCTGTAGTATGGATCACGAGGCCAATAAGGCCCAGACAACTAATGAGGATGGATAAGCCGGTTGCCCAATTGAGTAAGGTCGAAATGCGCTGTTCGGTTCGGTAAAAATTTGCAACTAGCTCATCGTTAAATATGATTTCAAAATGGTCGTTAGGGTAGGTCTCATTGAATGCCTTTTCAATCTTATCGATCGCTGTTTTGAGATTTTCTTTTTCAATAGGTAATCTAAAGTGTACGTTTCTAAATTGCGTATATTCTCCGCGGCCTATATCACCGGTTATCGCCAGTGGGTTGATGCCTGTTTTCAATGATCGCTGATTAAAATCTTTCATAACTCCTACAATGGGAAATGTACCGTCTGTCATTTTTAATTCTTTCCCCAGTGCATTTTCAGCTGTTTTGTACCCAAATTTTTCTATAGTCGTTTCATTGATGACATACTCCCGTATGGTATCGTTTAGTGGTTTACGTCCAGCGATCAACTGAAGGCCATATGTGTCAAAATAGGATGTATCGGAATTTAAAATTTCAAGATCCAGTTTATCCTCAGACGTCCCACGAGTTACAAAAACAAGGCTGGATGATCTGCTTAAAGAAGCCGGTGGCTTACCGCCCTGGCTTATCAAGGACAGTTCGGGTATGGTATTAATTCTATTGAAGAGAACTTCTTTTTGACTATATCCGGCATCATTCCAGGGAGTTACAACATAAGCCGTAGTCTCTGCTTCAAAGCCCAAATCTTTATTAATCATAAAATAGATTTGCCGTCCCACAAGGATGGTGGCTATGATAAATACTTGAGCGATGGTAAACTGAAAAACGGTAAGAAATTTACGCACGCCAGCATTACCTCCCGGTAACTGGGTTGCTTTAGAAAGTACTTCTCTGGGTTTAAAGTGAGAGAGAACTAAACTGGGGTAAATCCCAGAAAATACCGCCACTAATAAAACTAAAATGACCGTAAACAAGAGGACTTGAGGTTGTAACCATAATCCTGCAGTAAGACCTTCGGGAATAAAATCTGCAAATACCCCCAATAGCCAAATTGAAAGTATTACCGATATAACAGCGGCCATTACAGTAAGTACAATCGTTTCTCCTAGAAACTGAGAAATGAGTTGTTTGCGTGAACTGCCAAGCGTTTTTCGTACTCCGATCTCTTTAGCACGTGAGGTAGCTTGTGCGGTATTGAGATTCACAAAATTGATACAACCCAAGAGCAGCAAAAAGAGCGCTACAAAGGATAAACCTAGAAGCACATCTTTATTTGCTTCTGAACCGCTGTTATTAAAAATACCGTAATCAGTATTGAAGTGAAGATCTGCTAAGGGCTGTAATATAAAAGAGCGCTTTACCCCAAATTTTTCAAAGTAAATGGCCGTATGCTTTTCTGCAAGATCAGCGAGTTGAGTTTCGATGGTTTTTATGGGAGTATTCTCGTTTAATTTTATAAACAACTGAGACGAAGAGTTGGTATTCCCCCAGTCTTTTGGAAAAACTTGATTTTTACTATCGGTATTTCTAGCAGTCTCAAGGGAAACAAACTCGTCAAAAATAAAATCAGTACGCTCTTTCAGGTTTTCTACAATTCCCCTAACGGTCATAGTCACACTGTCATTATACACAATATGCTTTCCAATAATTTCAGTAATTTTAAGCCCAGGAAAATATTCTTTTGCACGCTTTCGCGAAAGCACGACCTCATTAGGTGCATCAAGTATATTTGAAGAATGACCTACAGCCCATTCGTAATTAAACATTTCAAAGTACTTGCTGTCCGTATAAATAACACCTTCTGGATTTCTTTTGATGTCGTTATGTCCTTCTGCTTCAGCGGTAGCCACACCCCAATTATGGAAATACGACGTTTGTTCTATCCCAGAAATTTCTGGAGCGGCATCGCGAAGTAGTGCTGTAACTCCTCGATTTTTGTAGACTTCTTGTGAGTTAGCAATGTGGGATACAATACGATAAATTCGGTCGCCATCTTTGTGAAACGTGTCAAAGGTAAAATCATAGTACACCATCATACCAATAACAAAAGCTGCGCTCAAACCAATGGATAAACTAATGATATGGATCAAAGAAAACAGTTTGTTTCTCTTAAGGTTTCGCCAGGCGATTTTTATATAGTTAACTATCATAATTTTCTAGTTTTGTTTATTCCCTTCCGCGGAACTTGAGTTGTACCATATTGATGTAGTGTAATACGATTAATTCTAGCTGCTCTACTCTGTTCGTAAACTTTTTACAGGATTAGCAATTGCAGCACGTATGGTCCTTTGACTAATCGTAATAATAGCAATAATTAATGCTAGACCACCTGCGGCAAGAAATATCCATATGTTTAATTCCATGCGGTAGGGGTAGTTCTCTAACCACTTAGAGGTAGCCCACCATGCTATAGGAGTCGCTAGTATAAATGCGATACCGACTAGTTTCAAAAAGTCTTTAGTTAATAAAACGGTAATGGTGGAAACACTGGCACCAACTACTTTTCGAATTCCTATTTCTTTCGTACGTTGAGTTGTGATAAACATAGACATCGCAAATAAACCCATACAACATAATAGAATCGCTACGATCGAACCACTAGTGATAAGGGCAGCTAGGTTTTTCTCTCTTATAAATGTTCTATCTACATTCTCGTCCAAAAAAGAACCTAGAAACGCTGCGTTTGGTTCAATGGCTTTATAGACTGTCTCTATACGCTGAACAGCGTTAAGCATTTCGGCTGAGGTCACTTTAACAAAAGCATATTTAAGTCCTTCTTCTCTGTTTAGAAAAAATGTTAATGGTTCAATGGACGTTGAAATATCTTTAAAGTGGTAGTCCTTAACAACCCCTATTACTGTATAGTTCAGGCTATCGTCCATCGGAACATTAACCGATAATGGATATTTTTCTCCAAGCTCCTTAACCATACGCTCATTGATTATAATCGACTGATTGTCAATCTTTTTGGTTACATCAAAACTTCTGCCCTCCAAAAGCTTTAACCCCAATGTTTTTAAATAGTCATAGTCCACTGTCAATGTATTTGTACGTACGCTTTTACCTTTATAGTCAAATCCCCAAACACTCGTGTATTGACTGCCATCTTTTCCTCTGCCAAGATTATTATCAGCACCAGAAACACTGACAATACCCGGTTGATCTATCAAGTTTTCACGTAGTAGTTCAACTGCGTCGTAGCTGTTTTTCTTTCCGTTTAACGGAAATGAAAATACATGTTGTTTATCATATCCCAGATCCTTATTCCGCATATAATCAATCTGCCCTTTGAGCACAAAAGTGCCGCTAATGAGTAAGATGGCGATTCCAAATTGAACAACAATTAATGCGTTACGCAACCTATTATTCCCTGAAGAATCTAGTTTTCCTTTTAATGATTGAACCGTCGATAGTCGATTTAATAAGATGGTGGGATAACCTCCTACAATAAGCGAAATGGTAAGGATCAATAGAGAAGCCCCAATGAGGATTAATGGGGAAAATAAATTGCTGATTTGAGCACTTGTTCTAAACAAGGTCTGAAAACTATCTTGTAGTAAGAAACTCAATAAAATACCAAAACCGGTAGAAAATAGAAAAATAACAAGGCTTTCTACCCAGAACTGAAAGAAGAGCTGTTTCTTTTCTGCGCCAAGCGTTTTGCGCATACCAATTTCCTTGAGTCGCTGTGAACTTTTAGCAATGCTCATATTAATAAAATTGACACATGCGATAAATAAAATAAGAAACGCTATACCCAAAACGATATAAATCCTGGCCTTACTGATCACGACAGCGCCGGTATCATATTTGGCAAATCTCATATCTGTAAGAGGCAATAAACCCAGTTGCAGAAAATTCCCATGACTATTAGGACGCGCCCCATCGCGCTCTAGCTTTTCTATGGAGCCTTTGTAATGGAGATTTGTGAATTCGCGGCTGTTTTTTTCAAATAATTCAGAAGAAACTTGCTCCTCCAATTGGACAAAAACTTCGTGGTATTGGGCACCCCAAAGCTCCTTTGTTTCATTAAAAGCAGGATTTCTGTTAAACGGAAGGGCAATTTCAAAGTCAATCGTACTTGCTTTTGGAATATCTTGTACTACACCACCTACCGTAAAGGGCTCTTTTTTACCTTCAATTAAAACAGTAACAGTTTTACCTATAGGATCCTCTGTATCAAAAAACTTTAAAGCAGTTTCTTTTGTTAGTACAACAGACGTACGATCTTTTAATGGATTCGTTTTTGAGCCTTGTTCTGTAGGAAAACTAAACATGTCGAAAAAATCATCATCTACGTACAAAGCATCTAAACTAATCTCTTTATCGTTATAGAAGGTCAAGGCCTCTTCTTCAAGATGTCGGGTAATCTTATGTACTCCGGGAACTTCAGATTGAAGGGCTTCGGCGAGTGGTGTGGGTTGACTTGTGCCAATTTCTGTTCCCTTAGGCGTCTGCCAGGTCATATAAACCTGATAGATTTTATCCTTTTTTTCGTGAAACGTATCATAGGATAATTCAAACACGGCAAACATAGAGAGCAATATGGTTACTCCAAAAGCGACCATTAATCCCAGAACGTTTAATGAGGTAAATAACCTGTTTTTCCACAGATTTCTAAACGCGATTTTTAGATAATTCTTAATCATAATTGTTTATATTTTTCGCTTCCGCGGAAGCGGAATAACGATTAGTGTAATAACTATTCTGTTCTTAAGCTTTTTACCGGGTTACGTCTTGCCGTATTTAACGTATTGAAACTCATTACCAAAAGAGCTATTAGGAGCATCCCAAAACCACTAGCAATAAATATCCACAAACTTATTTCTGTACGATACGCATAGTCTTGTAGCCAATTAGTCAATCCCCAGAACACCAGGGGAAAAGCAATTACTACAGCTATTCCTATTAATACGATAAAGTCTTTGCATAAAACAGTATTAAGGCTGGTAAGTGAGGCGCCTAACACTTTTCTAATTCCTATCTCCTTAGTGCGGCGCTCTGTCGTATAGATGACCAATCCTAGTAACCCTAAGCAACTGATCAAAATAGAGAGACCTGTTGCCCAAGACAATAGTTTTGAAATACGTTGCTCCTGCTCATAGAATTGTGCAATTTTTTCATCGATGAAAGAAACCTTAAAGTCTGCAGCAGGATAGACCTTTTTATAGGCTTTTTCTATTTTAAGTAGGACATTCTCCCACGTTTTTGAATCATTTAGATGTAATGAAAAATGAATTTCCTTGAGAGAAGTACGCTTATTACCGCCCATATCTGGTCGAATTACTATGGGTTTAATGGACTCCTTCAAAGAGCGCTGATTAAAATCTCTAATCACTCCCACGATTGGACTTAGCTTATTATTAATTTCAATTTGTTCTCCTACAATATCTGTGGGAGATTGAAAGCCAAAAGCCCGTACTCCTGCCTCATTAATCAAATATTCATTTATGGTATCATTTAAAGGTTTTCGACCGGCAATTATAGGAATATTATATGTGTTTAGGTAATTCTCATCTCCGATTAGAACACTTACATCATTTTGTATTTTACCCTCATCAGTTTTTCTTACACCTACGGTTGTCCAGCCGCCGAGTGAGGAAGGTCCAGACATGGCCAGACTGATCTCATCAATTTCAGGAATAGACTGTAATTCAGTTTTGATTAATAAACGATTTTCTATTTTTTCATCCTCATAGGGTGTTTCGAAATAGGCGATGGCATCCTTCTTAAATCCCACATCCTTTTTTAATAAAAAATTGATCTGTTTACCAACAATTAATGTTGCAATGATAAACACCTGAGCAATAGTGAATTGAAAAATGGTTAATACCTTTCTGACTTTGCTATTATTCCCAACGGCGATAGTTTGACCCTTTAGTACTTCACTAGGCTTAAATCGTGACAAAACAATACCCGGATAGAATCCAGAAGCTACAGTTATGATTATCAACAGCAATACCATAAAAGAAATTACAACAGGATTCGTTAGCAGGTTCATTGAAAGACCGTCTGGTACAAACTCCACAAAAGAATTGAGAATAATATTGGTAAAACCAAGTGAGACTGCAAGAGAAATAGAAGATAGCAAAAAAGTTTCTCCTAAAAATTGAAAGACTAGACGCTTTCGGGAGCTTCCTAATGTTTTTCTAATGCCTATTTCCTGAGCGCGTTTTGTTGCAAGTGCGGTATTTAAGTTGACAAAGTTTATACAACCTAGGAGCAACAATAACAAGGCAACCAAACTTAGGTTGAAAAGTACATCTTTGTCTGCTTGACTCCTGCTGTAATTAAAAACGCCGTAATCCTTATTAAAATGGAGATCAGCAAGAGGTTGTAATTTGAAATGCCTAAAGCTATTATACTTTTTATCATACTCGCTTATGTGTGCTTTACTGATTTTGGTGAGCTGCTCTTGAATTTGCGTTTGGTTCGTACCTGCTGCAATTTTAATAAAAAGTTGAGAAGCACTATTTGTGTTTCCCCATTCATCTGTAAAGATTTGATCGCCGGCATCTACCTGTTTTGCAGTATCTAGTGAAATAAATTCATTAAAAATAAGATCTGATCTACCTGATAAGGTCTTCACAATTCCCGTAATCTCTGCATTGACTTCATTTTGATACGTAATTTGTTTTCCAATGATGGCAGTTAATGGAAGGTTAGGATAATAGGTTTCTGCCCTCTCTTTAGTAAGTACTACTTTATTAGGTCCCGATAGTGCACTTTCTGGTTTACCCAGCAACCATTCATAATTAAATAAATCGAAATAAGATCGCTGGGTAAAAATATAATCTTCTGTGCCTTTAATGCTTACTATTCCATCTTGAGAATCTGATTTATCAATGTACCAAATAAAAAAATAGGCGGATTCTTCAATACCAGATACGTTTAGCGCTACCTCTCTTCGCAAGGGTGCGGCCACAGCTCCAAAGTTCCCAAGATCATCTTCTTCTTCAAAGTCTGAAACTACTCTGTAAATACGATCTCCACCAGAATGGAAATCATCAAAGGTAGATTCATAATAGACCATCATTCCAATAACAATAGCGGCACTAATACCAACAGATAAGCTAATGACGTTGATAAGAGAAAATAATTTGTTTCTTTTGATGTTTCGCCAAGCGATTTTGAAATAATTCTTAATCATGATTGTATATATTTTCGCTTCCGCGTAAGCGGAATAACAATTAGTGTAATTTCTACTCTGTTCTTAAACTTTTCACCGGGTTTGCTATGGCCGCTTTTATAGTTTGGTAACTCACTGTAATCAATGCAAGGAATAGTGCCCCGAATCCTGCAATCAGAAATACAGAAAGTCCAATATTTATGCGATAATCAAAGCGTTCGATCCAGTTTTTCATAAAATAGTAGGCTACTGGGGTGGCTATGAGAAGTGAGATGACTACCAATAAAACAAAGTCCTTACTAAGAAGTAACCATAGATTAGAAACACTGGCCCCAAGTACCTTTCTAATACCAATTTCTTTAGTGCGTTGTTCTGCTATAAAAGAAGCCAATCCAAAAAGTCCTAAACAACTTATGATGATAGCCAATATAGTTAGCATTCTTGCTAATGACGCCAGACGTTCTTCACTTAAAAATTTTTCTTCATAATTCTGATCTACAAAGTCATAACTATAGGGTACCGAGGGGAAGGCATCTTTAAAAATACGCTCTATGGTTTTTAGACTGGTAGATACAGGCTGATCTGGTGATAAACGTAGATTATAGAAACTGGCATTCTCCCAGCGATCAAAAGCATACATATGTTGCTTTACCGTTTGATAGGGAGACTGGATCACGGCATCTTCTACAACTCCAACCACCACAACCGGAGGTTCTGGATCCTCAGGATTTGCTGATCGTATTATTGTCCCAATGGGATCAGCAAGACCCATATATTTCACTGCGGTACGGTTGAGCAAGACAGCAAGTGTATCTGATGGAAATTCACGAGAAAACTCACGCCCTTCTATAACAGGAATACCTAGTGTTTTCATATAATCATATGAAATAAATGTAAAAGCAAGATCTTCTTGAAACCCTTCGGGCTTACCCTCCCACGCATAGCCGGTCATGTTTGAATATACTTCTGTAGCTGGTGAACTTGATGTGGCCATCTCTACCACAGCACCACTAGCGATGAAGCGCTCACGCATGGTTTCAAATTTTCCTTCAAAATCATTACTTAGTGTAGGGATTTGGATAAGACCTTCGCGTTCGTAGAAAGAAGGTCTGTTTTTAGAATGATTTATTTGCTGCATGACAATCAAAGTACCTGATATAAGAGCAACTGAAATACTAAACTGTGTGATCACTAGTATTTTACGCGGTATGGCGGCATTCTTACCTACTCTAAGTTTGCCTTTAAGAACCGTAATAGGTTGAAATGAGGAAAGATATAGCGCTGGATAACTGCCTGCTAGAAAAGCGGTAATGACGATCGAAAGTAGAGCGGCAATCCAAAAAGTAAGACTAGTAAAAGGAAAAGCGATTTCTTTACCAGAAATGGTATTGAACCATGGCACCGCTACTACAACAAAGATCATTGCCAAAAGAAATGCCACTGTAGTGATAACTAAAGACTCACTGAGAAATTGCATACACAATTGACCTCGATTACTTCCTATACTTTTTCGAATACCTACTTCAAGTGCTCTTTTTTCAGAACGCGCTGTACTTAAATTCATAAAATTTATGCAGGCGAGAAGTAAAACAAAAATCCCTATCGTACCAAAGAGCCAAACATTTTCAATACGTCCCCCTACATCTTTTCCGTCCTCAAATTTTCCTCTGAGATGCCAATTTTTCATTGGATGGAGAATAACCACGGGATTTAACTGCTGCACATCTGGAGGAGAAGCGTTCATTTTTACATCTGAAATTGCATTTTCGACTTGATCCATAGTAACACCATCAGCCAGCTGAACTAATAATTGGAACGAATTATTATCCCACAGCTCTTTACTATTTGATACCCAATCCTGAGTTCTCACAAAAAACTCCCAGGGAATGATAAAATCAAGTTCTGAAAAAGTAGATCTCGCAGGCAAATCTTCATAAACAGCAGTTACTTTTAGTGGGCTACTGTTACTTCTCATTACCGTTTTTCCTATTGGATTTTCTGCGCCAAATAGTCGTTGCGCAGCAGATTGTGATAAGACAATACTAGTAGGATTATCCCAACCCAAAGGATTTCCATCAATAATATTAATATTGAGCATCTCTAAAATGCCCTGTTGCATAAAGTTCCCACGAATGGAGAGGTTACGTTCTCCATATTTCAAGTAGGACGAACTGTGCCAGGAGGTCATTGCAATATTTTTAAAAAGATGATCATACTTTTCTCTTAGCGCAAATTCTAAGGGTCTGGGGATAGAGTTACTGGTATGTGTAACACCATTAAAGGTCATATTTTGATACACTTGTGCTATGTCGTCCTGATGTTCAAATTGACTATTAAATGAAAGTTCATCTACAATCCATAAAGCCACTAGAGTCGTTACAGCCATACCAATGGCTAAACCAACTATATTAATGAAGGAGTACACCTTATTTTTTAGTAAATTTCTCCAGGCAATTTTGAAATAATTCTTGATCATGATTGTTCGTTTTATCCTCTATTTCTTGAGCGATAGCGTATTGATTGATGAGGTGATTTAGCGTGAGAAGCTCTCTATAATGAGTTCTAACAACATGTGTAAAAGCGCGATCATAGGGCAGCAGCTTTATAAGCAGAAAGCACATTTTCGGTTACTTTTTGACCGTCCAGCATTCTAATAATGCGGTGGCTATACTTGGCGTCGTGTTCACTATGCGTTACCATGATGATAGTCGTTCCCGCTTCATTTAACTCAGTAAGCAAATCCATCACTTCATTACCGTTGCTACTGTCCAGATTTCCCGTAGGTTCATCGGCTAAAATCAACTTAGGATTATTCACAACAGCTCTTGCTACGGCAACACGTTGTTGTTGACCTCCAGATAATTGCTGCGGAAAATGCTTGCGTCTGTGCATGATCTGCATTTTCTCCAGTACTTCATCTACACGTTTCTTACGTTCGGCGGGTTTTACACCGGTATAGATCAACGGAAGCTCTACGTTTTCAAATACTGTCAACTCGTCAATAAGGTTAAAGCTTTGAAATACAAACCCGATGTTATGCTTTCTCAACTCGGCTCTTTTACGTTCATTAAATCCTGAAACTTCGATCCCATTGAACACGAAGCTGCCACCATCTGGATCATCCAATAATCCTACGATGTTTAGTAAAGTGGATTTACCACATCCTGAAGGTCCCATAATAGCAACAAATTCACCTTCCTGGACCGTAAAGGATAATTTATTTAAGGCTACAGTTCGTACCTCGTCTGTCGCGTAGTATTTTTCTAACTCTTTAATTGTGATCATATATATTAGGTATTTGATATTTGTACGTTCAGAATTAATTTTTATCAATAGTTATTTTACTTTCCAGTTTCCAATTTGTACTTCGTACTTTTTGTCATTCTTCAATTTCCAACTTCTCACTCTTTCAAAATCAATTCCTGTATTTCACCATAGTTATCATAGCTACTGGTAATGACTTGATCACCTGGTTTTAATCCTTTGATGACTTCATAATATTCAGTGTTTTGACTGCCCAGTGAAATATCAGCTTTGTAGGCGCTGGAGCCATCTTCACTCAATTTAAAGATCCAGTTCCCCCCGGTTTCCTGAAAGAATCCACCTTTAGCAACTAGTAATGCCTTTTTTTCCTGACTTAATGCTAATCTAATCTGTAAGGTCTGTCCGCGACGAATTTCTTCAGGTACTTCTTTTTCAAAAACCATATCTACTTGAAAGCGGCCATTGGTAACCTGGGTATACACTTTTTTTATGGTAAGCGTATAGGTTTCAGCATTAAACGTGAACGTACCGTTTTGACCTACGTGTATTCGGGTGATGTAATGTTCGTCAATTTCGGCACGAATTTTAAAACCGCTTAATACATCCAGTTGGCCTAGGCGTTCGCCTTTATTAATGGATTGACCGATCTCTGCATCCAATGATGTAAGCTGTCCATCTACAGGCGCTCTCACAACTAAATCAGCCACTTTTTTACGCATGAGTTCTAAGGCGCTTTGGGTTCTTGCGTAGGAGCTGTTCGCCTGACTTAATTCTTGTTTCACGGCTAGTGAATCTTGCGCAAGCACTTGTTTAGATAATTTCATGCGCTCATTTTGATAATTAAAATCATTCAAAGAAGATTCATAATCCTGTCGGGCAATCACTCCTTTTTTATACAACTTCTCGTTCATGTCGTATACGCGTTTTGCCTCAATGAGACTATTTTCGACATCGGTAAATTGATTTTGACGGTTGATGGTATTTTGTCGGGCAGCATTTTGAGAAATCTGCATTTGGGTAAGTAGATTATAAACAGAAGTTTCTTGGTTCACCAGACTAAGCTCTAAATCTGTATTTGATAATCGTAGAATAGGATCCCCTTTTTTAAGAATCGCGCCATCTTCTGCTAGTTTTTCTTCAACTCTCCCACCTTCAAGCGCATCTAGATAGATTGTGGTAATGGGCAAAACAACCCCATTTACTGGAATATTTTCCTGAAAAATTCCTTCTTTTACGGTATAAATACTAATACGCTCTTTTTGTACATTTAATTTAGATCCTCCGCTAGAGGACAGAATAACAAAAATGATGAGTGCAATTAGGGCAATGATGCCGGTATACATTACTATTTTTTTTGTGGTGTATTTTTTCTTTTCAATTGGTATATCCATGATTAATTTTTGATACACCCTATTTATAAGAAAGATAATGCCAAAATAGTAGAAGTCTTAAAATCAGTAATTTAAAATTTTAACATCAATTTAAGTGTTCGGTTTTGATACAGATCCTGTTCGCAATTGATACAAGATTGGCTCTTAATGAATTAACCTGTTGAACTAATTTATTCTTTAACACAAAGTTGTAATATTGTAATCATGCAATTAAAAAACGCCCGCATATTGATTATTGACGATGACGAAGATGTTCTCATCGCACTAAAGCTACTCCTTAAACAAAAAGTGAATGAGGTCGTTACGGCTAAAAACCCCAATACAATTCTTAGTATTTTGACCAAAGAGTCTTTTGACGTTGTTATTTTAGACATGAATTTCAACGGACTCGTAAATACAGGAAATGAAGGTATTTTTTGGTTAAATAAAATAAAGAGTTCGTACCCACGATTGCAGGTAGTCCTTATTACAGCCTATGCAGATATTGATCTAGCGGTACGCTCTTTAAAATTAGGTGCTGCAGATTTTATCGTTAAGCCATGGAAGAATGATAAGATCATTGAAATATTAACCGATTTAGTTCATCAAAAGTCTTCCTCAAATAGTAAAGCTGTTTCACTTGCCTCAACACAACGTATCGTAGGAGAGAGTGAGCCTATGCAGCATATTTTTTCTAAACTAGATAAGATTGCCCCAACCGATGCTAATGTGTTGATTCTAGGTGAAAACGGTACCGGTAAGGACTTAATCGCCAGAGCAATCCACGAAAATTCGTTGCGAAAAAATCAATCCTTTGTAAAAGTCGACATAGGATCATTGACCGAAAGTCTTTTTGAAAGTGAACTCTTTGGATACGTAAAGGGAGCATTTACAGGGGCAAATACAGATCGAAAAGGACGCTTTGAAGAAGCACACGGTGGAACCTTATTTTTAGACGAAATAGGGAATATATCCTTGAATCAACAAGCGCGACTACTCACAGTGCTACAAAACCGAAAGGTAACCCCCATTGGGTCAAATAAAGCCATTGACATCGATATACGCCTTATTTGTGCTACAAATATGCCTATTCAAGAATTAGCTGATGAGTCACGTTTTCGAAAGGACCTTATATATCGCATCAATACCGTGGATATTACCATTCCTGCACTAAGAATAAGAGGAACCGATATCACGCTTTTGGCCCATCATTTTGTTTCGCTTTACGCGGAAAAATACAACAAGGGAGAGTATTCATTTACTCCGGGGTTTATTAAGAAATTAAAAGAGCATTCATTTCCAGGTAACGTGCGTGAATTGCAATACACCTTGGAACGAACCATTATCATGGCCGAAGGGCATGAACTCACAGAAAACGATCTCTCGTTCTCTGTGATTGAGCAAGCTTTACCTGCTGAAACCACTAAACAAACTAATCTAGAGGCGATAGAGAAAAAGACGATCTTGAGGGTTATCGATGAGAACAATGGTAATATCTCTAAAAGTGCCAAAGCATTAGGTATAACACGTACAGCATTATATCGCAGGTTAAATAAGTATGATCTATAAACATTATTTTCTTTCCTTAACAATAAGGACATTTCTATTATTAGTGTGCCTGGTGTTAATCGCTTATGGCATAACACAAAATAATGTGTATATAATAAGTATAGGCAGTCTGCTGGGAATCATTTTTCTATATAATTTCTATCACTTTATTACAAAACGCTTTAGAGAAATGGACGATTTTTTTGAAGCAGTGAAATACCGTGACTTTTCAAGATGGTATACAGAGGATAGAGGTACGCCTGACATTCAAAAACTTTATCGTGGCTTTAATTTGGTCAATAAAACGATCAAAGAGATAAATAATGAACGCCAGGCGCAGTTCTTGTATTTGCAAAAAATATTGGAAATGGTTGATGTAGGCATCATAGCCTATAATACTGAGACGGGAGAAGTGTTGTGGACGAATTCATTTTTCTTGGATTTACTAGATTTTCCCAATTTCAAAAACATCTCTTTCGTCCAAAAAAGAAAGCCAAAGGCGTATGATGAATTATTTGAAACCTATCATCCAAATGTAGATTCAACACTACTCAAAATGGGTGAGGAGGAAGTTAAGGTGTTAATTTCAGATACCATTTTTGATGTAGATCAAACTTCATTTAAACTCATCATGATTCAAAATATTGATGAAACGCTAAACCGAAACGAAAGCGATGCATGGAAAAAACTTCTTAGTGTCATGACCCACGAAATCATGAACAGCATTGCACCAATTTCATCTTTGGCTGAAACTATGCGTACTTCGATTGAAGAAGCTCAAAATAAGCCCGGTCAAAATAAACTGGATATTGAAGATCTTGAAATCGGTATTGAGAGTATCTATAAACGCAGTGAAGGACTAATGAAATTTGCGAAGACCTACAGAACCCTCAATAAAATTTCTCATGTCAATAAAACTGCAGTGAAAGCCAATGATTTGTTTGCAAGTATACGTAGCTTGATTCAGCCAACATTGGAAAATAAAGATATTAGGTTGACATTTAAGGTTCACGAAAAAGACTTAAGTATTCTTGTAGACACCTATCTTATTGAACAGGTACTGATCAATATTATTCTAAATGCAATTGATGCAACATTGGATCTAGAAAATCCTCACATTAACATCATTGCACAAAGAACTAATCGTAAGGAAACGCTCATTCGTATCATCGATAATGGAAAAGGAATTCCTGAAGAAATTATAGAAACCGTATTTGTTCCCTTTTATACTACGAAACAACAAGGCAGTGGTATTGGGTTGAGTTTATGTAAGCAGATTATGATGCTTCATCAAGGCAAAATTGCCATAAAAAGTGAACAGGGAGTAGGAACCGAAGTTCAATTACTTTTTCAAGAATAATGTAATGGAAGTGATGAATAAATATACTTCAGCGTTTAGAAAAGTTGATGAATTTCCCTATGACAAGAAAGTACGCTTAGATTGTGATATCACTCATCAGTATCGTAACTTTGTAGTCTATTCAAAATGAATACACAGATCTTATGAATACATACGATGTAGCCGTTATTGGCTCAGGTCCCGGTGGATATGTTGCAGCCATTCGCTGTGCTCAACTGGGCATGAAAACAGTACTTATTGAAAAATATAACAGTCTGGGAGGAACCTGCTTAAATGTAGGTTGTATCCCCAGTAAAGCATTATTAGATTCTTCACATCATTATGAAGATGCAGTGAAGCATTTTGAAGAGCACGGGATCGAAATCCCCGGTGAGGTCAAGGTTAATCTTGAAAAAATGATTGGTCGCAAACAAGCCGTTGTTGATCAAACCGTATCTGGTATTGACTTTTTAATGAATAAGAATGATATTGAGGTCATCCATGGGGTTGGATCTTTTAAAGATGCTACACACATTGAGATTAATTTGACTAAAGGTGAAACCCAAACCATAGAAGCCAAAAACATCATTGTGGCTACAGGATCTAAGCCATCAAGCCTGCCCTTTATCGAGATCGATAAAGAGCGTATTATCACCTCTACCGAAGCGTTGTCACTCAAAGAAATTCCTAAACATATGATCCTTATTGGTGGCGGAGTGATTGGATTAGAACTAGGTCAGGTATATAAGCGACTTGGTGCCGAAGTTACTGTAGTAGAATACATGGATCGCATCATTCCCACCATGGATCGCGCACAAAGCAAGGAAATGTTGAAGGTATTCAAAAAACAAAAAATGAAATTTGCACTGTCGCATCAAGTGCATGATGTAAAACGCAATGGTGATGAGGTTACCGTAAAAGCCAAAGACAAAAAAGGCAATGAAGTTGAGTTTAAAGGAGATTATGTTTTAGTAGCCGTGGGTAGAAAAGCCTATACCGATGGATTAAATGCTCAAGCTGCCGGACTCCAATTAGACGAACGCGGTAGAATTGAAGTAAATGAATATCTGCAAACGAACGTGACCAATATTTATGCGATTGGCGATGTAGTTAAGGGAGCGATGTTAGCGCATAAAGCCAGTGAAGAAGGTTCTTTTGTTGCAGAGGTCATCGCAGGACAGAAACCTCACATCAATTATAACTTAGTTCCGGGAGTAGTATATACCTGGCCAGAAGTTGCTAGTGTTGGGAAAACCGAAGATGAGCTTAAAGATGCCGGTGTAGCATATAAGAGTGGATCATTTCCCATGCGTGCTTTAGGGCGATCACGTGCCAGTGGAGATACCGATGGTTTTGTAAAGATTCTATCTGATAAAGAAACTGATGAAGTTTTGGGCGTACACATGGTAGGAGCTAGAGTTGCTGATCTAATCGCAGAAGCGGTTACTGCTATGGAGTATAGAGCAAGTGCAGAAGATATTGCACGCATGTCACACGCGCACCCCACCTATGCCGAAGCAGTCAAAGAAGCTGCTCTCGCCGCTACAGACGATCGTGCTCTACACATGTAAAACGTTACCTTTCACAACTTCCTCTCCCGCTGGGAGAGGATAGAGGTGAGGACTTTCTGCTTTTTACTTAATTGCTTCTCTAATGAAAAAAATACTAGCCATTGCCGGGTCTAATAGCATAACCTCCATCAACAAACAATTGTTGGAATATATCGCTGCACAGTTAGACGAGCATGAAGTGAAAGTAGTAGATTTAAATCAGTACGAGTTTCCAATGTATAGCGTGGAGCATGAAAAGGAACGTTCATTCCCTGTGGATGTACAGGTCCTCAAAAATATCATTGCGGAGCACGATGCGGTCATCATTTCGGTAGCAGAGCATAATGGTTCAGTTTCAGCGTATTTTAAGAACATTATTGATTGGTTATCGCGCATTAACCGTAACTTTTTAGCAGATAAAAAAGTATTACTCACCAGTACGTCGCCCGGGCAAAGAGGGGGAAAATCAGCTTTGGAGTTCATGAAAATGATTGTTCCTAGATTTGGTGGCACAGTAGTAGAAAGCTTTAGTTTTCCCTCATTTCATGAGAACTTCGATCAGGAGAATAAACGGGTAAGCGATGAGATGCTCGTCCTTGGTCTACACGAAGTCCTCAACACCTTTTCAAGAGAAATCTCCTAAGATTGCGCACTGTCAAAACATATTCTATTGAGGATGTTCCACTAGCAAAACATCAGCTTCAACATTGGGCGCAACAATTTGATGAGGTGGTTTGGCTGGATTCTAATGAGTATGATCAAACTTATTCATCGTTTGATGCCGTCTTGGCCGTGGATGCATTTTTATCCTTCACCACGACCACAGCAGGTGCTTTTGAATACCTTTCTGAACACATACAGGTTACAAGGGACTGGCTCTTTGGATATTTTAGCTATGATCTCAAAAATGATGTGGAGCAGCTCAGGTCCACTAATCATGATGGGCTGGAGCTTCCGGATTTGTATTTCTTTCAACCTAAACGCTTATTTTTCCTAAAAGGAAATGCGCTAGAGGTACATTACCTAAACATGATTGATGATGAATTGGAGGAGGATGTCGCGAACTTGTTCGAAATTCTTCCGCTTGACGGTGACCCATCTCATATAAAGACTTCTTACGAGGAGAAACCTAAAATCAAGTTACGCATTCACAAAGATGCCTACCACAACAAAATCAATACGCTGTTAGCTCACATCCAGCGTGGGGATATTTACGAAGCGAACTTTTGCCAGGAGTTCTATGCGGAGGATGCGCAAATTGATGCGCTACAAACCTATCTGCGACTCAATGAAATTTCAAGTCCGCCATTCGCGGCTTTCTTAAAAATAGACGCGCATTATTTATTGTGTGCCAGCCCTGAACGCTATTTGCGAAAAGAGGGAACTAAGGTGATCTCTCAACCCATCAAAGGCACTACGAAACGGGCTAAAAATACTGCGGAAGATAAAGCGCTCAAAAAAGCCTTGCGTGAGGACCAAAAAGAGCAGTCAGAAAATGTGATGATTGTCGATTTGGTGCGCAATGATCTCTCACAAACGGCCGTAAAAGGAAGCGTGCAGGTAGAAGAATTGTGCAAAATCTATACGTTTAAACAAGTGCATCAATTGATTTCTACAGTGACCAGTGAAGTTACTCCCACGATTGATCCTGTAGCGCTTATCAAAAGTACATTCCCCATGGGGAGCATGACCGGTGCACCAAAAGTTTCTGCCATGAAGATTATTGAAGCCTTAGAAGAAACCAAACGCGGACTTTACAGCGGTGCAGTGGGCTATTTTACGCCAGAGCTGGACTTTGACTTTAATGTGGTCATACGCAGCATCCTGTATAATGCAGATAAACGATTCCTCTCCTTTTCTGTAGGCAGTGCCATTACGGGTAAATCTACCCCAGAGCGCGAATATGAGGAGTGTTTGCTGAAGGCTAAAGCCATGAGGGAAGTGCTTCAATAATCAACGAACAGTTTGCAGTAACCAATACTTCATCCCGATTGATAAATCTCAAATTCAAAAATTCCAAACTCCAAATTCCGAAAAACTCAAAGATCTAAAATCTATCATCATTAAGCCTCAATCCAAAGAAGTGTATATTTACCACAATGCTTAGCGCGTTTAGAACACATATCGAACAAAATTTCTCTCAACTACTAGAGAAAGAGGTCATTATTGCGATTAGCGGAGGATTAGACAGCGTAGTCTTAGCACATTTATGTAAAGAAGCCGGAGTTGAGGTTGCGTTGGCACATTGTAACTTTCGCTTACGCGGAAAAGAGAGCGACGAGGATGAAGCATTCGCTAGAGGACTGGCTCAAGAACTCAACCTGAACATTTATACCAAGGGATTTGACACTAAGGCATATGCTGAAGCGCACCAGCTTTCAACCCAAATGGCCGCCCGAAAACTGCGTTACGAATGGTTTGATCAACTGGCTCAAGAAATTCAGGCCTCGTTTATTCTCACCGCGCATCACGCGAATGATGACCTGGAGACATTTTTAATCAATCTGTCCCGGGGCACAGGTTTAACCGGGCTAACCGGAATACCTGCACAGCGAGAAATGATCTTGCGCCCTTTGCTGCCTTTTTCACGTAAAGAGATTCTTAGCTACGCAAAAGCACAGGGATTTAGCTGGAGAGAAGACAGCAGCAACGCCAGTGATGATTACCTCAGAAATAAGATTCGGCATCAGGTGATTCCGCCCTTGGATCAAGCTGCTGAGGGGATTATTCCGGCATTTCAAAAGACCAAAGAATATGTAGGCGAGGCTTCGGCTTTACTGGGAGATTATATAAAGCAGGTAAGAACCCTAGTTGTCACCGGGAAGGGTGATGAACTTAGTGTGGATATCCTTCGGCTTCAGAAATTTCCAAATTACGAAAGCCTTTTATTTGAGTTGTTAAAAAGCCTTCAGCCTTCAAAAAAAGATTTGCTGCAATTATTACACGCGCAATCCGGAAAATACATCGTAACACCTACCCATAAAATTTTAAAAAATCGGGGAACGCTGATTGCACTACCACGCTCCAGAACCACCTATTACAGCACTCACATTACAAGAGAACAGGTAGAAGAGGGACGTTTTAATCTTCCGGTAGGTTATTTGACCTTCAATACGTGTATAGAACGACTGGATGAGGGCAGTAATGTGGCGTATTTCCCACTAATAAAGCTAAGTTTTCCGCTTACATTAAGTGGTTGGCAGCAGGGAGATTATTTTTATCCGTTAGGGATGAATGGAACCCAAAAATTGAGCGACTTTTTTATCAATCAAAAGTTATCTTTGTGGGAAAAGCAAGAAGTACTCATTCTACGCAGTGCAGAAGATATCATTTGGGTGGTGAATCACCGCACAGATGAGCGGTATAAGGTAACCGCTAAGGATACGGAGTTGCTTAGAATGAGCTATCACGTTGAATAGCTTTTTGTTATGGATTAAATCAATGAAACACACATCTTTATATTTTATACTCTTTAGTTTAACTGCCTCACTCACATTTGCTCAGTTTGGATTTGATGATCAGGTGTTAGAGCCACTTACTTGGGAGGCATCCTTAAAAAAAATTGACGATACCACCGCAGAGGCTGTTTTTACAGCTACAATGGATGATGGATGGCACTTGCCGTCTCAGCAGCCTGTGGGTGGAGATGGGATAGGTCCCACACCAACCCAGTTCACTTTTACAGATGTGGATGGTATTCAACGTGTTGGAAAGGTGGTGGAGCCAACAGGAATAACCAAATACGATGAGGTGTTTGAAAAAGAACTCATCTATTTTGAAGGTGAAGTTTCCTTTATCCAACGCCTCAAGATAACTGACCCCAAGGCAATTTTAAATGTTGAGGTCTTATTTTCGGTCTGTGATGACATGCGCTGTCTACCCCCAGAGATTAAATCATTCTCTTTGTCACTTTTAGGTAAGCAATCCTCCCAACCCGAAGCTCTGGATGAACAGGATAAATTGAAGGCAAATGGATTGCTCATAGACCTAAAGCAAACCGACCAATTTAAGATTGAAGAGGTCAAGGAAGAAAGTTATTTATCCATTTTCTTGTTAGGATTTGTCGGCGGACTCATCGCCTTGCTCACGCCCTGTGTGTTTCCTATGATTCCGCTTACGGTATCTTTCTTTACCAAAAGTGCCGATGGCAAAGGAAAAGGACTATTTAATGCAATGATGTATGGCTTTTTTATTTTGTTGATATACGTACTGCTGAGTGTTCCGTTTCACGTGTTAGACTCAGTTAACCCTGAGTTTTTAAATACCATTTCAACCAATGTTACCTTAAACATCGTGTTCTTTTTGGTGTTTATCTTTTTTGCATTTTCATTCTTTGGGTATTATGAAATCACTTTACCCGCATCTTGGAGTGCAAAAATGGATGCACAAGCCAGCAGTGTTGGCGGAGTCATCGGGATCTTCTTCATGGCGTTGACCTTAGCATTAGTATCCTTTTCATGTACCGGTCCTATTTTAGGGAGTTTACTGGGTGGTTCACTTACCACAGATGGTGGTGCATGGCAGCTTACTGCCGGGATGGGAGGTTTTGGATTAGCGTTAGCCTTACCTTTTGCTTTGTTTGCGTTATTTCCCAACTGGTTGAATAATTTACCCAAAAGCGGTGGCTGGCTAAACACCGTAAAAGTTGTTTTAGGCTTTATCGAATTAGGACTTGCCTTTAAGTTTTTATCCAACGCAGATTTGGTTGAACATTGGGGCCTGCTTAAGCGCGAAATTTTTATCGGTATCTGGTTACTGGTTGGTATAGGATTGATGCTGTATTTGTTTGGGGTGATTCGCTTTCCGCATGATGATAAAACGGCTAAAATTAAAGCTCCCCGAAAAGTACTGGGTGTCTTTACGTTGATGTTTGTGATCTATTTAGTGCCCGGTTTATCGAATACGGTTTACGCTAATTTGAAATTGTTGAGTGGTTTTCCGCCTCCGCTGTTTTATAGTGTCTACGATAAAGACGCCAGCGGTCCGTTGGGACTAAAAGCGTATAAAGATTTTGACAAAGGCTTAGCGGCAGCCAAAGAAGCTAATAAACCCATTTTGCTGGATTTTACCGGTTGGGCCTGTGTGAATTGTCGTAAAATGGAAGAGCAGGTATGGAGTGTACCACAAGTCTATGAAACGATTAAGAATAATTATATCTTGATTTCACTTTATGTAGATGATCGTGAAGAATTACCCCAAGAGGATCGGTTTAGCGTGAAGCGATCCAATGGTAGCATCAAAGAAATCCGCACCATTGGAGACCAATGGGCCACATTTCAAACGCTGAATTTTAAAAATAATTCTCAGCCATACTATGTCTTGCTTTCTCCTGATCTGGGACTGCTCAACACCCCAAAAGGCTATACGCCAAATGCGCAGGAGTTTTTGGAGTGGCTTAAAGTAGGGTCATTGAGCAATTGACATTCATTATTTGGGTGTTAAAGTTAAGAATTTCCTAACGTTAAAATTTTGCTAAAGCACCTTTTAACGATACATTTGCTTTCTAAACCGTTGGCTATTGAAAAAAGCTTTACTCAGCTTATTGTCGCTTTCTTCTATTAGTTTCTTTGCTCAGGATTTAACTCAAATCGGTAAGGCTGATCTCTTTACGCTTAGTGGCGGAATAAACGCAAATACCATCTTTTACGATGGAACTGCACTACGAGATCCTTTCACTTACATTTTAAGTGGTAATTTAAATGCCAATATTAGCGGGATTTATAACATTCCGATTTCATTTTCGTATTCTAATCAGGATTTTGAATATAGTCAGCCCTTTAAATTCAATCGGTTAAGCATTCATCCATCCTACAAATGGGTCACGGCTCATATTGGAGATGTAGCAAGTTCATTCTCACCTTACACGGTGAATGGACATCAATACACCGGATTGGGAGTGGACATTACCCCAAATAAACCCTATAAGATTAGCGCCTTTGGCGGAAGACTAATTAGAGCCCTGGAATATGATGAGGAGCGACCGGATCAATTACCCGCTTATCGCAGAATGGGCTACGGAATCAAATCCTCCTATCAATTCAAAAAAGCGAATGTAGGTCTTACGATTTTTGGTGCTAAAGATGATGAGAGTTCTTTAAATCAACCCGTGCCTGATGAAACCGGAATCACACCAAAAGAAAATCTGGTAGTGAGTCTGGATGGAGGAATCACGCTTTTTGATAAAGCTGTATTGGGAGCAGAATTTGCTACCTCTGCGGTGACTCAAAACCTTAATGCTGCAGATGCTGAGGGAAACATTGGCGCACTGGGATTTGCCTTTGATGAAAAGACCACCACAAATTACTACAATGCCTTTAATGTGCGTTTGGATTATGCGATCCTAAAGGGGACCATTGGTGCAGGTTACGAACGCATCGACCCAGGCTACAATACGTTTGGCGCGTATTTTTTTAATAATGACCTGGAGAACATCACCGTTAATGCAACGCAAACTCTTTTTAAAGATAAATTGAGTCTAGGCGTAAATGCGGGACTGCAAAAGGATAATTTGGATAACAAAAAAAGCAGTCAGCAGGAGCGTACAGTCGTTGCGGTGAATGCAAATCTAACTGCCTCAGAGCGATTATCGCTTTCAGGATCCTATTCAAACTTTCAAAGTTTTACTAATATCCGTAGTCAGTTTGACTACATCAATCAGGTCACTGCCGTGGATAATTTGGATTCACTCAATTTTAGGCAGCTTACGCAAAACGCTAATCTGGCGGCTAATTACAGGCTGTCTAAGAACGAAAAAAAGCCCCAAACCATAAATGTAAATCTTTCGTATCAAGATACGCAGGACATTCAAGAAGAAGAATTCAATCAGTTTGAAACGACCATCAACACAAATGAATTTTTCAATGGAGCGACCTCTTATACGCTGGGATTCACTGATCTCGCACTAAGTGTTTCTGCCGCTTATAACGCGACTATTACCAGTGCGGCAGAGGTAGAGACCCTCACTATGGGACCAAGTCTTGCAGTCAACAAACAGTTTTTTGAGAAAAAATTACGTAGTTCTCTCTCAAGTTCCTACAACACCTCCAGCCAAGATGAAGAACAGCAATCCCGGATTCTCAACTTTAGACTTAATGCAGGATATACTTGGCTTGAAAAGCATCAATTTAATTTGAGTATACTTTCCCTGTTTAGAAATACCCCAACTGCAGACAATACTGATTTTACCGCGACGTTGGGATACAGCTATGCATTTACCACAGCCAAAAAGAAGGATGCGACTAAAGACAGAGCTGGCTTCAATCGAAACACTGCACTAAGTTTGATTAAAGTACGCTATAGAGATAATGTATATGAAGGGAATGCGCAAGAAGTCTTGGATCAAATTAAACCGGCTTATCTTCAGGTAGCTGATATTGCCGGGAAAACCCAACTTGAACAGATTGATAAGCTAGCCAATGATTTGTTGTTGCTTCAGTTTGAAGAAGATGCGATACTACGGGATAAGGTGATCGATTACTTAGATGCGTTGTATGCTGAAGCAGATTTTAATGTGTATTATAATGAAGTTTTAGCTGAGGCCGGTCGTGAACTACGTAATGATGGTCGACGTCTATCTGGCGGAATTACCACACGATATCTTTCGGCGAAGACCGAAATAGAAAACACGCCTTTTGAAGGAATTGATCCAGAGGAAGTTGCCGATAAAAATTCCGGTGATTTTGAAGAATATTCAAAAAAATATGTTAAGTTTAGACTAGCTGAAAAACAGTACAACGCCCATATGCAAATGATGGACGATCTGGCACTGATAAAAAATGCTGAATCATTCGTAAAAATTCCTGAGTTACGACAATTTAGAGATCAACAAGAGCAGCAGGTAAGGGAGCTTTACCTGGCAAATGAAGAAAGAGAAAATTTAAAGGATCTGTTACTGGAGGGAATGATTGACTACTTCCAAAAAAACAATTAACTGCATGAAAAGACATTTACTCACCCTCATTTTATTTCTTTTTGCTCTAGGTTCAGGTATTGCGCAAACTTTTCCTGTGCAGTTAAATCCTGTTGCTTTCCCTCCGCATCCGGTGTATCTCAATGATTATGCAGACCAGGCAGCGACTTTTGAGAAGCTTCAACTACAAATTATTCTTTCAGATTTAACCGTCGAAAATAGAAACGTGCGACTTAAGGTATATGTAGAAGGAGAGGGAATAAACGCTTCTAGTAAAGATGTGGTCGTTGGCGCACCGGCGCTGTTTTTGGATGGGGGCATTCCGCTTCAGTTAAATTCGGTTGATCTGGCACCCTATTTTGAATTTCAAAATTTACAGGGGATCACCCAAACAGCTTATGCACAATCGTTGCCCGAAGGGATTTATAACTTTTGTTATGAGATCTATGATGTCATTAGTGCAGAACGTCTATCACAAAAAAGCTGTAGTTCTTTTATCTTATTTCAAAATGATCCTCCGCTGCTTAATCTTCCGCTTAATGAGGCCATCATCAATGAGATGAATCCTACCAACATCAACTTTACCTGGACACCACGTCACATCAATGTGACCAACGTACAATATGAATTTACCATGGTAGAGATCTGGGATGAGAATATGGATCCCCAGGCATTGTTTTTAGGCTCTCAACCCTTTTATCAAACTATAACCAGCCAAACCTCCTTATTATACGGCCCGGCAGAGCCTTTACTCCTCACCGGGAAACGCTATGCCTGGCGGGTACGTGCTTTTGCGACTCAAGGCAATGAAGAAATAGGTGTATTTACCAATAATGGGTTTAGTGAAATCTATTGGTTTGATTACCCGATGGATTGTGGAGCACCTGCCTTTTTAAGTACAGATGAGTTGAGTGATACCTTTGCTAAGGTAAGCTGGCAGGGCGATTTATCGCACCTGGATTATACGGTGATGTATCGGGAAAAAAACGCCAATTCTGATTGGTATGAGTTGGAGACTCCGCGGGATTATCTCCAGATCAATAACCTTGCACCAGAGACTACCTATGAATATAAAATTCGCGGGAATTGCCAGTTTAATAGTTACGGCGAATCACCTATGGCAGAATTCACTACGCTGGATGAGTCTGCATCAGCCTATCAGGGGTGTAACATTGAACCCGATCCTGTAGATTTATCGAATCAGGATCTACTGCAAGAGCTATTTATTAATGATGTTTTTACCGCGGGTGACTTCCCGGTGACGGTATTAGAAGTTACTAGTGGAAATGCACCTTTTAGCGGTGGTGGATTCATTAACGTGCCCTATTTACTGGATACCAAGATAGCCGTTGTTTTTAATGGAATTCAGATTAATACCGATATGCAACTGGTTTCTGGGGTGGTAGAAACGACCTACGATGCAGACTGGGGCAATATTGATTTCTTAGAAGACTTTACCGAAATATTTGAGGGAGCCAATGATCTGGATGTTATCGAACTTGATTTTGACATCACTACTGATAATATTGAAGTCAATGACGATGGAACAATTACGATTACCGATCCAGATACGGGAATCACTGTGAACTACCCTGGTGGTGACGATGTGACAATTACCGATGCCAGCGGGGATGTTTTTAACGTGTCTAGTGACGGGACCATTACAGAAGGAGGCCAAGTGGGAGAAGGCGGACCAATAGATACCAGCACATTACCCGGATTTACAGGAGGGCAATTAACCCAGTTATCAGCACAAGGTATTAAAGTCGTATTTCAAGATGCAACCACCTATACCTATGGTTACGATGCAAAGCCTAATGTTGCAGGAGTGGACGATTTATACGAAGAAATCTTAGATGCATCCGGCAATCCGTATGGTATCGTAAACAAGGCCGTGCAACTTTCTGGGATTGATGCGATCAATGCTCAAATCATTACAAATGATGACGCTTTAAAAGATCAGCTGGTATTTAAAACTGAACAAGGTGCAGAAATCGAAAAGACAATCACGAATGATATCGCTACCCTTACGCTAAACGGTCAATTTGAATTTGAATCGCAGCGTATTTATGCTACGCTACAACCCCAGGATTCAACAGATGCGAATCAAACTCAGACCATCGCCGGTGCGTTTGATTTATGGCACCTGGCACAGCGCGATGTAAATCTTACCGTGGTCGCGATTAACGGAGCCACAATTCCTGATAATTTGAATGCGGTATTGAACGATCAGGTGTTTAAAAAAGCAGCAGTTCAATTTAACATCACAGAAACCACCTTCAATTTAGATCCAGCTACGTATGGAGGAGATACAGTACAAATAGGAGAGAGTGGTGCATTTGCGAATTATACAGATGATCAACGCAATATCATAAATGCATATAAAGCTGAAAACTATGATCCCGATCAGTATTATATTTTCTTATTCGATCAAAATATTGCACCCAGCAGGTCAGTAGGTGGATTTATGCCCTTAGGCAGGCAATTTGGTTTTGTATTTAGTACGGTAGACTCACCCGAAGAAGGCAAGAACAGCATTGCCGGTACTATCGCTCATGAAGTTGGTCATGGAGTCTTCGCTTTAGAACATCCTTTCACCCAATTAGGAACTCCGCAGGGTTCAACCAATTGGTTGATGGATTATGGCAGCGGACTGGAATTAAATCACCTGGATTGGGCTAAAATTCATGATCCAGGTCTACAGTTTTATTTATTTCAAGATGATGAGGATGGAGAGAGTGCAGTAATTCTAAGTGAATTACCTGATGAGTTAGGAATTACATTTGAAGAAGAAGTTTACTATCCATTCTGGACACCATCAAATAAAAAGTTTTTATTAAAGAAGTCTGATTTTATAAAACCTATATTTTATTATGGAATTTATGACGACAGGCATGAAAAAGTAAATCCAGGATCACTTACAGGTTTTACTTTAGTCACGCAGAGTGACTCTATTTCTTATAGAGCAAATTTTTCCTCTACAGGAGAAGTATTTAATGGATATAAATTAGTTGGAGGAGATGATTTCTATACTCCGGAATCATATAATAATACCATAACAACAGATAAGCTTACTATTGGTTATCCTTCACCCATATCAGGCTCTGCTGGCTACATAGTTGCTAAGCATATAAATGATATACAAAGTTTCTCTGCCGTGTCAGAGAATGTTGTAGAAACCAATACACTTTCTTTCTTTCCAAATTTCTCAAATCAAGTATTTGCGAAGGAATATTCTGATCAATTGCTAATCGGAGATTCACAAACTTCAATCACATCACTATATAGAAATACAATTAACGGGCATCAAAATTCTGAAGAATATCTTTTACTACTAAAAATAGCGGAATGGAGAAATCGTTTTCCGGAGACGTTTGAACTATTCACTACCACTTTTGATGATTGGGATACCAATAACCTTGTTAAATCAATAAATATTCCTCCTACACAATATAGCCCCGGTTCATATGAATATTTTGGAGATTGGAATGCGAGAATGTCCGAGAATAATAATGAACTATTTAATCAATGGTCATCAGGTGATAAGGTTTTGTTTTATCAAACTTTTTTACAAGAGTTTGTCGTTTATGCAAAGAATCAAGCACAAGCTACACAAGATTGTCTTTCAAACTTTGATAGTGATAATTCCATAAGTGCAACGGAACTATTGCATTGTCTTAAATTTGCTAGTGAGGATCAAATAAGAAATGACATTAGTTATGATGGCAGGATGAATGCTATCAAGAAACTAATATCCCAATTTTGGACAGATGGTAGAAGTGAAGAAGCAATTAACAAACTAATTAAACATGTTCCTCAAAACTTTGATTCTAATCAATTTATTTTAGATCTTGAAAATACGTGCGAAGTTACCTTGCAGATTAAAGGTTCAGGAAACTACGGTAATAATGTAGAGTCTAAATTAGTATGTCTTTGGGAGGTATTATTCGAAAGTATCGATGATGGTACGTTTCTTTTTTCCGGAGATAACAGGAAAGAGTTGATCACACTTTTACTGAATCAATACTATAAGACCATTTGGTTCTCAGATGATTTAGCTGCATATCAAAGTGATCTATTGAATTTTGAAATTGAGGCTACTCAAAATTTAAGTTACCAATACGGGTATCAGAATATATTTAGGAGACTTTGGACAGATGTGAAATTTGGATTTACCCATATGTATACAAATCCAAATGATTTTTACTCTTCAATTGACACTAGTGTTGATCTGGATAATGCCAATATCATAGCAGAGCAAACAGTAAAGACAGGGATATTCTTGTCCAATACAAACTTCATCAATTCTCATAAGCCATTTGATTTGGTTATGATAACTAATTTATCAAATCAAGACTTGCTTAAAGATTTTACTCTTACTGATGATTCTGGATTGCCTATAGCAGTTCCGGCCCCGGCATTACTACTACATTATATGAGCAGAGTAGGAGATCTTGAGACTCAAGGAGATTTGTTGCAGACTGGTGTTGATGTGGTTTCCCTGGTCATCCCTGGTGGTCAATTAGCACAACTTAGCAAAATAGGAAAAGTTATTTATTATGCTGATAAGATAAGTTCAGTAACCAGTATTGCAGGGAGTGCGTTTAGAGATGACATACCAGAGTTGGCAGATTTATTTAATAAGGTAAGTTTAGCTACGGGAGTAGTGAGTATTACCGATTTTGCAATTTCAAGCAAACTAAAAAATTTAAGAGATTTAGACGCCTTAAATCGAACTCCAACTCAAATTGCTAATCAAACCGATCAGGTTGCAACCGAAATAAATCAATTACAAAACACATTAGACAACGATGGCGATAATCTGCTAAGTTATGCTTCTCATAGTGAAATCGGAGCAACTAAGGAATTATTAGAGAGGGATCGTCTCACCTTGGATGAAATGGGACACCTAGATAGTGGTAAAAGGCAAAATATCGATTTGGCAATTTCTCATTTAACTGCCAGATTAAATGACGTAGAAAATTATTTTACATCCACCTATCCAACAATTATAGCTAGAATTAATGATGATGTGTTGTTGTCACGATTTATTTCTGATTTTGGTCAACATCCCGATAAACTAGATGAAATCTTAGATAATTTAGATTTGGTAGATGCATGGAAAGTCTGCTACGTCGCTAATGTTGTCGACACACTGAGTATTGATATAAATTTTCTTCAGATTTTATCAAATCAGATAATTGATGGATCTTATTCCATGAATTCCATAGAAGATTTTATGAGAATTTCAAATGTAGATTATTCATATTCTAGGCTCAATTCTGACGAACTCTTTCTATTAACACCTGAAATATCAGAAATTGAAACAATATCAATTCATCGATATACTAAATCCTCTTTTGATCTAAATGGTAATTTTTATAGTGGAAATCCAAACTCAATAGATTTAGCTTGGGCTGAAATTCTTGATAACGCAATAGATAAATTACAGGATACAAGGAAATATGAGGGATCAGTCTTTCGGGGACAGAATCTTGATGCATCTTTAGTTCAGTCTAAATATATTGAGCCTTATAATTTAGCACAATCCAATGGAAGCACTGCAATAGTAACTGAAACTGGCTATCTTTCCACAAGTAGTAATACAGAAGTAGCAAATAATTTTATAGATCAATTTTATAATCCAGATAAACTGCAGGTTAAGTTTATTATAAACTCTAAAACGGGAGTGGATATAGATGATATATCAGACTACGGAAAAAACTTATGTAATACTAATCCAAATTGTAATTTTATTCAAGATGAAGTAATCATTAAGAAGGGGCTGAACTTTGAGGTGATTAATGTGTACGATGAGTTAATCGATGGACGAATTGTGAAGATTATAAGAATGAATGAACTTTAAGCGAACATGAAATTTACAAGAAAACTTAATTATGAAGAGATAAAAGCTTTATCAATTGAAGACGATAGATTGTATCATAGATGGCTTCAGGAAGAACAAAGGAAGACTGAAAAAGCGAAAAGACAAAACTGGACATTTGAAGATTGGAAAGCTGAGGCCTTTACATTTAACAATTTTGCTGCCGCACGAAGAGATTTTTTCTTAGAAGAAGAAAGAATTGCTGAATTAGTTAAGAGTAGAGTTGGAGATAAGAAAGAGAAATTCACTTTTTTTTCTCAAACAGAATCGCCTTTTTCAGAGAGTTATAATTCTGTTTTTATAGGTCCAATTTATATGTGGGAAAACAAGTTTTATAAAAAATTATTGGAAGAGGGTTTTCCAGAGAAACAAAAATTCATATCAATTGAACAATGGATGATGTATTGTAAAGCAATGGTATTTTTGGATTTAGAGACTGCAGATTATATTATGAAAACTAATGACCCCAACGAAATAAAAAATCTTGGATTAAAGGTTAAAAAATTTAATGAAAATACCTGGAAAGTTTACCGATGGCGATTCGTTTACCAAGGAAACAAATACAAATTTACTCAAAATGACGATTTGAATAATTTTCTTAGCAAAACAAATGGAACAACATTAGTTAATGCTTCTCCTCAAGATAAGATTTGGGGGATAGGATTAGAACACTTTAATGAAAAAGCTAAGAAAAGATCCAATTGGGAAGGAATGAATTTATTAGGTGAAATACTGACAGAATTAAGAATCAATTTGATGGGAGAGTATTAATTTTCGATCTAAGATGCTTATATTCTTACGATAATTCATGACCAAACAATCTCAACACCACGTTGACTATGAAAAAAAACTACTTCTTACTCATTCTGTTCTTTAGTTTAGGTGTAAATCTTAGTGCCTCAACAGACAAAGATTCTACGCAGGTAAGCATTCCCAAGCATGCAGAGCATTTGGCTATCCTTAAAGATCAGTTTAAGGGGATCAACTTGGAACGAAGGCGTGTACTGTTAAGTCCGGCGCCTCAAACTAGAACTTTTTCTTCTTTTGATGATCAACTACTCAATTCCTACTTAAAGCGTACCCAACGTACTCAAGAATTTAGTGATGAATATTTAGAACGTATAGCAGCAGTAGATACTACGGTGAATGAGTTTTTAGCTAAAGCAGTAGGAACCTTTGATGAGTTGGAGAATAATCAAAACTGGATTGAAACCTTACAACCTAGTGATTTAGTAGAATTACCTGTAGGCGTGCGGCAAACCATCAATAATGTCCAGTATATGATGGGAATCAGTGGCGCAACTTTTACTCCGGAGTATACAGAACTTACTGTGTTCTTTAAAATGATCTTGCCCCAACAAGACGCTGCGGGGAATCAAAAGCAATTCTTTTTTGGCGCAACGGGTATTCGTTTATCCCACACCGGTGGACTGATTGGTGATGCTACTTTAGCTTTACTTGGTGATGTCCCGTTTAGAATTAATGGTGGAAACGGACTGGTCATTGTAAAAGGTGGATTTGAAATGGCAACGGGAGAGGTTAATGACCGCACCTATGTAAAAGTAGATTGTGATGGTTTCAAAGAATTGGGACTCCAAGCAGAAGTAGAGTTTCCACGATCCATGCTGGTTCCTTTAAAACCAGATTATACGGTTGAAACTGATACTACAAAACGAGTTAAAGGTGAGTTTAGTACCACAGCAAGCGACTGGAATGATATTTTGGTGAATGTTTCTATTCCACGATTTGCGCTGGCCAGTTGGCAAGATGGTCTTGCGTTTGATCTAAATACGGCTGTACTGGATTTTAGTGATTTAAGAAATGATCCTCAGGTACAATGGCCCCAAGATTACAGTCAGTATCTGGTGCCCGGTAACGAAGAATTATGGCGGGGAGTGTATGTAAGTTCACTTACCGTGGCGTTACCTGAGCAATTTAAACGAAAGGGCAGTACAGAACGCATTACGTTTCAGGCTGTAAACCTCTTAATCGATGGGATGGGCGTTTCGGGAGAATTTTCAGTGAATAATGTCTTACCACTTAATGAAGGAGATGCTTCAAAATGGCAGTTTTCACTGGATCGTATCGAAGCCACCTTTGTAGCTAATAATTTAACGGGGGCAGAACTTAGGGGCGGGATCGTCCTGCCTATTTCTAAAGAGGTGGATGCTGATCAGGCGCAAGCCTTTGCGCAGACCCAGCAAAATCCTGACGGCAACGGCAATAACGGCGATGGGAATGGTGATGATGATCAAGACGCCGGTGGCTTTGCGATGGCCTATGTGGGTATCGTAAATCCAGCCAACAATGAATACGTTTTTACAGCAACCACTCAATCTCAACTTAAATTTGATGTCTGGAAAGCTACTGCGACCATAGAACCTAATTCTTCCATTGAGCTTACTGTACAAGATGGGAAATTTAGACCGGTAGCCACAATTCATGGAAGCATGGGAATCTATGCTGATGCCAGTGAACCTTCTGAAGCTACAGGAGATGGAAATAATGACGGGAATAACAATGATCCCAACACAACTCCAGATGATGAAAAAACAGTTCAGTTTACGGGCGTTACGTTTCAAAGTTTAGTCTTACAGACTGAAACACCTTACGTAAGCGTAGGATCTATGGGATATGATGGTACCGTAAGCCTGGCAAAATTCCCTATCACTATTTCAGATATTGATCTTACGACCACAAATAATACGGCGACCTTAGGATTTACCATTGCGGTTAATTTTATGGGGGATACCAGTGGATTTAGCGGAGATACCACCTTAGGTATCGAAGGTAAGTTTGAAGAAGATGACGGCATCCAGAAATGGAAGTTTGATAAAATCACCGTAGATGAGATCAATGTCTTGGTAGACTTAGGCGCAACCGAATTTGCAGGAAGCGTTACATTTTTAGATGATGATCCTATTTATGGGGACGGCTTTCAGGGGTCGTTAAGTGCTAAGTTTAAAACCTTAGGTTCTAATCCCTTAGAAATTACAGCCAATGCTATGTTTGGGAAAACAGGCTTTAGGTATTGGTATGTTGATGCACTGGCAGATGGTCTAAATATCAATACCGGGGGAGCCTTTAAAATCAAAGGATTTGGAGGTGGAGCCTATTATAAAATGGAGAAAGTTGGTTTTAGTTCTAATTTCACAGCTTCTGGTGCAGATTACCAACCTAATGAAGATTCAGGTTTAGGGATCAAAGCCATGATTCTATTTGCCAATGCAGCAAATGATAATGTTTTTCACGGTGGAGCAGGTTTTGAAGTAGCTTTTAATAGTACTGGAGGATTGAATAGAGTAAGCATCTATGGTGAAGGACATGTCATGCAGGATTTTAGTTTTGATAATCCTGCTGCGCAAATACAGGATAAACTGGAAAGTGTTGTCATGACAGAAATGGGAATGAATCAAACTACCCTGGATTACTTAAAGGACACAAATCTTATTGAGGTTTCTAAACAGGTGTATCCCGATGAAGTTTCAGGTCAGGTAGGAATCAACGCCTATGCTGCGATTGAATATAATTTTACCACAAGTACTTTGCATGGAACATTTGATTTGTACGTTGACGCAGCGGGAGGTTTGATAAAAGGTAGAGCTAGTGGGAATCGTGCAGGTTGGGCCGTACTCCATTTTGAACCAGGGAGTTGGTATATTCACATGGGTACACCAACAGATCGTTTAGGTCTTAGGGTAGGGATAGGTAGTTTTAGCCTAGAATCCGGCGGTTACTTTATGATTGGAGATAACATACCGGCAAGTCCACCCCCGCCACCAATCGTTGCTGATCTGTTAGGAGTAGATGCTGATGTATTGGATTATATGCGGGATGAAAATATGTTAGGTGATGGTCGTGGTCTTGCCTTTGGGCAGGATTTTGCGTTAGATACAGGAGATTTAACTTTCCTTGTTTTCTACGCACGCTTTCAGGTAGGTGCAGGCTTCGATATTATGGTCAAGGATTATGGGGATGCCGCCTGTCAAGGTAGTGGACAAATAGGGATTGATGGCTGGTACGCCAACGGGCAGGCCTACGCCTATTTACAAGGTGAACTTGGGATTAAAATTAAATTACTTTTTGTTAGAAAGAAAATTCCAATTATCAGCGCAGGTGCTGCCATGCTTATGCAGGCAAAATTGCCTAACCCAACCTGGTTTAGAGGCTATGTGGGTGGACAATTTAATTTGCTGGGTGGTTTAGTAAAAGGAAGTTTTAATTTCAAAATTGAGCTGGGAGAGGAGTGTGAATTAATTAATGGCGGGCCATTAGATGGTCTTAAAGTCATTGCCGATATTCAACCTAATGATGGAGTGGGAGATGTGGATGTCTTTTCTATTCCACAGGTAGGATTCAATATGCAATTGAATAATGCGTTTCAATTAGATGATGAAGATACAGGTCAAACCCAAACCTACCGTATTACCTTAAACGAGTTTAAACTACTGGATGCAGGTAATGAGATTGAGGGAGAAATGACCTGGAATGATGACAATAACTTAGTAACGTTTAGGTCCACGGATGTTTTACCACCAACCACAGATATCGAACTAAGGGTTTCGGTAATTTTTGAGAAGTACAGTGGCGGAAGCTGGCAAGTCTATACCGAAAACGGGGAAGAGTTCATCGAAGAAGAAATACGAAACTTTACTACAGGTGAGGCACCAGATTATATTCCTGAAAGTAATATCGCTTATTGTTATCCCGTCTTGGATCAAAAATACATGTATCCAAATGAGACTAATCAGGCATACATTAAATTATTACAAGGACAAGATTACCTCTTTGACTTGGAAGACGGTTGGTCACAAGTGACTTATTATACGACAACTACTACAGTTGAAGAAGGTGCGATCACTTATAATTCTGCCGATAACATAGTCATGATGGGGATTCCTACGCTGGAGACTTCACAAGCCTATGCCATGACATTGGCTACGCTACCACCTGGATCTGACCCCATGGATAATGTAACCACTTCGTACGATACGGTAGATATTGGAGAAGACCAAAATGTTGAAGTGCAACAAATTGAATTAGACGATCTACTCACCAATGCAGATGCCATTCAAATGTTAGCGTATAACTTTTCCACCAGTCAATACACTACGTTCGCGAATAAGCTAGCAGCAAAAGCAGTTACAGCTCCTATCATAGATATCATTCAGTCTAATATTCATGCGTTAGAGATCCAGCATGCAACAACTGAGCCTTTTGATCTGGTAGAAATTTTAGGAAATCAATATACAAACGATGAGCCGCTTATTTCTATTGAAGCCAGTCTGGATGACACGTATTACCAAAATGAGGTATACCCGTTGATTTATGAGGGTTATCCAATCAATGGTTTTACAACGAATCGTGACGTATCTATTATGGGAATACCACCTGTTAAAGCCGTGGAGATGTTAACCTGGTACATCACGTATCTGGAAAATGATCCCAATTTTAATTTGCTGAGCATACGTTTCCCATATCGCTATAATCTTCCGCTATATTATGAAGAAGATTTTGTGGACATACGATATAAAATTACGAATGCCTATTTAAATGATCCCGTGCAATATCAACAGCAAATACAACAGTTTGATTATATCATTAACGGTGTTTTTCCGTACCTAAAACAAGGGAATTATAATATTGATATCTCGTACCAATTGCCGGGTACACAAGATGGAAATACTAGTACTTATACTTTTAATAAGCCTAATTAATGAAAAGGTTTAATCTATATATACTTTTAGCAATACTAAGCTTTTCCAGCTATGCACAGGTCCAGGTGGATTCTGTTGGATTACCTGTTGCAGAGATTAAAGTAACTGCCAGACCTATGCAAGATAGGATCATGATTCGCTGGGCACCCACTACTCCTATTGCCTGGAAAAAATTGAATGGTTTTGGATATACTATTGAACGCTATACGATTTCCAGAGACGGCACATCTCTGGATACACCGGTCAAACAAATTTTGACCCCTAATCCTATTCGTCCGCAGGGATTAGACGAATGGATGACGATTATTGAAGAAAATGATAATGCTGCTATTGTTGCACAGGCGCTATATGGCGAAGATTTTGAAGTTACTGGAGGGAGTCAAATTGAACGTTTGGTAGCGTTATCCCAAGGTTTACAACAGCGGTATACGTTTACATTGTATACAGTAGAACAGGATTTTGAAGTTGCAAGAATGGCAGGATTGGGTTATGTTGATCGTACCGCAGTTCCTACTGAAAAGTATTTGTATCGTGTCATTTCTAAAGTGCCTAATAATGTGATGAGCATTCCTTACGGAGGGGTTTTCACAGGAATTTCTGAATATAAAGAACTCCCGAAGCCAGTGGATTTCGTAGGTGTATTTGGAGATCGTCAAACGATCTTAAGTTGGAATAGAAGTATTTCATCTAAATTTTACACCGCGTTTAACATAGAGCGATCTACTGACGGGGTTTCATTTAAGAAAATAAATCCAAGACCCTATAGTAATATTGAGAATCAAAGCGCAGGAAATAGAGCTACCCGTATCTTCTACTTGGATTCAATAAATAATGCAAATACATACTATTATAGAATACAGGGAATTTCAACCTTTGGTGAAAAGGGACCTTACTCTGATGTAGTAAGTGGAAGCGGAGAAGAAATTCTACAGTATGTTCCTCATCTTACGATCAAAGAGCTATTGAGTGATAATAAAGTAAAATTGACTTGGGAGTTTCCGGTTGAAGGGAATAATAAAATCAAGGGGTTTGAATTAAACAAATCTGACGGACGAGGAGAAACCATTAAAGTAGTAATTCGGGATATTTCACCATCTGCGCGGAGTGTGGAGTATGAAGGATTGGCAGCCTCAAATTATTTTACCATCTCAGCCATTGGAAAGAATAATAGCAACAGGACATCATTCCCAATACTGGTACAACCTGTAGATTCGATTCCTCCAGCAGTTCCTTCCGGTTTAAGGGGTAAAGTAGATAGTTTAGGCGTTGTTACACTTACGTGGAAGAAAAATACCGAAGAAGACTTTTTGGGCTACCGTATCTTTAAGGGATCGAACAAGAATGAAGAATTTAGCCAGATTACAGCCTCGCCTATTCAAGATAGTAGTTATGTAGATACAATTAACATAAACAACCTCAACCCAAATATTTTCTATACTGTAGCATCGGTCGATATGAGGTACAATACCTCTAAAGCTTCATCTATATTGGTGCTTGAAAAGCCTGATGTTATTCCGCCAACATCACCTGCATTTAAAACCTTTAAATCAGAAGATAACGGGATATCATTGAATTGGGCTAAAAGCTCCAGCAAAGATGCTATAGAAACGTTATTGTATAGAAAACAAAATGAAGAAAGTTCATGGAATTTGATCGCTACACTGCCTAATATTCAAGAACGTTTTGTGGATGTAGATATTGAAGAAGGAAATCTATACAGTTATACCATAGTTTCCAGAGATCAAAGTGGTTTAGAGTCGGTACCGTCACAACCCATTGTCATAAACCTTCCTAAGCTGGATGCATCTGGAGAAATTAAAGGTTTCTATGCCCAGGCCAACAGAAATCAACGGCACATCCAACTTAGTTGGCGATATAAAGGGGATCTTGATGAAGTTTCGGGCTTTACATTATACAAAGCAATCGCAGATAGTAAGTTAAGTATGCTGCGCGAACTACCTGCAGATTCAAAGTTAATTTATGACAACGGGATACGAGTAAATACTGCATATACCTATGCCATTCGTGCAAATTATAAGGATGGAAGATTGTCTAAGATGAAGCTAATAGAAGTTAAATATTGATGATGAAGAAATTACTATTTCTAGGGATTACTTTGGTTACTATAATTTCATTTGCGCAAGAGGCAGATCTATATTATGCAGGACACAACTATTATATGCTTATTAATATCACTGGTAATGGTGGACCTCCAGATGATTATAAAAGTTATAATGCCCAGCCCATTGTGCGTAGAAATAATAATTCCATATTATTTACATCAGGAACAATCGGAAGCGGTGGTAGTGCGTTTAGCAACAAACGAATTGCCGTGCCTTATACCGGAGGACCCTATACCGTTAAGATGGGGGGATATGTAACTAATTGGGTTGAGGCAGATTGTCCAAGTTGTTCACCTACTGATTATTGCTCAATAAATAGTACTAACTGTGGATCAAATAATACCGCTGGTGAACAAACAAAAACACTATCACTTTTTGGAAGTGCAGAATGGGGAAACTCCAATTCTTCAAATTTAACTAGCAGTAGTCCGCTTAGGAGCTATTCAAAAGTCTGGTTATTACCTAAAATACGTGTTGATGCAAGTAATAATGAGCGTTCTTTAGATGATCAGGTGTTTGATGTATCTGGACAAAACATTTCAGATGGACAGTGGTATTATTTTTCAAATGCTGATGGACAATATATCCCATTGACAAATGTATCAGTAAAAAATAAGTTCCCCATGAATATTACGTTGCAACAATTAGATGACATGGTAGTAGATGATATACTCGCTATTGGGAACGTGAAGCTTCAATTTAGACTGTCCAGTAGCGGGGGAGGTGTTTACACCAAATTTCAAACAGGGCCAACATTCCCTCCAAGTGAAAGTACTACTCCGGGAAGTTCAGAATTATATTTCGATACGTATATCTTAGATGTGATAAAGGCTTCTCCAGCTTATTCAACGATTGCAGGAGTAGATACCTCTTGTGTGTATACGACAGACGGTGGATTTGAACTTGACTTTCAAGAGTCTCTTACTAACGTTTCTATATTATTTGTTGTCTCAAGTGCAGATGGGGTTAACTTCTCATATAGCGCGACCATAAATGGAACTGCATTTAACTGGAGCGAATCTGGAATTGATTTACCACCAGGAACATATACCTTAACTTATCAAGAACAACCGAGTTCACAACCAGTGCCCAAACCAGGAGATCCGCCTATAGTATTTACAATAGGCACTCCCAGTCCAGTCGAATTTACTACTAGTAGTAATGATCTAAATTGCTTTGAACAAGGAGCTGGAAATATTTACATTGATGCATCCGGTGGAACCGGGAGTTTAGAATACAGCTTGGATAATGGTGTTACGTATAGCGCATTAAGCAGTAACCCTATGACAATAACGGGACTATCAATTGGAGAGTATGATGTACGAGTAAGAGATAGTAATTCCTGTGAAGAACAGAATTGATATGAATAAAGTAGCAATCATATTTATTTTTATAGTGACTACGTCTAGTATGCAGGCGCAGTATCACTATAAAGTGGAGTATAATTATACCCTCACGCATCAGATCGTAGGTCAACCAAATGCGGTAGAATTTAGCGAATATGAAATTAGACTACGTAATAATTCTAGTGCATCTTCCATCTATTATGCATTCGCTTATGCCAATTCACCAAACTCTACACGACGTGATGAAGTAATTACGCTAAATTTCCTTCCAGACAGTATAAGCAGTCAATCCAGTATTATTCTTGCGGCGAATGGTGATTGTTTCTATAGTACCAATCAAGATTTTTCAGATAGTGCTCAATGTGGTATTGTTATATCAAATCAGAATCATTGCGTCACCCCAGTTGGAATTGGAAGAATTATACGATTGAGGGATTTAGTAAATATTAATGGTGATACAAATCTAACAAGTTGTGAAAGCTTAACCCTTAAAGCGGCTGAATGTGTCGTTCCATTTAGCTATAAAGTTGAATACCAATATCAGGTAGACTCAGGAACAGACAATTGGAACACGTTATTAGATTACGGAGTGCGTAGCCCATCTTTCGCAATAGATATGACAGATTTTCCCGGCATTACTGGGGCTGATACGAATTTAAAATTGAGAATCGTTTATGAAGATACTCCTTCACCTTATGATGAAATATTGACTCTAGATCTAACAAAATGTTCCCCTAAAGTTTTGGCCTCATCAAGTACAGACGAATCCTGCGAATACACCAATGACGGGAATTTTACGCTTACGTTCGACCGACCGCTTGATCCGGGTGAAATTATTACGACAGCTATTTTAGACTGGGCAGGACCTAATAACATTTTAAATGACGGAGATGATATAAATTCCTATGCTTCATTAACTGATCTTATTTATGCTGGAACAACGTATACGTGGCCTTCAACACTAAATAGCGGCGTGTATCGTATAAGATACCAAACCAATAATACCAATACACAAGAATCTCATGAACCTATAGAATTAAATTCTCCTGTTCCGGTTGCATTTACAGCCGACTATAATGACCTTACTTGCTTTGAAGACGGATCAGGAAGTATAACAATCTCAGCAAGTGGGGGAACCGGAAGTTATGCCTATAGCTTAGATAACGGCAGTACATATAGTGCATTAATAAGTAATCCCATGACAATAACGGGGTTATCTGTTGGAGAGTATAACGTACGTGTAAGAGATAGTAATACCTGTGAACAACAAAATTGATTCAAAGATGAAACAGATTGTTACGATAATAGTTTTACTTATAGGGTCTAGTATTCTGGCGCAACATAAATATAAGATTGAGTATTCGCTTACGCTTGATATGGACAGCTCTCCAGATGCGCAGCTCATTAATTATCTAACTTATCAGATAAGTTTGAGTGAAAATACAAGCCCCTCTGGTTCGTATTTAATTTTTTATTCTAATGTTAATTATCAATTCGGTGATTCCCCAGCGATTAATACAACCATGGATGAAGTTATAAATTTGGATTTTATTCCAAACTATGTAATTTATCAGGGATCCGGACCTACAGATTTTTGTACGTTCTACGAAACCATGCCCGTATCATCTAATATCAATTGTCAATTACAGTTTCCCACAGGACTTTGCCTTTATCCATCTAATGGGTTGGATTTTACGCGTATGATCCCAATAGAAAATTTAACGAATATCAATGCAAATACCACACTTACCTCATGCGAAGATTTAGAGATAAGTGTGGCAGATTGTTCTTCACCCTTTAGCTATAAAGTAGAATATCAATATCAGGCAGACTCAGGTACGTCAAATTGGAATACCTTATTGAATTATGATTGGAGAAGCCCAACCTTCACTGTAGGTGTTGATGATTTTCCAGGTATTACTTCAACAGATACTAACATCAAATTGAGAGTAGTCTATGAAGATTCGCCGTCGCCTTACGGTGAAATATTAACTGTAGATCTAACAAAATGTTCCCCTAAAGTTTTGGCCTCATCAAGTACAGACGAATCCTGCGAATACACCAATGACGGTAATTTTACGCTTACGTTTGACCGACCGCTGGATCCGGGTGAAATTATTACGACAGCTATTTTAGACTGGGCAGGACCAAATAACATATTAAATGACGGAGATGATATAAATTCGTATGCTTCATTAACTGATCTTACTTATGCCGGAACAACGTATACGTGGCCTTCAACGCTAGATAGCGGCGTGTATCGTATAAGATACCAAACTAATAATACCAATACACAAGAATCTCATGAACCTATAGAAATTAATGCCCCGACTCCTGTGGTATTTTCAATACTGTCAAGTACTGACTTAAGTTGTTTTGAAGAAGGATCAGGAAGCATGACGGTCGAAGCAAATGGAGGCACAGGAAGCTATGAGTATAGTTTGGATAATGGCAATACGTACAGTTCATTCACAAGTAACCCTATGGTAATATCAGGGCTATCAGTAGGTGAGTACGATGTACGTGTTAGAGATAGTAATCAATGTGAGCAACAGAATTAAGAATATGAAATTACTAATATCCATTGCGCTTATTTGTTTATCCATTTTAGGTACAGTTGGTCAGAGGTGGTTATTTAATGCGAGTGGAGAACCATGGAACTCATTAAATATTCCCTCTCTAAAAGGTCAAATCACAGACGTGGGAGTTCATTGTAATGGAAATGGTTATCCATGTGCACCCTTCTCTTTTGGAAACAGTGGACATTGGAATAGTAATGTAAGTATATCATTTAAACCAGAAGTTTATCGCATAAGATATGACGCTATTATATCTTATTCTAAAAATTTACCTGCTGCCAACTATCAGATGAGGGTTCAAGATAGTAATGATTGCCAGCAACAAAATAATTAAAATGAAGAATTTCATTTAAAGATAAGACTATGAAAAAAGAATTACTCATTCCTATATTAGTACTACTCCTTCTGCCTTTGTGGAGTTGGTCGCAAGGAAATCCCGGACCTAATCCAAAAGTTGTTTCTATAACGATTTCTCAACCCGATGAAATTACGATCAATGCAACGACACAGGATCCAAGCTTTGCAGGTACTACAGATGGATTTATTAGCCTAACGATCACGGGAGGAACACAGTTCAGCAATTCAGCGCTATATACTCATAGTATAACAAAAGATGGCGCCCCAATAACGCCAACGACAAATACCTCGATTACGTCAGACCCCAATCCTAACTGGGATGTTTATAATCTTGCCTTTTCAGATCTTGGAGCCGGGATATATGTTCTTAGCATCATCGATGAAAATCTTTGTGATCAAACCGCAACATTTACCTTAACTGATCCCCCTTTATTTGAATTCGAGTTCGCAGATGCAATGGATGAAACCTGTGTAAACGCTAATGATGGAAGCATCACAGCTAAGGCACAAGGAGGAATCATAGGACAAAATTATGTATATCAGTTAAAAGTTGAAACTTTCCCGGGTTCAGGTATATTTACGATTGATTATGGTATTTCTGACAACTTAGCACAAACCCTAACTTTTTCTAGAACAGGATTACCGCCTGCGAATTATAAAGTAGAGGTTACTGATAACAATGGATCAGGAACTAGAATTACATCGAATATCCTGACTGTTGATGAAGTTGACCCAATCAACTTTGATGTTACAGTAAATCAACCTTCCTGTAATGCGATAGATGATGCTTCTCTCAGCGTTATAAATATAACGGGCGGAGCACAGGCATATACCTTTGTTTGGCAAAAGGATGGAGTGGATTACAGTACGAATGCATCAATTACTGATTTGTCTCCCGGAGTATATGAGATTACAGTTTTTTCAGGCGATTCATGTCCTGATCAACTAGCGCAGGTAGAAGGCATAACAATTTTCCCTATTGCCTACCCAGCTCCTATTACTATTAATCTTGAAAATGCCGGACTCCAACAACCTACTACCGCAGGAGCGGCTGATGGTGCTATAGATATCCTAGTAAATGGTGGAGTCTCACCCTATACCTATCAATGGGTAAATCTTTCTACGGGAATCAACATCAATACAGATCCAGATCTTATAGGCCTTTCGGCAGGAGAATATCAAGTCACTGTCACAGATTTTAATGGTTGTACCGCAGCTGAAACGTATGTTTTATATGACCCTTTAGAAATATCAAGTACCTCTTCAACAGATGTTTTATGTTTTGGAGGAGCAGATGGTACAGCAGATATTGTTGTGACGGGGGGATTGCCTCCTTATAATTATTCGTGGACAAAAGATGATGATGCAGGTTTTTCAGCAAATACGGCTTCACTCTCAGGTCTTGATACAGGAAATTATACCCTATTGGTAACTGATACTGAAACGGATCCTAATCCTAATACAATTACGACTACAGTACTCATTGAGCAACCTGCACAAGCAGTAGTCATTGATTCATTCACAACTACAGATGTACTTATTTCAGGTCAAAATACAGGAGCGATTGACATTGAAGTTTCAGGAGGAACTCCGGGATATACCTATCAGTGGACTAAAACGGGAGATTTAGATTTTAGTGAAACAACTCAGGACTTAACTAACCTCACCGCAGGCGAGTATTCCGTTGAAATCCGCGATGCAAATGCAGATGTTTCGGCTACCAATGCGGGCTGTATTGTGACGCAAACATTTACCGTTGTCGAACCTCTTCCGCTTAGTGTAACGATTACAGAACAGGTTCCTTTTTTGTGTAATGGCGATACAAATGGGGCGCTGTTAGCAACTGCTACGGGTGGGGTTGAAGCCTATCAATACGTATGGTTTGAATTGGTTTCGGGTAATCCCGTAGCTCTTGGGATCACCACACCTGTGATAGAAAATCTTTTACCGGGGGAGTATCGTGTTGAGGTGACCGATGCCAATGGAGCAGTTGCCTTTTTCGATTATACGTTTTACCAGCCAGATGAACTTATCGTTAGTCTCGCTTCCGCGGAAGCGGTATCCTGCTTTGGGGAATCTACGGGGACCATCAATATTGATGTTGCCGGGGGAACCTTGCCTTATACCTTTGAATGGAGTGATCTTAACGGAGTAACCTACGATACCGAAGATCTTACCAACCTCCCTGCAGAAACCTATAACCTTATCTTAACCGATGCCAATGGATGTAGCACGACACTTGGACCGGTAGACATTACACAACCAGACGATCCTATTACCATTGATTCTTTTACCATTACTAACCTTACCGGTTTTGAAACAAATAATGGGAGCATTGCCGTTGAGGTATCTGGAGGAACACCAGCGTATACCTATCAATGGTTCGATAGCGATCTTAATGAAGTGGGGGATTCCTCAACGTTAGAAAACATCCCGGCTGGAGAGTACGAATTACTGATCACAGATGCTGCAAACTGTACCTTGCCGGCTACCTACACGGTTACCCAACCAGAATTACTGGATGTAGTAAGTATAGTAGAAAATGAATCTATTCCCTGCTTTACGGATGAGCTGGGAGAGATTGAAGCGACCGTCACCGGTGGTGTTGAGCCTTATCAGTACGAGTGGACGGAGCAAGGAGACGCTACAGTCCTTTCTACAGGATTAATCTTATCTGGTATAGGTGCGGGTACTTACCAAATAGCGGTTACCGATGCGAATGGTAATGTTGCGGCATTAAGCTACGAACTTACTCAACCCGAAGCATTAGAGGCAACATGGGCTCAATCTAATATTTCTTGTTTTGGTGGGAATGATGGTGCCATTGATGTCTCAGTAACCGGTGGAACAGCTCCTTATGATTATTTTTGGAGCAATGGCTTAAATAGTCAAGACGTTGGTAATCTCATTGCCGGTACGTACACCCTTACCGTAAGGGATAATAATTTGTGTGAAACTTCAATTGAAGTGACCCTGACTCAACCGGATAATCCAATCTCCATTGCTTCACAAACCATCGTAAACACTACGGGTAACGGATTAAATGACGGTAGTATTACGGTAGAAATTGATGGGGGAACGCCCGATTATTCCTATGTGTGGAACGATGCAGATTCCAATCCAGTTGGGACCGATGCAAATCAGGTGACTGATCTGTTGGCGGGAACGTATTTTCTCAACGTTACAGATGCGAATGGCTGTATACTGGGACCTATCGAATTTGAAGTAACAGAGCCGGCACCACTAACCATTGACATTACCACTCAGCCCATAAACTGTTTTGGTGAAACAGGAGCATTAATTGCTCAGGGAGTTGGTGGAGTAGGTCCATACAGTTATGAATGGACCGATAATGCGGGCACAGTAATTTCTTCTCAAGAAAGTACAGGTGATGTTCTAGCCGGATTTTATTCCATCCTGGTAACTGATGCCAATGGAAACACTGCGACACTCACCCAAGAATTAACTCAGCCAAATGAATTGCTCATCACAGCAATTGATGTGACCGACGTAAGTTGTTACGGCGGGAGTGATGGGAGCATTGAACTTACTATAACCGGAGGAACCGGAGATTATATATATACCTGGCAGGGTGGAAGTTCAACCACGAACATATTAGGCAATATTACCACGGGAGAGTATGAAGTAAGTGTGACCGATGCAAATACCTGTACAGTATCATCTGGAGTGATTACGGTAAATCAACCTGCGGTGTTTGATATTACAGCGGTAAGTTTAGTTCAACCTTCTGATGAAGGAGTGTTCGACGGGAGCATCTCAATTCAACTAGAAGGCAGTTCCCCACCGTTTGACTATGTATGGACCAATGAGGGAGGAGATATTATCCAGCAAACCTTAGGGACATCTCAACTCACCGATGAATTACTTAACGTCCAAGAAGGCATCTATACCATCACCATCACAGATGCAGAGGGCTGTACGGTGGTCGAAACCTATAACCTGGCAAATCCGGGGGAACTCTTAGTGGATATCGTTTTAAATCAACCCATCACCTGTTTTGGAGGGAGCGACGGTATATTAGAGGCAATCACCACCGGTGGTGTGGGCGGAAATAATTACGCCTGGTACGATGCCGCTGATGATACGTTGTTAAGTACGGCTAATATTTTCACAGGCGTTTCTACCGGGAACTATTACCTTATTGTGAGTAATGCCGAAGGTATCCAAGAGCAGAGTGCCGTATTTTTTGTGGATCAACCTCTTGTGGTATCCGCCAATATTTCCTTTGAAAATCCAAGCTGTTTTATGAGCGAAGATGGAATGATAAGCCTCAATGCAACGGGTGGGAATAATACGTTCCAGTACCGTTATCGCTTCAATAGTGGCGATTATGGAGACTGGATCGCTTTCGCGGAAGCTAATACTACAACAGTAACAGGATTAGTAGAGGGAGAATATGATGTGCAAGTTTCAGATACCAACGGGTGTTTTAATGAAGAAAACGGAAACATCCTCGTCTTATCGGCAACCCTGGAAAGCCCGGAAGAGTTGAATCTGGCTGATGTGATCCTGACTCAACCAACCGGGAACGGATTATCCAATGGGAGTATAGAAGTGATTCCGCAGGGTGGAACTCAGCCTTATACGTACGCATGGTTTGATGAAAATGGGGTGATTAACCAAACTACAAACCTGCTTGCAAATATTTCTGCGGGTACTTATACGCTTTTGCTTACAGATCAAAACGACTGTGAATACGCTCAGGAAATTACGCTTGGCGAACCTGAAGCACTAAGCGCAGATGTAGCTGTAGTCAATATTATTTTATGCGCACAAGATGAAAACGGAAGTTTAACCGTTGCAGCAACCGGCGGAGTCCCGTTTACAAACGGAAATCCTTATCTCTATGAATGGTTTGATAACACTACCGGCGCGTTTATCGCTAATACCCAAACTTTGAGTAACGTGGGTGCCGGATTCTACTATGTAATCGTCACAGATGCTAATGCCAATACAGTGCAAACACCGGCAATTGAATTAACAGAACCAACGGCACTAGCACTAGCACTCACTGCAGATTTTGAAAATTGTGGGGATTTAGAAGACTGGGACGTTACGACGACCGCATCTGGGGGTACGTTGCCGTATGCATTTAGCTGGAGCAATGGCAGTACCCTAGAAAATCTTGTAGATGTGACTCCTGGAACCTATCAGCTTATACTTACCGATGCCAATGGTTGTACCATTACTGAAGAGATTGAATTGATTCCGCCTCCTTCACTAGCCGTAGAAGAGACAATTAGTATTCCAACGTGTTATGAAGGTGATGATGGTGAAATAAATGTAGAGGTGTCTGGAGGAACTCCGCCGTATACGTATGCGTGGAGTAACGGAGATACCACAGCGAATCCAACAAATCTTGAAGCAGGAGACTATACGCTTGTCGTGACAGATAACAAAGGCTGTGCGCTAACCGCTGCGTACACCGTAGAAAATCCCGAAGAACTATTCTTAGACATGATAGATCAAGTGACCTTATGTCAAGGACAAAGCATTTCATTAGATGCTACGATAGATAATGGAATGAATTATCAATGGGAAGCAGACAATGGGTTTTACAGTGATGAGGCAGAAGTAGAACTTAGCGATGCCGGGGTGTATACGATTACTGTAACGACCACAGAGGGTTGTATCATAGAAGATACGCTTACGATCAATGAAAGCGCAGAAGTGGTAGCTGCAGATTTCTTAGTGTCAACCCAAGTATTTACCAATGAAGAATTTGTGCTCGTCAATGTTTCTGATCAGTCCATGGAATGGTCAGAATGGTCCTTACCGGCCGAAGCTCAAATTATTGAATCTTATGATGGATATGCGTCTATTCTATTTTTAGTACCTGGAGAATACACTCTTTCGCTTACAGTAGGGAAGGGAGAATGTCAGGATACCATCCAAAAAACAGTATTGGTAGTCGATCCAGAAAATTTTGGTAGTGATCAGAACGACGGACAATCCTTGATTACGTCTTATATTATTTACCCCAATCCGTCCTTTGGTAATTTTACGGTTGAAGTAACCTTGAATGAGGAATTGCCAATAAGTCTAAAAATCTTTGGGATGGCCGATAATACGATTTATGACCATCGAACTATAGCTCAAAACACGCTATTTGAAGAGAGCTATACGCTAAATCTGGCATCAGGATTGTATTTTGTTTTATTAGAGACACCCTTTGGAAGTCGGGTACAAAAGATTGTAATAAATTAGATTAATAATATACTAAGTTTTAAACCCTACTTTTTAATAGAGTAGGGTTTTTCATTACTTTTAACCTCAAACACTTTTTATGAAATCTTACCTTCTTTTTGTCCTTGCGATTACATATTCAATCACGCTTGCTGCCCAGCAAGCTGACTATAACGTCCAGGATCATTACAACAAACAAGAGACCTATATTAAAATGCGTGATGGTATAAGGTTATATACGACCATCTACTCGCCTAAGGACACCTCAAAAGAGTATCCTATCTTGTTGCAGCGTACCCCATATAGTTTACGTCCCTACGGTGAAGATAAATTTAGATCTAAGATCGGTCCCAATGAATTTATGATGAAGGAAGGTAATATCATCGTGTATCAAGACGTTCGTGGGCGTTGGATGAGTGAAGGTGTGTATGATAATATGCGTGCCTACATTCCCAATAAAAAACGCAAACAAACCGATGAGGCTAGCGATACGTATGACACGATTGATTGGCTGGTAAAAAATGTAAAAAACAATAACGGTAATGTAGGCACCTGGGGGATTTCATATCCCGGCTTTTATGCAACCTATTCTTTGCTAGACAGTCACCCTGCGCTAAAAGCAGTATCGCCCCAAGCCTGTATTGGAGACTTTTATTTTGATGATTTTCATCATAATGGAGCGTATTTACTAAGTTACTGGAGAGCTACTGCCGTATTTGGATATGAAAAAAATACCCCTAGCGATACCAGCTGGTATAAATTTCCAGAGCTAAATACCAAAGATCAGTATCAATTCTTTAAAAATGCCGGTCCGTTATCTAATTTGGATCAATACTATAAAGAAGATAATGTATTCTGGCAGCAATTAAAAGATCATCCCAACTATGATGAATTTTGGCGGAGTAGGGGAATTATTCAGCATTTAAAAGACATCAAACCTGCCGTGATGGTGGTAGGTGGTTTATTTGATGCCGAAGATTTATACGGTCCATTTGAAACCTATAAAGCTATTGAGCAAAATAGCGATACCTACAACACGCTGGTTTTTGGTCCGTGGAGTCATGGAGACTGGGCGAGAACTAAGGAGCGACAGGCTATCGGGAATGTATATTTTGGAGATCACCTAAGTCGGGATTTTCAACGGGATATAGAAACCAGATTCTTCAATAAATTTTTAAAAGGCGGAGAGGCTAACCTAAGTGAAGCTACGATGTACGATACAGGTACGATGGAGTGGAAGCGCTACGCGGAATGGCCTCCAAAAAACACTAAAAAGATGTCCTATTATCTTGGTGATGATGAGGAGCTACAAAATTCGCAAGAAGATAACGCAGTTGAAACATTTGTTAGCGATCCCAATAAGCCTGTTCCCTATACCGAAGATATTAAAATGGTCTTCACTCCCCGAAAATACATGACCGATGATCAACGCTTTGCTGCAAGACGACCAGATGTGCTGGTGTATGAAACAGATGTGCTTAGGGACGACATCACCATGGCGGGAGATATTTTGGCTCAGTTAAATGTTGCTACGACAGGTACTGCGGCAGATTGGATTGTAAAGGTGATTGATGTCTATCCGCCAGATGCTGAAGATTTTGAAGAAACTCAGGACTACTTAAAAATGAGTAATTACCACATGATGGTTCGAAGTGAAGTGCTTAGAGGTAGATTTAGAAACGGCTTTGACGACACGCCAGATCCGTTTGTACCCAATGAAAAAACCGATGTGGATATCACCTTGCAGGATATACATCATACGTTTAAAAAAGGACATAAGATTCAGGTGCAGGTGCAAAGTACGTGGTTCCCGTTGATTGATTTAAATCCGCAGACCTATGTGCCGAACATTTTTAAGGCAAAAGCAGAGGATTTCAAAGCGCAAACGCATAGCGTATTTCACGATTCCAGCATTACGTTTGATGTATTGAAATAGAGTTTATCACTCTTACTCAGGTTTTTGTTGAGTAGCTAAATTTAATTGTGGGTCTTGTATTTATAAAAGCCAAAGCCGATTATTACGCAGGTATTCGCGTATATGATGTTGCAAATCCAACATTCCTTGTTTAAAATCCATGAGGTCATTAAGCTTAAAACGTTCATTTTCCCGATCACATTTGATTTGATGCGATATACTTTCTTATATTTCTCTAACTAAAATCTTAAGTAAATCTTCTTTACTGGCTTCTTGCTGTTGTTCCAATTCGATAAATTGGTCACATACCTGGTCATACTCCCTGATAAGTTCACTGACTTCAGTATCATCTAGTAGTTCTGGTCTATGTCTAAAATTTGATAGGGACGTTTCATAACATAAAAATAACAAAGAAGACTCAACTATTTAGACCATAAATCAGAGTCTTATTTAATTCCCATAAAAAAGCCGAAACAGTGAGACTGCTTCGGCTTCAGGGTTTTAGAAAATAAGCTTACTTCACAATAAGCTTCAGGGTTTGTTGTAAAGCCCCTTTTTGCAGCTGTACAAAATAAATTCCGCTGCTTAATTGGTGCTCAATGGTAGTGCGTGCGACAATCTTTCCGCCTTGAGCGAAGACTTGTTTACCACTTACATCATAGATGTGTAATCCATCAATATCATTACTAAAGCTAATGCCGCCATTACTTGGGTTAGGATACATACTAATGGTTTGCAAGGTCACATCCTGAACGCTTAATTGGCGATCTTCACTAGAATACATTAAAAATTCACCGGGCGCTAATGTGATTGGAGTGGAGGTGTTTACCACATTGACAGATGCATTGGTCAACATGTTGAACCATTCACCGGTTTCAGGAAAATCTGGCGTGATATCTTTAGTCGTAACACTAAAATTACCTAGGATGACTACATGCCGAATCTCATTTCCGGTGGCATCATCATCTGTAAGATAGATACGTTTTAATCCATCTGTTGTCTGAGATTCAATCGTAAAGTTATCAGTTTTGAAAATGGGTAAGCTTTGCTTAAATCCAATAAGGGTAGACCATAAATCATATACTTCAACGCGATCTGCCTCGTTTAAGAAATCCCAGCCATCGGGCTTATCGGCTAGTTTACAGCTGTCATTACCATAAGGTTGGGGAATTGTACCGTCTGGACAGGTAAATATACTGGTGTCATATCCTAATTCGCCAAACTGCCATATCATTTTTGGACCAGGCACGGTAAGGAAGAAAGCTCCGGCTGCCTTCATGCGTTCTAATGCAATAGGAAGCTCTGTCACGTCATATCCACCACTGGAATTACCAAACGCCAAATTTTTATACATCAGACGCTCTTCATCATGACTTTCCATATAGCCAACATTGCGTGGTGCATCTAAGCCAATATTTTGCCATGAAATCCCATTAAAGTTTGCATTGGAGTACCCCATGGTTGCTTCATTATAAGCAAAAGTGTGTTTATCCCAAAACATTATTCCCTTACCTTCATTGAGACGATAATTACTCCATTCAATTTCTTCCTGGCGCGATCCGCCGCTTCCCAGATGCTCAAAAATAACGTAAGCATCATCGTTAGCTTCCCAAACCGCATCAGCATATTCTTTTAAAACCGCTACACGATCTGCCTGATACCCATTGGTACATCCTTCATCACCGCCAGTACAGTTTTGTGTAAATCCTTTAGTAAGATCAAATCTAAAGCCATCTAAATGAAATTCATTCAGCCAGTATTGTAAGGTTTGCTCTACGTATTCTTGCGTTGCTGCACTACTGTGATCAAAGTCATTAAAAACATTATATGCATGCGTGGCGCTGGGATTAAAGAACGGGCTATCGGCTGTTGCCTGTCCGCCGGTACCACCATTATCGGTGTTGTACATACGATAGAAGGGATGTTGACCTGTTCCTTGGTTGTACACTACGTCAACGATCACTGCGATCCCTCTGGCATGGCACTCATCCACAAGATTCTTAAAATCTTCTGGCGTACCGTAATACTTATCTAGCGCATTGTGAAATGCTGGGTTATATCCCCAACTTAAATTACCGTCAAATTCATTGACCGGCATTAACTCAATGGCATTTACGCCTAGATTTTCTAAGTAATCCAAACGATTAACAACATCGTCAAAATTATGGTTATCGTCAAAATCTCTTAGCAAAACCTCATAAATTATAAGATCTTCTTTAGCAGGAAGATTTACGTTGTCATTTTGCCAATTATAGTCGGTTTGGTTGGTTCTCACCCATGAAACAGGATTATCGGTGAGGTCATCTGGGTAGTCTGGGATATTTGGGAATGTTGCATTACTAATAAACGGATCGTTAAACTCATCTAAAATCAATGTAGAGTAGGGGTCCGCCACTCTGATTTGTGCATCAACTAAATATTGATATAAAAAATTATCCTGAGTTACGTTGCTGATTGTAATCCAATGTTTGTCGAGCGCAGGGTCAAAGTTCAGCAAGTAATTATTGTCAATCTCCCAGTTAGAGAGCTCACTAATTAAATGAACAAAGTCTTTATCTTTTCCATAAAGCACTAAAGTTAGATCATCGTCATTTGGAAAGTCAATATTGGCGCCGTCATTCGCTCCCGCCGGAACCGGAAGAATCTGAGGTTGGTCAATAACAAGCAGGGTAAATTCTTCAGTAAGTGTTTCACCCGTATCTGTACTTGTTGCCGAAAGGACGAAATCAGTCGTTTGCGTAACTGTAAAATCAAATGAATAATTGCTTACGTTGCTTACTGCATTGATGGGAGATCCATCTGCCAGTAGCTCAAAGTCTGCCGTTGCACCTTGTACATTTGCAGCGATATTGTATAATGTACCATTTTGAACCAGGGTAATATCCTCAACCGGGCTGATTAGATTGAGCTGGAAAACCCCTACCTCAAATAAGAAATCGTTGGTTTGATTGCTTCCATTTTGAGATTTAGCAATCAGCCCTATTCTCCCTATTCCGGTATCATTATAGAATGCGGTAGGAGTAAGGGTGTATGAATACGTTCCGTCACCGTTATCTGTAAATTGTGCTGCTGGTGGTGAATTACCAAAGTCATTTCCGGTTACCGGAGAGTTGCCCACGAAATTATCATCCAGGTCAAAATACCAGGCCCATAAGTAAACATCGTTAACTCCCCAATCTGCAGGAACATCGATTCCGGAGAAGGTGATGGTGATTTCTTGATCTTCATTAAATGTGGGTGGATCAATTGTAAGTACTCCCTGAGCTATTGAAGTGGAAGTAAAAAGTATACTAAATAAGAAAATAATCTTCTTCATGATTTAAGTGTTATGATAAAAAAAGCCTGTGAATTCACAGGCTTTTTTGAAACGTTATAGCATTAATCAATTAAAATAAATACGTATCGACCATCCAGATCGTTAAACCAAACGTCATATGTTCCAGCCGTAACCGGAATATTAGATCCATTTTGAGTTCCTTGTCCATAGAACGAAGTATCTGCACCCCAGTTTATATCCCAGTTGCCTACGGTTCTAAATTTCGCTTCTCCATCTACTAAAACTACATCCGTTATATACCATAAATGGCTGTCAAATGTACTTTGTGTCATAGGTGTATCATCATCCCAGCCATTGGGTGTTGAACTTCCAATAAGACCAATTCCTGGAGAAGTGTAGTCTGGTGAACCGGATGCATCAAAGTCAGTGATAGAAAATGTTCCGGAATCTCCAACGATATCTACTTGAAATGTTTTATATCCAGCGGTGGCTACTGAGAATACATCTGGATCACTAGTATCACCGGGGTTTACGGCTAACGTTGAACCATCGTTGGTTCCCCATTGGGGCTGCCATTGACCGCGTTCCTCAAGCATTTTGAAGGCATCTGCTTCAAAATAGCCCGTATAGGTATATGAGAATGAATCATCTGCATTTCTAAATACAGGGGGATTGTTATTGTTGTTATCCCAACCCGGTGCTGTTGCAGCACCAACTAAGAACAGATAAGGTCCTTCACCTGCCGGAGTAGGCTCATAGGTATTTACTGTGATCGTTACAGGATCGCTATATCGAACGAGTTCTGCATTATTACTGATCAACGAAGATTTAATACGTAAATCAACCATGGTTGTTTCACCTAGAGTTACTCCTAGTGCATTGGCTAAATTGTTGACTTCTTCATGGGTCCAAGTAATTTGATTTTCAATATCATCATCCTCATCTCCATCTGCGTCACTTGTTGTAGTTCCTGCTACCAAAACAGTTTCAAAGTCTGTCCCGGCAAAGGCAGCTTCAAGTACATAATCAACATTTACAACAGAGGCTTCATTATCAAAATCAGACCACGTTACAGTTGCCACATCTTCTTCAGCTAGATCCTCTACTAAAGTTAATTCTGTATCATTTGAGATTGAAGTGAATTGCGGATTAACTCCATCTACATAAGTGATGGCAGAATATTGAATATTCTCTGTTGTTATGTCATTTTCGGCTACAATTCTTAAAAAAAATGGAAATGACTGAAATGGTACTGCGCCTTGATCTAATAGAAAGCTATTCAATTCGGCTACTGAAATTGTGAATGATTGTTCAGCTGTAGTTCTTAAGGTGGCTGTTTCTTCGAAATCTTCCGTTAAGGCAAACTCCACATCATAACTAGAGCTTCCGGTCAAATTGTCCTGCCACGTCAATGTAAAAGCAGGATTTTGAGGAATACTAAAGTTTAAACCAACGCTTGATAATCCAGCATCATTGATTACGAAAACTTGTTGATCTTCTTCAAATTCTGGCGTTGCTTCTTCTTCACAGCCTACAATAACAAGTAGACTCAATATAGTAAGTAAATACAGATATTTTTTCATAACAATTCTAATTAGTATATGTCAAAGGAATTAAATGATATTCATTAGTCAAAGCATAATACCACACTTCGTAATCGTCAATAACTACAACGGGTATTGCTGGAGAATCTGCACTTGCTGTACCACTAAATTCTGTATCTCCACCTAGTGAATTACCGTCTATAATGAAATTTAATTCACCGGGAATTAATCTTATAGGTCCAGATGTCCAAACATAAGGATCAAATCCCGCGTCCCTTTGCGTCAACTCAAGTGATTGCGCCTCATCTGTAGCACTTCCAGATATATTTATTATTGATGGAGGTGTGATAAGATCACCTTCAAATGCATTTATTGTAAAGGTTCCAGTATTGCCCATTAGTTCACAATTAAAAACATAGTATCCTGCGTCTCCGGGTAAATCAAATTCGCCTGGATCATCAGAATCACCTCGATTTACAGCAAGCTCTCCGGGAGTATCAGTATCACCCCATTGAGGTTGCCATTGACCTCTTGTTTCCAGAATTTTAAATTGATTGGGATCACCATTAAAAAATCCTGTATAACTGTAAGCGTTAGGGTTACCAGGTGATCTTAGAAGCGGGGGATTATTATTATCATTATTCCAATCAGATACACATGCATTACCTACAAGAAAAATGTCTAAGAAAGGAAAAGTGTAGTAAGGCACAATTGTAACTGAGATTACTTCTGAAAATGCTGGTAATGAATCATCATTACCAACAACTGATCTTATTCTAAAAAAGATTTCATTTTCTTCAAAAGGTGTCACATTAATATTCCCCAAAACATTATTAAGCTCTCTAACAGACCAAGTTATTGTAGTGGCTGAAGTAGTTGCACCCAATGTATTCATTTCAAAATCTGCAGAATTAGATAGTTCAACATCATATTGTACAGCAGTTTGAACTCCATAGTCAGCTTTGTCCCACTGAAGCGTAAGCGCCGGATTATTCAAATTGTTTGAATCCAAGACTAACACATCGACATCTACATCAAAAAGCACGGGTTGACCCTGTACTTGAACTGATAATTCTTCGCGATCACCCTCACAAGAAGAGTTAAATCCTATTAGTAAGGATAGGAAGAAGAAATAAAGAATTTTTTTCATTGCTTTTTTTTATTTATTAATAACCTTCGTTCTGAGTTAAGTTGTCATTTGATTGCACCACATTAGCAGGTATTGGATAGAGATCTCTAAAACTCGCTATCCCCGTACCATTGATCAATGAATTTCCTTTAAGTGCCCAGTTGTATACGCCACCAGTAAATAAACTAAAACGAATTAGATCTTGGCGTCTATGCAATTCCCAATACAGCTCTCTTGCACGTTCATCAATTATAAAATCTAATGTTAAATCACCTGAATTTATTTGAGGAGCGTTAGCTCTGATTCTTAGCTGATTTATGTAATCTAGGGCAGTTGCTTGATCACCTCCGCCGTCTCTCAAAACAGCTTCGGCATACATTAAGTATACATCACCAAGTCGAAACATGGGAAAATCTACGTCACTAAATGTCAAATCGCTACCAGATTCACCATCAGCAGTTAAGTTTGAATATTTTTCTAAAATAAAACCTGTAGCTGGATCCGTTATATTCGTAATGTTTGCTGATCTACCGTCTGTTATAAGAGTGTTTCGATCATCAGAAGGTAACATTTTATCAGCGAACTGAGGAGACACTCTTATGGCACCACCCCAACCAGCTTCGGTTACCCCCAAATTGGCACCATTTTGTTCTAAACTTCCCACGGCACCGTTTGTCATCACAGTAGTAGGTCCAAAGTTTTGAACAGTAATACCATCAGAAATGATAGCAAAGATGATCTCGCTATTTGCTTCGTTTACATCGTTGTCACCTCTAAATAAATTTTTATACTCATTGGCCAAGCTATAGCCACCTTCATTAAGAATTTTATTAATGTAAGTTAATGCGTCAGCATAACGACCCTGACCAGTATATACTTCGGCATTTAAATATAGCTTTGACAAAATCATCCATGCTACCGCACGATCTGCACGGCCATAATCTACTCCTACAAAACCTCTGGGTTCTTCAAGTTCCTCTTCTATATCGAGTAATTCTCCTTCGACAAAATTAAATAGCTCTACACGATCAAGCTCTGGCGCTTCATATCCAATGGGTGGATCGTTCTCTAAAAGTAAAGGAGCCTTACCAAATAGATCAGTCATGTGATAATATGCCATTGCTCTTAATAGTCTTGCCTCGGCAGCATATTGATTTATTAATGCAGTTTCTTCACTATTAAATCCTCTTGATGATATTAAGTCTGGAGTAGATTGCGCTAGAAAATTATTTGTAACAGAAATCATGTAACGAATACGGGCATAAGCACCAGCAGAAATTACATTATTTGAAGACCAGATGGAACGTTGAATATCTCCAATTCCAGGATCATTTTCATATGTCCATACTGCTTCATCTGTACTAAATGTTTGTAAATTCATTAACGCCCTACCGTATTGGCTTGTTCCCGCATCAATGTTTGCGATATTAGATGACTCAGGTCCATCAGGTCCTGTTAATGCTAGATTGGCATATGCTGCTCCAATAAGTGCTTGATATCCTTCAATATCCTGAAACAGTTCATCGGCTAAAACATTTTGGTCATCCTGTGGTTCAACATCTAAATCATCAACGCAGCTAACCGTTGCGGCTAGCATTATAGTTGATAATATTAATCTAAAATAAAAACTCATTTTTTTCATGTTCATCATTTTAATAAGTATAACGTATGCCAAATAAGTAGGTTCTGGCTCTAGGATAAATTGTATTATCAATACCTCCAGAAATTTCAGGATCTAAACCATTGTAATCTGTTAGAACAAAAACATTTTGCACCCCTGTCGATAATCTCATTTTACTATTTCTTTTTTCACTAATGTCAAATGTGTATCCTAAAGTGACATTATCCATTCTCAAAAATGAGGCATTGCGAACGTAATAATCTGAAAAGATTTGATTTCCATCAGTAGATTCAAAATTACTATTGAGTACACTGGTAGGTATGTTCCCTAAGAAATTGTTATTTAATAGAGCTCTATATTCTGCAAGATCGCTTTCTACATTGTTATACACGTAATTATTTAAATTTGCCCTAAGGTTAAAACTAAAATCTAAATTTTTATAATTTAATTGAGACTGAAAGCCCATAATAACATTAGCGCTTGGATTTTGATATACGTATCTATCATCTGCATTAATAATTCCATCCCCATTTAAATCAGAAAAAGCACCTTGTATTGGATTTCCATTATCGTCATAAAGCTGATTGTATACTAAAAATGAGTTAGGCCATACTCCCTCTTGCTGTACTTGAATATTTAATCCTGTACCTCCTGAAATACCCCCAACCTCAAAAATATCGCCATCTAAATCTACGATCTCTTGATCCAGATAGGTAAAGTTATAATTTACATTCCAGTTAAAATCAGATTTTTGAACTAATGCTATATCTACATTAGCTTCAAATCCTCTAGTCTCTAATTCACCTACATTTCGATCAACACGATTTGAGAAATTATTACCCTCTTCTAGTTGAGAAAAAACGATTAGATCTGTGGTATTACGTTGAAAAATATCAAATGAACCGATTATTCTGTCAGCAAAAAGGCCATAGTCTAAACCAATGTTGTATTCGGTCTGTTTCTCCCATCTAATATCAGGGTTAAACACTAAAGGTACAGCTACCGGAAATGTTTCTCCACCAAAAATGTATTGAGACGTTCCTTGGCTAAAGCGGTATCTATTTAAGAATAACGTCCCCGCGTTTATAGCTTGATTTCCAGTTTCACCGTATCCCAATCTAAGTTTTAAAAGGCTTAGCGTGCTATTGTCTTTTAAAAACTCTTCTTCTGCTATATTCCATGCAAGAGAACCACCTGCAAATCCATCCCAACGATTGTCTTCACTAAATCGTGAAGTACCGTCATAGCGATAATTTAAAGTAACTAAATATTTACCCAAGTAGCCAAAATTTGCTCTACCTAAAAATCCAAGTAACTGAACATCATCTTCTGTAAAATTGTCAAAATCAGTATCCAAATCCCTCTGTTCTCCAGAATTAAACCCGCTCCGATCAAAACGTTGCCAATCATAACCTGCTGTTAAATCAACGGTAAAATCCTCTCCCGTTTTATAATTTAATGTAGCGTTTAGGTTCCTGTTTCTTCGATAATCAGCATAATCTGTTTTAGAGCCAACAAGAGTCTCTTGGCCATCAATTTCCAAACGCACTCCTGCCGCAGATCTTCTATCTAATTCATTCGTCCCTCTCGTTCTTGTTTCATCAAAACCTAAGTTAAGCGTTGCACTTAAACCTTCAACCCAAGGAAATTTGACCGTGGTTTTGAGATTACCAAATAAACGTTTTACGTTACTACGGTTGTTGCGTAAATCTAGTAAGGCTAATGGGTTTTTTGGAGCATTAGCAGCTGCTAATGTGCCATCTGGATTTGTATATTCGAAAAATCCAGCTCCAACATTTAACCCATCAGCGAATATAGGTTGCGTTGGGTCAAACGTGAGTGATCCTCGTTCAACAGCATCTGCAAATCTATTTTCTTCAATAGCATAATTTGCATTTAGGTCAAATCGTAAGTTACCATCAAAAAAAGTAGGATTTAGAGCTAAAGAAGATGTATACCTCTGAAATTCTGAGGTCTTTCTAGCACCAGGTTGATTTGTTAAATTCATGGATAGCCTTGCCGGCAGTATGTTCGCGATAGATCCACTAACAGAAGCATTAGTTATAGATCCAAGTTTTTGCTGGTATATCGCTCTCTGCCAATCCGTATTAAATTCTCCTAATTCACTAAGTCGCTCAGGGAAACGATCAGAAATTATATTTCTGTACTCACTGGCAGAAAAATTTTCTATAAGATTAGGTAGAACATTTACATTATAAAGTTGATCAAAAGTCGCATTTAGAGTAGACGTACCCTTTTTAGTCTCAATGATAATCACTCCACCTGATGCCCTATTGCCATATATTGCTGTTGCCGAAGCATCTTTTAAAATGTTAAATGATTTGATATCATTAGGATTAAGCGTCGATAAAAATGATCGTGATCCATCCGCAGTTCCACCCTGAAGAGGTAATCCATCTACAACTATTAAAGGAGCACTACCCGCATTTAAGGAAGTGGCACCCCTAATTTGAATATTTGCTCCACCCCCCGGTGCTCCATCTGTAATAATTTGTACACCAGCAGCTCTACCTGCAAGAAGATTTTCAGCGGTTACGATGTTTCCTTCGTTGAAATCCTCAGTGGTTATTGAAGTAACAGAACCTGTTAAATCTTTTTTTGTAGTAGACCCATAACCAACAAGCACAACTTCGTCTAACACAGCTGCGTCTAATGGTAGCGCAACATTAATCGAAGTTTGTCCTGTAAAAGCAATTTCCCTAGTTAAGTAACCTACATAAGAAAATACAAGAACATCACCTTGATTGACATTATCTAACGAATAATTACCATCAAAATCTGTTGTGGTACCTGTGGTAGAATCTTTAATAATTACATTAACGCCAGGTATTGGCATATTAGATCCTTCTTCAGTCACCGTTCCGGTTACTGTAGTTTGCGCAAAAAAGTACGCCGGTATCATCATAAAGATAAAGAGCGAACTTTTAAATAGTGATTTCATATAATATGAATTATGGTTTAGTTAAATAGAACTTAAAAACTTACTTCCCGACGTTAAAAATATGTAAATTTTAGGTTCCTAAAAGTTTAACTTACGCAAAACTACGACGCAAACGTTTTCGTGTGGAAAACTTTCTTTGTTTTAACAATTTTGCGCTTAACATCTGTTTAATTAATGTATCCGCAAATAAAATTATCTTTGATTCACAATTTGACAATGACATTCAATTTTTTATGAGACCAAAACTTACCCTCAAACAAATTGCGCGAGAATTAGATGTGTCTATCTCTACTGTTTCAAAAGCGCTTAGAGATAGTGCGGAAATTAGTGAAGATACCAAGCAAAAAGTAAAGGCCTTTGCCAAGCTCTATAATTACAAACCAAACAACATTGCGTTAAGCCTCAAGAATAGAAAAACAAAAACCATCGGTCTTATTGTTCCAGAAATTGTGCATCATTTTTTCACTACAGTTATACGCGGTATTGAAGAATATGCCAATGAAAAGGGCTATCACGTGATGGTTTGTCTGTCTAATAACTCGTTTGATAAAGAGGTGATCAACATGGAGATGTTGGCAAATGGGAGTATTGACGGGTTTATCCTATCGATCTCAAAAGAAACTATGCTTAAAGAAGATTATCACCATATTAATGAGGTGATTAATCAGGGAATGCCTGTGGTAATGTTTGATCGCGTTGTAGATCAAATTAAATGCGATAAAGTGGTGATTGATGATGTAGAAGGAGCGACTAAAGCAGTACAACATCTATTGGATACAGGATGTAAAAAAGTTGGCTTAATCACTACTCCTGATTATATTAATGTCGGAAAATTACGCACACAGGGATATACTGAAGCGTTAAACAAAAATAGAATGCCTATTCATGAAAAATACATTTTAAAGATAGAAGATGATTCAAATTCTGAAGAATTGATTAAAGAATTTGTCAAAACGGAAGATTTTGACGGAATATTTGCCGTGAATGAAGAATATGCTGTACAGGCAATTTCAGCGTTGCGAAAGACTGAAAAAGAAATTCCGGAAGATGTTTCTGTGATTGGCTTTACTGACGGAGTGATCTCCAAAAATTTTATCCCTAAGCTTACTACAGTAAACCAACCGGGTACCGAAATGGGCCGACAAGCCGCTAAACTTATCATCGACAAGCTTGAAAAACCTGAAACCGAAGAAGAGGAGCAGTACCAAACCATTGAAATCAAAACTAATCTGGTTAAACGCGAATCAACACGGTAGGTATGAGTTATTAGCCAATAGCCAATAGTCAATAGCCAGTAGCCAGTAATTAGTAGTAGTAACCTTAAACTAAAAAACTAGTTCCGCAAACGATTTAGGTTAAAATTTTAGTGCTAGACGAATAGTGAAGCTACTAAATAAATAAAATATTCTATATTTACCCTTCAAATTATTGACGTAAGCTTACTTCCCTCAAGTGATAAGTCATAATGGCTTATCGTATTAATGATACGATATGCAAAAAAAACAATTAAGTTTCTGGCAAATCTGGAACATGAGTTTCGGATTTCTGGGAATACAGTTCGGATTTGCACTACAGAATGCAAACACTTCCAGAATTTTCGAAACCTTAGGGGCAGATGTAGAGGATATACCTATCCTTTGGATTGCGGCACCAGTCACGGGATTGATCATTCAACCTATCATTGGGTATATGAGCGATCGTACCTGGACAAAACTAGGTCGTCGCAAACCCTATTTCTTGGTAGGGGCAATTCTTTCTTCCATTGCACTGTTTATCATGCCTAACTCACCTTCACTTTGGGTTGCCGCCGGTACACTCTGGCTCATGGATGCATCCATCAATATCTCAATGGAACCTTTTAGGGCTTTTGTAGGAGATAATCTACCGGAACGTCAGCGTACTCTGGGTTTTGCTATGCAGAGTTTTTTTATCGGCATCGGGGCGGTGGCAGGATCCTTGCTGCCTTATATATTTACCAACTATATTGGATTGAGCAATACTGCTCCAGAAGGTATTATACCGCCTTCAGTAAAATGGTCATTTTATGTTGGCGGAATTGTATTTCTCCTAGCTGTACTATGGACCGTATTTTCTTCTAAAGAATATTCTCCTGAAGAGCTTGCGGCTTTTGAAGCAGCCGAAAAGCTAGACGAGGCCGCTACAGATGGACGTATAGAAGAAGCGAATAGAAAAAAGAGTATTAAAAAACAACAGGTCTACGGTATTGGTATGATCATTCTTGGAGGTATCATAACATATCTTATCTATTCAAATAATCTTACAAAAGAATTATATATCCTATTTGTTGGGTTAGTCATTTTTGGAATGCTTTTTCTTCTGGCTGCAATTCTTAGAAATCAGCAGATTAAAAACGGCTTTACCATTATTGTGACGGATTTGCTAAATATGCCTAAAACCATGAAACAATTAGCTTGGGTGCAGTTCTTTTCATGGTTTGCCCTCTTCTCCATGTGGATATATACCACGCAAGCCGTTACAGGTCATGTGTTTGGTGAGACAGACACCACCACCGAAGCTTATAATGATGCTGCTGACTGGGTTACCGTAATGTTTACGGTATATAATGGTGTGGCCGCCGCGGTAGCATTTTTATTACCGGTATTAGCTAGAAGAACTAGTAATAAAGTAACTCATTTACTTGCCCTAAGTTTTGGAGGTGTAGGTCTTATCTCTATTTATTTTCTTGGAGATAAAGTAGGTTTACTACTTTCTATGGTAGGGGTAGGAATTGCATGGGCGAGTATTTTATCTATCCCTTATGCAATGCTTTCGGGATCACTGCCGGCCTCAAAAATGGGATATTATATGGGGGTATTTAATTTCTTTATCGTTATCCCGCAGATTGTAGCAGCCACAATTTTGGGCTTCTTGGTCAAAGAATTATTTAATAATGAACCTGTATATGCATTGATTGTAGGAGGATGTGCAATGATCTTGGCAGGATTCTTAACTTTAGGGGTGTCTACCAACAGAAAAATTAATATTAATGAATAAGCGTAAAGGATTTATATTCGATCTGGATGGGGTGATTGTTGATACGGCCAAATATCACTTTTTAGCGTGGAGAAACCTGGCAAACTCACTCGGGATTGATTTTACCGAAGAAGAAAATGAGCAACTCAAAGGAGTTAGCAGAGTACGATCCTTAGAGAAAATTCTTGACTGGGGAAACAAAAGCATTTCTCAAGAAGAATTTGACCGCCTTATGGCGCATAAAAATGAAGAATATCTGGCTCACGTAGATCGCATGGATGAAGATGAGCTTTTGCCTAAGGTGGCTGAAACGCTGGAGTATTTAAAAGAGCAAAACCAAGCCATAGCGTTAGGCTCAGCCAGTAAAAATGCCCGTAGAATTTTAGAAAAAGTAGATTTGACAGATCAATTTGATGCTATTGTGGATGGTACAGATGTGTCTAAAGCTAAACCAGATCCGGAAGTTTTCCTCATTGGTGCAAAAGCACTCGACATAAAGCCCGAAGACTGCATTGTGTTTGAAGATTCTGTCGCCGGAGTACAAGCGGCAAATATTGCCGGAATGGTAAGTATTGGCATAGGAGATAAGTATGTATTACATGAGGCAGATCATATTTTTAGAGATTTCACAGAACTTTCTAAAGATTTTTTACAGGAACTAATCCGCAAGTAAGTGCCAGTTGCTAAATGTATTAGATCGTCGCTGAGCTTGTCGAATGGTCGCTGAGCTTGTCGAAGCGCCACAGTAAGTAAAATTTTTAATAGAGAATAAAATATTTCAACGTACCGAATAAAAGAATAAATCAATGAATCAGGATTATATCATACCAAATGAATGGTCGATCATAGAAGAAGGATTTGATACTACACGCGTAAAATCATCTGAAAGTCTCTTTGCACTGGGCAATGGAGCGATGGGCCAACGCGCTAATTTTGAAGAATTATATACAGGGCCAACCTTTCAGGGGAGTTATATTGCCGGAGTTTACTATCCCGATAAAACCCGTGTAGGCTGGTGGAAAAATGGTTATCCTGAATATTTCGCAAAAGTACTCAATGCTCCTAATTGGATTGGGATAGACGTATGGATCAATAATGAGCAGTTGGATTTATACCGTTGCACATCTATTGAAGATTTTAAGCGTGAATTGAACATGAAAGAGGGTTGGTATACGCGTAGCTTTACTGCAACTTTACAAAATTCAGTTAAGATAGCGGTAGAAGTCACCCGATTCTTAAGTTTATCTACAGATCAAGTAGGTGCGATCGATTATAAGATTACTCCCGTAAACCAAGAGGCCGAAATCAGATTTGAACCTTATCTGGATGCAGGCATCACCAATGAAGATTCTAACTGGGATGATCAGTTTTGGCAGGTAACATCGGTTAACGCTAAAGGTTCTCAGGCATTTATAGAAGCGCATACCATGAAAACCTTCTTTTCGACCTGTACCTTTATGGAAACTCAATTCATAAAGGATGGTGAAAAAGCTTCAGGTGAACCTAGCGTTACAAAAGATGATAAAAGTGTTCGGTTTTCGTATTCCGCGCAAGCGAAAAAGGGAGAAACCCTAGCAGTACAAAAGTTTGGAGGATATACGGTAGATCGCAACCACGATAAGGATCAATTAGTGACTTCTGCGAAAGCGGTCCTAAAAGAGGTTACCACAAAAGGATTTGATCAATTATTAGCAGAGCAAAAGCAGGCGTGGGCTGAGATCTGGAAAATGGGTGACATAACCATTGACGGTGATGTAAAAGCACAACAGGCCATACGATTCAATATTTTTCAGCTTAATCAAACCTATTTGGGGACAGATGCCAGTTTGAACATAGGTCCTAAAGGATTTACAGGCGAAAAATACGGCGGAAGTACTTATTGGGATACTGAAGCATATTGTATTCCCTTTTACATGGCGACCAAAGATCAGGGCGTGGCTAGAAATCTCTTAACATATCGTTACCAACATTTAGGTAAAGCCATTGAAAATGCAGAAAAACTTGGGTTTTCTAATGGTGCCGCGTTATATCCCATGGTAACCATGAATGGTGAAGAATGCCATAATGAATGGGAAATCACCTTTGAAGAAATTCACCGTAACGGCGCAATTGCATTCGCGATTTTCAATTATTATCGCTTTACGGGGGATTATAGTTATATTCCGGAAAAGGGTCTGGAAGTACTCATCGGTATTGCCCGTTTTTGGCAACAGCGCGCTAATTTTTCGACGTCCAAAAATAAATATGTCATTTTAGGAGTTACAGGTCCTAATGAATACGAAAACAACGTCAACAATAACTGGTATACCAACTACATTGCAAAATGGTGTATAGACTATGCTGTGGAGCAACTAGATAAGGTGAAAGAGGAATACGCTTCAGATTATGCGCGTATTTTTAAGGAAACTAAACTTACTCAAGGTGAGATTGACCAATGGAAAGAGGTGGCTGATCATATGTATTTTCCATATTCCAACGAACATGAAGTCTTTTTACAGCAAGATGGTTTTTTAGACAAAGAACTGAATCCTGTGGATCAGTTGGCAATGAGTGAACGTCCCATTAATCAATACTGGAGCTGGGATAGAATCTTGCGTTCGCCCTATATCAAACAGGCAGATACCTTACAAGGATTCTACTTTTTTGAAGATCATTTTACCAAAGAAGAGCTTAAAAAGCACTTTGATTTTTATGAACCTTTTACGGTGCACGAATCTTCACTTTCACCCTGTGTACATAGCGTATTAGCTGCATCGCTGGATGACATGGAGATGGCCTACACCTTTTATTTAAGAACTTCTCGACTTGATCTAGATGATTACAATAAAGAAGTACATGAGGGTCTTCACATCACCTCCATGGCAGGAACCTGGATGAGTATAGTCGAAGGTTTTGGCGGCATGCGCGTAAAAGACAATCAATTGCATTTTAGTCCTAAAATTCCGAAGGAGTGGAATTCATATTCATTTAAGGTTAATTTTAGGGACCAAATCATAACCGTTTCGGTAACGAAAGAGGGTGCTTCCTTTAATGTAGAAGGAGATCAAGAATTAACGCTTGTCGTAGATGGAAAAGAAAAGCACATAGCTCCAAAAGAGAAGATGTCAATATAAAACTTGGATAACTCCAACTCATTATCTCATGGTGTTTTGAAGTGTCACTTTACATAAAAAAAATTTAAATGTGAGATCATGAAGAAATTATTTCAACTAGTATTCTTACTTGTCTGTACCTCTCTAAGTGCCCAACTCAACCGGGTGGAGCCCCCAAATTGGTGGACCGGTATGAAAAATAACATGCTACAGGTACTAGTGCATCATCCTGATATCGCTTTCGCGGAAGTTGAAGTAGAGTACCCTGGTGTTAAACTCACTAAAGTGAATAAGACCGACAGTCCAAATTACCTCTTTCTGGATCTATTGTTTTCAGCGGAAGCGAAACCCGGTAACATCGCATTGACATTTTCACCTCCAAAAGGAAAGAAAGTTAAGGTGGATTATCCCTTACTCGCCCGAAGCAAACCTGCCAAGGAATACATAGGATTTAACAGCAGTGATGCCATTTATCTCATTACTCCAGATCGTTTTGCGAATGCTAATTCTGCTAATGATCAGGTTAAGGGATTATTAGAGCAAGAAGTGGATCGCAGCCATGATTATAAACGCCACGGCGGGGATATCGAAGGGATAACTTCGAACTTGGACTATATTAAAGAACTGGGTTTTACCGCGGTTTGGCCTTCTCCATTGTTGACCAATGATATGAAACAAGGATCCTATCATGGCTATGCCATTACCGATTATTATCAGGTTGATCCGCGTTTTGGGACCTTAGACGAATACAAAATGCTGGCTGCAGAAAGCAGCGCTAAAGGCATGAAGCTCATCATGGATCAAGTGGCTAACCACTGCGGGTTAGAACACTGGTGGATGAAAGACTTGCCTTTTAAAGATTGGGTAAATTTTCAAAAGCGTTTTGAAGCCGGTAAACAACCTATGTATTCGAATCATAGAAGAACCACCAATCAGGATCTCTATGCGTCAAAAGTAGATGCAAAAGGCATGAATGAGGGATGGTTTGTTGAGACTATGCCAGATTTAAATCAGCGTAATCCCTTTCTGGCAAAATACATCATTCAAAATAGCATATGGTGGATAGAAACCCTGGAGTTAGGCGGCATTCGTCAGGATACTTATCCTTATCCCGATAAAAAATTTATGGCGAACTGGGCCGGCGCCATTATGACTGAGTATCCCAACTTTAGTATTGTAGGTGAGGAGTGGAGCTACAATCCGCTGCTGATTAGTTACTGGCAAAAAAATTCACCCGTGGGTGGAGATTATCAATCTAATTTGCCTTCTACCATGGATTTTGCTATGCAAAGTAACATCATTAAAGGCATCAAAGAACCTGAAAGTTGGAACGAAGGCTTAGTCCACCTTTATGAAGGGCTGGCCAATGACTTCGCCTATGCGTATCCGCAAAAAATTATGGCGTTTTTAGATAATCACGATAAGAGTAGAGTGTTTACAGAATTTGACGGTGACGTGGCGAATACCAAAATGGCGCTGAGTTATTTGTTAGTATTACCGCGTATTCCGCAGATTTATTATGGGACAGAAATCATGATGGATGATTTTGATAAGCCCGGCGATCACGGACTCATTCGCACCGATTTTCCAGGTGGTTGGCAAGGAGATACGGTAAGTGCTTTTACAGGAAATGGGCTGTCGCCAGAACAAAAGGATATGCAGGCTTACTTAAGAAAAATACTCAACTACCGTAAGTCCAGTAAGGCGCTGCAAGAAGGGAAAACGATACATTTCGCACCCGTAGAGGGAGTGTATGTTTTAGTGCGTTCTAATGGAGAAGAAAAGGTCATTCACATCATCAATAAAAATGAAACGGCATATGATCTCAATTTGAATCGTTTTGAAGAGTTGATGCTCAGCGGCAAACAGCTAAAGAATATTATTACCGGTGATGTGACGACCTGGGGTGATACCATGAAGTTAAATAAAAAGGGGAGCACAGTGCTGACCACGAAATTATAATTCATTTGTCATTCCCGCGTCCGCGTGTCGCCGAAGCTTTAGCGGAGGAGCAAGGCAGGAATCTAAAATTAATAATTAACGTACCACAAATGAAAAATATAATCTTATTCCTACTTATTGTATGCTTCAGCGGTAATGCACAACAACCAAGTCCGGTAAAAGTAAAAAATGCCGTATTGGCAGGCGGAACCCTGGAGAGTGTAGATTCTTTTCCGTCAAACTATATTCAATCAAGAAGGGTCGATATCTGGCTTCCGCAGGGATACACCCCATCAAAAAAATATGGGGTATTGTACATGCACGACGGTCAAAACTTATTTGATTCTACTACCACCTGGAATAAACAGGAATGGAAAATTGATGAGACAGTGACCAAACTAGTTAATGCGGATAAAATCGAACCTGTTATTGTAGTTGGTATTCACAGTATTTCAGACATACGTTGGCAGGATCTTTATCCCGAAAAAACCTTTGATTACATGCCTAAAGAAACCGCCGAAGCGATTAGAGCAGATGCCCAAAAACAAAATTTCAACACCAATCTTACAGGCGATGAGTATCTTAAATTTTTAGTAGAAGAATTAAAACCCTTTGTAGACAAGACCTATGCCACTAAACCAGATAAGGAAAATACGTTTGTAGCAGGATCCAGTATGGGCGGACTTATGTCTATGTATGCCATCCATGAGTATCCAGAAATTTTAGGAGGTGCCGCGGGGATCTCTACGCACTGGCCGGGAGCAAATCCCACTCCGGATAATCCGTTTGAAAAAGCCATTTTTAAGTACGTTGAGGCGACCATGCCAAATCCTAAAACACACCATGTCTACTACGACTTTGGTACAAAAACCTTAGATCAATATTATCCCAAGTACGCACCAACAGTGGATTCGCTTTATCATAATGCCGGGTATACGGCAAAAAACTTTAAAAACCTTAAATTTGAAGGAACTGATCATTCTGAAGCATCTTGGCAAAAACGCGTTGATGTATGGATGGAGTTTTTAATGGAAAAATAGATGCATTACATTCTAAAAAGACAATCTATTTAGTATCTGATGATAGCTTCATTGTAAATTGAAGCAACCGCTCTGCTTGAAGGAGACTTTAGAAATGATTCTTTTGAACATTAGCGTTTAATCACGCAACAAAACAATATTTAATGAAATTACATTCTGTTTTATTCCATGTCTTAATTTTTTTAGGAGGTTCCCTGTTTGCTCAGCAAACTTCTCTAACATACGTATCGCACACACTAGAAAATAACCGGGTGACCGTAGAATTTACAGACGGAATTTCATACGAATTCACTCCTTTTAATGATCGTATCATTGAGGCCAGAAGGTTTGAGGGGAAGCGTAAACGACAAATTCCATCACACGCAGTGGTAATGAAACCTGACCAAACTGATTTTGTGCTGGAAGAAACCGATGAACGCATCACGGTCAAAACGAATGGCCTATCCTTTTTTATCGCCAAAACCGGCCCGGCAGAAATTCAATACGCGTACCTAGACAATCCATTGACCAGCGAATTAGTAGCCCCGGCAGATAGCACAAAACTCACCTTTAGTGTTACAACTCCAGAGAAACTTATGGGCGGGGGTGCAAGAGCTTTAGGGATGAATCGAAGAGGGACCCGCCTTAAACTCTATAACCAGGCACATTATGGGTATGAAGAGCGCTCAGAATTATTGAATTACACCCTTCCAATCGCACTTTCTTCGAATCAATATCTCTTACATTTTGATAATAGCTTTACAGGATATTTGGATTTGGCCGGATCTAAGGAAGATCAACTCTCTTTTGAGCCAGATGGTGGCGATTTGGTTTATCAAATCGTAGCTGGAAATACGTGGACATCCATCCTGGACGCGTATACCAAACTCACAGGACGCCAGCCCATGCCACCACGTTGGGCGTTGGGTAATTTCGCCAGTAGGTTTGGGTACCACTCGCAGCAAGAAGTAGTAGAAACGGTAAAAAAGTTCAAAAACGACAGCATTCCATTAGATGCAATTATTTTGGATATCTATTGGTTTGGAAAAGAGATCAAGGGGAGCATGGGCAACTTAGAATTTCTAAAAGATTCTTTTCCCAACCCCAAAAAAATGATCGCAGATTTGGCTCAAGATGACATCAATACCATACTCATCACAGAACCCTTTATCTTAACCAGTTCAAGCAAATGGGACATCGTGCGTGATAATGGCTATGTAGGTAAAGACAGTTTGGGCAATCCCTATACTTATGATTTTTATTTTGGCAATACGGGCTTAGTCGACCTCTACAACCCCAAAGCAAAAGAATGGTTTTGGTCGGTATATAAGGGATTGATTGATTCCTACGGAGTCGCAGGACAGTGGGGGGATTTGGGAGAGCCAGAGGTTCACCCGGCTGATATGATCCATGGTGCGGGGATTCCTGCTAAACAAATTCACAATACGTACGGTCACGATTGGGCAGGCATGATTGCCGAAGGCTACCAAAAAGACTTTCCAGATCAGCGTCCGTTTATTTTAATGCGGGCAGGATACTCGGGTTCGCAGCGCCACGGCATTATTCCCTGGTCGGGTGATGTGAGTCGAAGCTGGGGCGGACTCAAACCCCAAGTAGAAATTGCTACTCAAATGGGATTACAGGGCTTGGGCTATATGCATTCGGATTTGGGAGGTTTTGCCGGTGGAGAAACCTTTGATGCAGAATTATACACCAGATGGCTGCAATACGGTGTTTTTCAGCCGATTTGTCGTCCTCATGCGCAAGAACATATCGCGCCAGAACCTGTGTTTCATGATGCAGAAACAAAACAGCTAGCCAAACAAGCCATAGAATTGCGCTATCAGCTTTTACCGTACAACTACACCTTGGCGTATCAAAATAGCCGAACCGGGATTCCATTAATGCGACCTTTATTTTTTGAAGAGCCTAACAATCTGGAGTTGTACGAAGTTTCAGACCAATACCTTTGGGGAGACGCTTTTATGATTGCTCCTGTCACGGCTTCGGGCGTCACGACTAAGCAAGTGTACTTTCCCAAGGGATCCAACTGGATTGATTTTTATACTAAAGAGGTGTATCCTGGCGGATCGTCTTCCGCGATAAGCGTTACAAAAGAATATATTCCCACGTTTGTAAAAGAAGGAAGTTTTATCCCTATGATTGAGACTATTCAATCCACCGCAGACTATAGCACAGATATCTTTATGCTACATTATTTTACCAGCAATCAATTGAGTAGCGGTACTTTATTTGAGGATGACGGCAAAACACCTAATACGGTCAAAAATGGCAAATACCGTCTCCTGCGTTTTCATGCGGTGAAAAAGAAAAATACGCATTATATCGGCATGACGACCTTAGTAGGGAAAAATGAAAAGCCTAAAAATAGAAGGGTGAATTTGGTTGTTCATGGAGTAGCGAAAAAACCCCGTAGTCTTAGAATAAATGACAAGAAAGTCACTTTTGAGTATAGTGAAACCGAAAATCAATTACGCGTTGATGTGGATTGGAACGCCAGTACCACAGTGGATTTGCAAATTAAACAATAGACCTCATGAAAAAACCAGGCTATATATTGACCTTACTCCTTCTGCTTCTTTTTGTTGGCTGCGCCGAAAAGGAGCAACTTGACACAAATATTTCTTCTCCTAATAAAGATATTAGCGTAGCGCTATATCTAAATGAAAATGGGGAGTTGGCTTATACTGTAGACTATAAAAATAAGATGCTTATAGATACATCGTATGTAGGTTTTGAGTTTACTAACGCCGAAGCAATCAAACAAGAGTTACAAATTGAATCCACATCTACAAGATCGGTAGATGAAACCTGGCAAATGCCGTGGGGCGAACAGATGGACGTCAAAAATACTTACAATGAGTTGGTCGTAAAGCTTGCCGAAACTACAGAAAACCCCCGTAAGTTTGAGCTCATTTTTAAGGTATATGATGACGGGGTAGGATTTAGATATCATTTCCCGGAGCAGGATCATATGACAGAAGCGCTTATTGCTCAAGAAAATACCCAGTTTAACTTGACAGAAGATTATACTACTTTTTGGATTCCGGGCGATTGGGATATTTATGAGCATTTGTACAGTACGACTCAATTGTCAGAAATAGATGCACTTAACTATGCGAACGACGATAATCTGGCACAGACTTACATTCCTGAAAATTCGGTCGCTACACCCGTAACCATGGTGGGCAAAGATGGTACACATCTTAGCATTCATGAAGCGGCGCTAGTAGATTATAGTGGGATGACCTTAAAAATTGATCCTCAAAATTTAACTTTAACCAGTAGCTTGGTAGGCTCAAAAAATACCGAGTATAAGGTGAAACGTACACTTCCATTCAGTACACCCTGGCGCACACTCACCATTACAGATAATGCGCCGGATCTTATTGAGTCAAACCTCATTGTCAATCTAAATGAACCCAACAAGTTAGGCGATGTTTCTTGGTTTACTCCCATGAAATATACAGGAGTATGGTGGGAGATGCATTTGGGTAAATCCTCGTGGGATTATGGGATGGAAAAGATAGATGGAAAATGGACCGATACCGGAAAAGCCCATGGTAGGCATGGAGCCACTACTGAGAATGTGAAAAACTTCATTGATTTTTCTGCTGAGAATAATATCGGCGGAGTGCTGGTGGAAGGATGGAATACCGGTTGGGAAGAGTGGATAGGTTTTGAAGATCGCGAAGGCGTTTTTGATTTTGTAACGCCTTACCCAGATTATGACATCCAAGAAGTTGTGCGCTATGGACGAGAAAAAGGAGTAGAAATTATCATGCACCATGAAACTTCTGCTGCGACAGAAACTTATGCCCAGCAACAGGATACTGCCTTTGCTTTAATGAAAGATTTGGGCATACACGCTGTAAAAACGGGTTATGTGGGTAAAATCCTGCCTAAGGGAGAATATCACCACGGTCAGTATATGGTGAATCACTACAACAACACCGTAGAGAAAGCGGCAAAATATCAAGTAGCGATTAATGCACACGAACCTATCAAAGCGACGGGCTTACGTAGAACTTATCCTAACACAATTTCTAGAGAAGGATTACGTGGGCAAGAATTTAATGCCTGGGCCAGTGACGGGGGTAATCCACCGGAACATCTACCCATTGTTGCTTTTACGCGAATGCTGGGCGGTCCTATAGATTTTACTCCGGGGATTTTTAACATCAAGTTTAATGAGTATAAAAAAGACAATCAGGTCAATACCACGCTTGCACAACAGTTAGCATTGTACGTCGTGATTTATAGTCCGGTGCAGATGGCAGCAGATTTGGTAGAGCATTATGAGGCGAATATGGAGCCTTTTCAATTTATTAAAGACGTAGGCGTAGATTGGGAACAAACGAAGGTGTTGAATGGAGCAGTAGGTGATTTTGTGACGATTGCCAGAGAAGAGCGGGAGACCGGCAATTGGTTTTTAGGCAGTATCACAGATGAGAATGAACGTGAAATCACTGCGAATTTTGATTTTTTAGCTGAAGGTGAAACTTATACCGCAACAATCTATCAGGATGGAAAAGATGCGCATTGGGACAGTAATCCATTAGCAATTGATATCTCTACGGAAGAAATCAAGAAGGGAGATACTAGAACAATTCGATTAGCTCCGGGTGGTGGATTGGCGATTAGCTTAATGAAGGCTAATTAGTTTTCAGTCGCAGTTGACAGTCTCAATAACTCAATAACAAATAACCAATAACTTAATAACCAATAACCTAATAACCTAATAACCTAATAACCAATAATCTAATAACCAATAATCTAATAACCAATAACCAGTGAAAACCATGAAAAAAATCATGCTGCTCTTACTTGCTGTAATAAGTATGGTAAGTTGTAAAGACGACAAAAAAGAAACAGAAGCCATTGCTGAGAATTCAGCTTCAATAGAAGAAAGCCTTAAACCCCCTACACATGAGGTCGTTCAGGATGGGGTGATCTATGAATTGAATGTTCGCCAGTATTCCCCGGAAGGTAAATTTTCGGCATTTACCAAAGACATTCCGCAGCTTAAAGAATTAGGCGTAGAAATCATCTGGGTAATGCCCATTTTTCCGATCTCAAAAGTAAAGCGAAAAGCTACTAACGATAAGTTCGCCGAAGAAATTGAAGATGAAGAAGAGCGAAAAAAATACCTGGGGAGTTACTATGCGGTGAGTGATTTCACTAAGGTAAACCCAGAGTTTGGAAGCATTGAAGATTTTAGAGAGCTGGTAAAAACGGCTCACGATAATAATATGTATGTTATTTTGGATTGGGTACCTAACCACACCGGTTGGGATCACAAATGGATTACCACAAATCCAGAGTATTACACAAAAAATGACAAAGGAGAAGTTTCTGAACCCTTAAACGAAGATGGTACCCCGGTAGGATGGGCAGATGTTGCTGATCTAAACTATGGTAACAAAGAGATGCGCAAACAAATGCTGGCTGATATGAGTTATTGGGTAGAGCAGGAAGATATTGATGGATTTAGATGTGATGTGGCCGGGATGGTACCTACAGACTTTTGGGTAGAGACGATCCCTAAACTCCGTGAAAAGAAACACCTATTTATGTTAGCCGAAGCCTGGAAACCAGAACTAATGAAAGAGCGCGAGTTATTTGACATGGCGTATGGATGGGATACGCATCATGTAATGAATGATATTGCACAGGGTAAAAAAAATGTTTCTGCTTGGGACATACGCATGAAGGTAGTGGATAGCATGTACGAGGATAATGATATTATCATGAACTTTACCTCTAACCACGATGAAAACTCTTGGAATGGAACTGTAGAAGAACGTATGGGTGAAGCCGCACAAACCTTTGCTGCATTAACCTTTGTTGCGCCAGGGATGCCATTGATTTACAGTGGACAAGAGTACGATATGGATCACCGTTTAAAGTTTTTTGAAAAAGATTCAATTCCTAAAACCAAAGGAGAGTTTTATCCGTTGTATGAGCAATTAGGAGCACTTAAAGATAATCCTGCATTGCACACCGGTGAAGCTCCAGGCAGTTATACCCGCATCAAAACCTCTGCTGATAGCCAAGTCTTAGCCTTTGAAAGAGAAAAGGATGGCAATAAGGTAGTATTTATTGCTAATCTTAGCGATCAACCTGTTTCGGCAAGTTTAGAATATTCAGGCGATATGGTAAATTATGCCAGTAAAGAAGATGTAAATATGTCAAATAGCACGAAACATAATTTTGAACCCTGGCAGTATTTGATCTTGGTGAATAAATAATCCTTTAAGATATTTCTATACCATAAAACGTTGAACTTTGCACACACTACATGTAAAAATTCACCCATACATTTTTATATAAGAGGTACTAAAATCAAATAATAACGTATTTTAGTGACTCAACATATTTGAAATATGTATGCAACGACTCATAAGTCTTTTTCTATTTTTTACATGTAGTATTTCTTCAATTCATAGTCAGGAATTACCTCCTTTATTAGGTTTTTCTGCGAAAGATTATAACGCTGAAAACCAAAATTGGAGCGTTAGCCAGGGGAGTAATAAAAACATGTTTTTTGCCAACAATAAAGGATTATTGTCTTTTAACGGCTCTACTTGGCAGCTTTATAATTCACCAAATAATACTATTCTCAGATCGGTTCATGCTGTTGATGACATAGTATATACCGGATCTTATATGGATTTTGGTTATTGGCTTTATGATAAAACGGGAACGTTATATTACCAATCCCTGGTGGATGAATTGAAGGTAAATCTTGTAGAGGACGAACAATTTTGGAATATCTTAAGTGTTACGAATACAATTATATTTCAATCACTCAACAGAATCTATATCTATGATACATTGACCAAAAGAATTGATATCATCGAATCTGTCTCTACCTTGACCAAAATGTTTCAGGTTAACGATGAGATTTATTTCCAAGATTATGGTCATGGTATTTATAAAGTTGAAAATGGAACTGCGGTAGTAGTAGACGATTCTTCACTTGCTCGCCAAGAGGTTATTGTTAATATTTTTCAATCATCTGGAGATTTGTTGTATCAAACGCAAGGAGCAGGATTTCATAGGGTTAATTCTGAAGGGAATCATCAAAAATGGAATGCGGCTGTAAATAAAATTCTAGAAAATGTTACTGTTTATAATAGCATTGCATTGACAACAGGAGGCTATGCAGTCGGTACAATTGCTCATGGTGTATATGTTATTTCAAGTGAAGGAGAGGTAGAGTATCATCTTGATTACAGCAAAGGGCTTGAGAATAATACTGTTTTGAACCTTTTTCAAGATCAAGATGGGAATGTTTGGTTAGCCTTAGATAATGGAATCAACTGCATCAATTTAGCTTCGGCCTTTAGAATATATAATGATCCTAAAGGTTTATTGGGTAGTGTCTACGCGTCTGCAATTCATCAAAATAGACTTTACTTGGGCACAAATCAAGGATTGTTTTATAAGGACCTGGCGAGTGATTCAGAATATTCTTTTGTGAGTAACACTAACGGACAAGTGTGGTTTCTGGATGTTATAGATGGAACACTTTTTTGTGGTCATAACAAGGGAACGTTTACGGTTGACGGTGCTAACGCAAGGCTTCTTGAAAATGGTCCTGAAGGAACCTGGATGCTAACCTCAGTTCCTAATCGTGAGGATATGTTACTTCAGGGAAATTACAGCGGACTTCATGTAATAATTAAAGAGGGTAATACTTGGATTTATAAGAATAAAATTAAAGGTTTTGATATCTCCTCAAGGCATATTGCATTTGAAAGTGCGCAACGAATTTTCGTAAATCATGAGTATAAGGGTATTTATGAACTTGCTGTTGATTCTGATTTCTTATATATAGAGGGTATACGCCAAGACACGCTAAGAAAAGGACTCAACTCTGATCTGATTCGTTACAAATCAGATGTGTTGTATTCATACCAAAAAGGCATCTATACCTATGATCTGGTCAAAAATCATTTTGTTAAAGACTCAACATTAAGTAAACTACGGGATGAATCTCAATATGTTTCTGGAAAGTTAATATATGAGAACGACCAAGAGAGATTATGGGCTTTTACTCAAGATGCTATACATTATGTAAGTCCGGGAGTAGTCAAAAATCGAATGGTTTTAAGCAGCATCTACCTCGCAGAAAACCTTAGAAACACAGTATCCAGTTATGAGTCAATTTTAGAATTAGAAGAAAACGTATATTTAGTTGGGACGTCCTTTGGTTACATTACTGTTGATATTTTAAAATATAAACCTATTCAGGTAGATCTATTTCTTGATGCTGTAGAAGTAGGTAGAAAAAAAGAAATACGAGATAAAGTAGAATTAACGGGGGACATTTTTTTTGAAAATGGAACAGATTTAATACGTTTTCAATTAGCGACTCCAACATACGAAAAGTTTTTTTCACCATCTTATCGATACAAATTGAGTGGCTTATATGATGAATGGAGTGAGTGGACGAATAGCAATCAAATAGACTTTGAAAATCTCCCTTACGGCGACTACACATTTACGGGACAAATCAAATCAAGCAATCCGGATTCGAATAACGAAATAAAGTATTCATTTTATGTTAAGGAGCCCTGGTATTTATCAAATAGCGTTATTGTATCATACGTTTTACTCTTCCTGTTAATTATTTTTTTGGTGAATATGGCATATAAGAAATATTATCGTAACAAGCAGGAACGTATGATATTGGCATCAACAAAAGAGTCGGAGCAAAAAAGGCTACAGGCTCAACAGGAATTGGTAAGAATAGAAAATGAACGCCTACAACAAGATATTGAAAACAGGAATAAAGAACTGGCTACATCTACGATGAACATCCTAAGAAAAAACGAGATTTTGGTAGAAATTAAAAATGCGCTTAATAAAAGTAAAGAAGTAAATATTCCACTGGTAATAGAACTTATTGATAGGAATCTTTCCAATACAGGAGATTGGGAGCTGTTTCAAGAAGCATTCAATAATGCGGATAAAGATTTCATTAAGGAAATGAAAGAGCGACATCCCTCTTTAACCGCTAACGATTTAAGGCTCTCCGCGTACCTTAGACTAAATCTTTCTTCAAAAGAGATAGCTCCATTGCTAAATATTTCTTCGCGAAGTGTAGAAGTTAAGCGATATCGTTTGCGTAAAAAACTCAATCTCACGCAGAAATCGAGTTTATCTGACTACATCTTGTCTATTTAAGACTGCAACACCCTCTTAATTTACCACAACATTACCACAACAGATTCAATATAAATTAGAAAATCGCATCATTTTGGTGTTCCGAAATCGTTATCGCACGGGGTTTAGCTGAGATTTTGTTAATAAAAGGCACTTTTTTTTTCAATGTATATTTTTTGTAGGGGTACGATTTAAGAATTCAATAAAGTATTTTGATAGTTTTAACTCAATAATTATCAACCTATGAATACAATACGTACATTTTTTGTTTTATTGTTCTTAAGTAGTATATCATTTGCACAATCTTCACAAGTTTCTGGAACTGTTGTGAGTCAGGTTGATGGATTTCCGATACCAGGGGTAAGTGTGATAATCAAGGGTGAAAGCAGGGGAACAGTAACGGATTTTGATGGAAATTTTACGATTGATAATCTGCAACTCCCGTCAACACTTGTCTTTAGTTATGTTGGCTTTATAACACAAGAGATACTGGTCAGCTCAGATGAAGCCATAAGTGTACAGTTAGTTGAGGACGTGGCAAAACTAGATGAAGTGGTGGTTGTTGGGTATGGAACACAAAAGAAAAAAGAAGTTACAGGGGCTGTTTCTGTAGTTAGTTCAGAAACTATTGAGACGTTAAAACCTGCAAGAATTGAGCAAGCGCTCCAGGGTCAAGTTGCCGGTGTAAATATTACCTCTTCTTCAGGAGCTCCTGGAGCTGCATTAGACATAAGAATTAGAGGTGTCTCAACTAATGGCGATAATAGACCATTAATATTGCTTGATGGAGCGGTAATCGAAGATTTAAGTGTAGTGAGCCCTGGGGATATTGAAAATATTACGGTTCTCAAGGATGCTACTGCAGGTATTTATGGTGTACGTGCAGCAAACGGAGTAATCCTTATAACCACAAAATCTGGACGTAAGGAAATGCCTCTTCAGGGAGAATTTGATTTTTACACTGGGTTTCAGGAAACCACCAGAGAAATACCACTACTTAACGCTACAGAATATGCCTTGCTTCGTAACGAAGCATTAGCAGCTAACGGTCAATCTCCTTTTTATACTAACGTATCTGGTTTAGGTCAGGGTACAGATTGGCAGGATGAAGTCTTTGAAACTGCCCCAATTACGAATTATAACTTGAATTTGCGTGGAGGAACTGAAAAATCAACGTACGCATTAGGAGTGTCCTATTTTAATCAAGATGGTATTGTAGGGGGAGATAAATCAAATTTTAATCGCTATACGTCACGATTAAATTTAGGGACAGAGTTGTTTGAAGATTTTAATGTCAAAGGACTCATCACATTTACACACCAAAACAGAAGAACAATATCCGAAGGTGGATTAGGATCGGTTTTATTTAACGCATTAAATATTGACCCTACCATCACTCCAAGACAAGCTGATGGATCTTTCTCCAGAGCGCTCAATTATCCAATAGAAGTTATCAATCCATTGGCGCAGATTGCGAATACATTTAATAACACTGAAGTCAATAAGTTAAATGGAGTACTAGGCGCTAATTATACATTTTTAAATAATTTCAAAGCAACGGCTAATTATCAATGGAATTATTCTGAAGTGATAGGGAAAGGATTTTTCCCGGTCGTTGATTTTGGTAATCCAGGAGCAAATACTGTCTTTGATCGTCTTGACTTTGCAACAGTAAATGAAAGTAATCAATATTTTAGAGATTATACATTTGATGCATTTCTGAACTATGACAATACTTTTAATGATGTCCATAAGGTATCGGCGACGTTTGGAACATCTATATTTAAAACAACCGGAGATTTTTATGGAAGAACCGGAGAGAATGTTCAGGCACAAGGTCTTGCAGACGCAGAAGTAGATAATGCCGTGACGATCTTAGATAATTTTCAAAATCTTGATAACCGCATATTTGATACAAGATTATTATCTTACTTCGGAAGGATTCAATATGATTTCAAAGAGCGTTATTTGTTTTCGGCATTAGTGCGAAGAGATGGGTCATCAATTTTTGGTCCCGAAAATAAATTTGGAATATTTTATGCCTTCTCTGCTGGCTGGATTATATCTGATGAAGAATTTTTCAATTCAGACGGCGCGATTAATTTCTTAAAAATACGTGGTTCTGGCGGAAAAATTGGAAACGATAGGATTCCAGCTTTCCGATTTGTATCACTTATTGATGGCGAAGGAACATATGTGTTTGATGATGAACTTTTCTTTGGTAACGCGACAGGGGCCATTGCTAATCCAGAAATTAAATGGGAAGAGCAAAATACGTATGACGGTGGTGTAGAGGCTAATTTCTTCAACAACAAGCTAAGAATTACGTCAGATTACTTTTATCGCGAAACAGAAGACCTATTACTACCTGTACAAACATCCCTAGTCACTGGTGCCAATGCTCCGGGATCTGGAGTTCCTATTGTCAATGCAGGATCAGTAAAAAATGAAGGAATAGAATTTCAGATTAAGTATAGAGAAGATATATCAGATTCATTCAGTTTTGACGCAGGTTTTAATGTTACCTGGTTAGATAATGAGGTATTAGAAGTTAATAATGGATTAGGATTTGAACAAGACGCCTTTTTTGGGATAGGCCAACCAGAACCCATAGCTAGAATGCAAGTAGGGCAGCCTTTAGGAGTTTTTTACGGGTATCAAACAGATGGAATTTTTCAAACTCAGGCAGAAGTTGATGCTCATGCCTCACAATCTGATCTTGGTGCAGATGCACAACCTGGGGATCTAAGATATGTGGATCAAAATGGAGATGGTGAGATTAATTTGGAGGATAGAACATTTGTAGGTGATCCTATTCCAGATGCTACATTCGGATTAAATATCAATTTTAACTTCAAGGCGTTTGATTTTCAAAGTTATTTCTTTGCTTCTTTAGGAAATGATATTGTTCGAAATTATGATCGTAATGATCCCATAACAAACAAAACCATTTACGCACTTGATCGATGGACCGGTCCCGGTAGCACAAATGAAAACCCCAGAGTAACTACAGGTGCGACTACGAATAACGTATTTTCAGACTATTATGTTGAAGACGGATCGTTTATACGTGCTCAGAATATTCAATTAGGATATTCTCTACCAGAGAATGTATTAGAAAAAATCAGACTTACAAGAGCAAGATTTTACGTATCTGTGAATAACCTGTTTACCCTAACAGAATATAGAGGGTATGATCCAGCGGCTTCTTCGGGAGCACCCCTGGGAGCAGGAATTGATGGTGGATTTTATCCAAATCCCCGTACATTTTTAATTGGAACAAATTTAAAATTTTAGGTTCATGAAAAGGAGAATATATCATATTGTTGTTTGTACCGTCCTATTGACAACCTTGTCATGCAGCGACGATTTTGTGGATGTTGATTCGCTAAATCCTGCATCTGATAATTTTTTCAATACAGAAGAAGATTATCAGCAAGCCCTAATAGGAGCATATGATTTGCTTCAGACTACCTACCTTAATGTAATGCTAGGTGAGATCGCATCAGATAATACATTGGCCGGAGGTGAAAGCGCTACAGATGTTATAGGGATTCAACAAATTGACGATATGATTCATACACCTAGCAACGCTCAATTGAGAGATATCTGGGGTTGGATGTTTTCAGGCATAAACAGAGCTAATTTTATTCTTGAGTTTCAGGACAAAATAGATTTTGCCGGTAAAAACGAAGTGTTGGCACAAGCACGGTTTTTAAGGGCATATTACTATTTTGAGTTAGTAAAGTTTTTTGGAGATGTCCCATTAGTCGTAGATGAACGTGTTTTATTTGGCGATCAGTTTGAGGTAGATCGAAATCCGTCTGCTGAGGTATACGCGCAGATTGAAGAAGACCTGCAGTTTGCGGCAGATAATCTTCCGGTTACCCAGATACAAGCCGGGAGAATAACCAAGGGAGCTGCTTTAGCCTTACTAGGAAAAGTATTTTTGTATCAGGATAAATTTTCCGAAGCAATAGTACCCTTAGAAAACGTTATAAATTCTGGCGCATATAGTCTTATAGATGATTACAGTACCATGTTTGAAAATGACAATGAAAATAATGCAGAATCTGTTTTTGAAATACAATATACTGATAAAGAAGGAGCTGGTTTTGATTGTTTACAATGTAGTGAAGGAAATATAGCCGTAGGATTTAATGGAATACGAAATTATCAAGGACCAGAGTTTGATTCAGGTTTTAGTTTTAATGTGCCCACACAAGATGCTTTTGACGCATTTGAAGCGGGTGATGTACGACGTAATGAAGCTATTCTTGATATAGAGCAATGGGCTGACAGCACAGGGGCTACTTTTAGCACGGGTTATGAGCATACTGGTTATTTTAACCGAAAATATATCGCAAGAAAAGGTGATTTGGGTACCGGTGATGCTAACCTTACCAATCCAAATAATTACCGCAGTATTCGTTACGCAGATGTTTTGCTTATGGCTGCTGAAGCACTTAACCGAAGCGGACAAGATGATCCAAAAGCCTTGGTCTATGTGAACCAGGTGAGAACCAGAGCCGGATTAGATGAAATCTCCTCTACGGGAGCTTCATTAACTGATGCAATTTATCAAGAACGACGCGTAGAATTGGTAGGTGAAGGACATCGCTTTTTTGATCTGGTTCGAACGGGAAGAGCCAGTACGGAGATCCCGGGCTTTCAGGCGGGAAAACACGAACTTTTTCCTATTCCACAAATAGAAATAGAATTAGCTGGAAATCGTTGGGAACAAAACCCAGGATATTAATATAAGACTATGAAAACACTTAAATATTGTTTGATTTTATGTATTTCGATCTTTATTTATTCATGTGACGATGAAGAACGTGATATAGATTATTTAAATGGATTACAACAACCCAGTGACCTTACTGCTACCTATATCATTACACAGGATAATACCGGTAAGGTAACCATTACTCCTTCAGCGCAAAGCGCCACGATGTTCGAAGTCTTTTTTGGAGACGAGGAAAACTCTTCTCAAGAAGTTTTAGCGGGAGAAAGTGCTGTTAATTTTTATGAAGAAGGTATCTACACCGTTCGTATTATCGCTACAAATATCAATGGTGAAACAAATGAAACCCAACAGGAGTTAACTGTGACATTTGTAGCCCCTGAAAATGTAGTGGTTGATATCACACCGGACGATTCTAACAATTTTGCCGTAAATGTTTCAGCTTCTGCAGATTTTGAAACCTTTTTTTACTTTTTTCCTGGGATAGATGATGATGAAGATCCCATCCCGTTTATGGAGGATGAAATTCTTAATTATGTTTATCAAGATATAGGTGAATATCAAGCTACAGTAATCGCTTTAAGTGGTGGAGAAGCTACTACTGCGGTGACTCAAAGTGTTGTTATTGAGAATCCTTTATTATTACCCATTACATTTGAAGATAATACACTCCCGTATGATTTTGAAACATTTGGAGGGGCCGTTAATGCAGTAATTGATAATCCTGATGCGTCTGGTATTAACACAAGTTCTCGTGTAGCAGAAAGTCTTAAAGAGGTAGGTGCAGAAACCTTTGCGGGATCAATTTTAACCGTGGATACGCCTATTGACTTTTCTACGCTAAAAAATATTAGCGTAAAGACCTGGTCCCCTGCAAGTGGAATAACCGTTTTACTTAAGTTGGAGAACGTAGAAAATGCCGACATATTTATTGAAACTTCTGCTATCACCACAACTCAAAATTCTTGGGAAGAATTATTTTTTGACTTTAGTGATTTAGTTGATCTCAATGAAGAATACCAAAAAGTCATTCTATTCTTTGACTTTGGTAATGTTGGCGATGGTAGTATTTATTATTTTGATGATGTTCAACTTTCTCAAGGTGAAGGTCCACCGGCCCCGGCTCCAGACCCCGTGCAATCAGAAAATTTGGTACTTTCATTATTTTCAGATAATTATGACGATGTGGTAGTAGATACATGGAATACGGATTGGAGTGATGCCGATTATGAAGAAATTGAAATAAATGGAAACCCAACAAAAAAATATTCGAACCTGTTTTTTAATGGAATTGAAACAGTAACTAGTCCATTAGATTTAGTGGCAGAAGGTGTTGAGTTTCTTCATATGGACATTTGGACCCCAAACATTACTGAGTTTAAAGTAAAACTGGTAGATTTTGCAGGCGATGGCTTTGGCGGAGGCAATGATACTGAGTTTGAACTCTCGTTTTTCCCTAACTCAAAGGAATGGGTAAGTCTGGATATTCCTTTAACAGATTTTCAAGGGATGAATCTTAACGATATCAACCAATTGATCATTTCTGATTTAGGAGATAATGATGGAACTGTTTATATTGACAACATCTATTTTTATTCAGATCCCGATAGTCCAGATACTGCTGCTCCAGATCCTGTGTTACCGCAGGCTAATGTAATTTCAATGTTCAGTGATGTATACGATGATGTTGTTGTAGACACCTGGAATACAGATTGGAGTGCAGCTATTTTAGAAGATATTTTTATTGATGGCAATGCGGCTAAGAAATATACTGACCTCAATTTTAATGGGACTGAAACCATAACTAGTCCTATCGACCTCACAGGGAATGGAATGACTATGCTGCATATAGATTTATGGACACCAAATATAACAGCGTTCAGAGTGAAGCTAGTGGACTTTGGAGGTAGTGGATTCGGTGGAAATGATGATACAGAATTTGAACTAAGTTTTATGCCTAATCAAGGAGAATGGGTTAGTTTAGAAATTCCGCTAACAGATTTTGAAGGAATGAATCAAAATGATATTAATCAGTTTATTATTTCTGCTGATCCGGCCGGAGAATCAACGATATATATCGATAACGTATATTTTCATAATTAAGAATTAACTAATGAAAAAGATAGTGTTTTTACTCGGAGTAATAAGTTTATTCTTGGTGAGTTGCCAGGAAGAAGATCAGGAATTTGGAGATGTAGTTGCTCCAACCAACTTAGAATTATCCTTTGAAATTGAAGGAGAAGATGCAGACAATCCTTTTGGCGACGGATCTGGATTTGTAACCTTTAATTTAAATGCCGATAATGCGGTAAGCTATAGATTTAGCTTTACAGGAAATACAACCGAAGTTGTTTCTGCGCCAGAAGGCGTATTAACGTATAGATTTACAGAGCCCGGAATAAACACGTATAATGTAACCGCAATTGCTGCCGGTACCGGCGGTGCTGTTTCCTCACAAACTATTTCTATTGAAGTGTTTAGTGCTTTTGAGGATCAAGAAGCTCTCAATATTCTTAGTGGAGGTGAAGGAGAATCAAAGACATGGTATTTGGCAGCCTCTGAGTCCGGACACCTTGGGGTTGGTCCGTCAATAGACTTTTTTAATCCGATTGAAGATACAAGCGTTTGGTGGACTCCGTCGTTTTTCTCAGCAGCACCTTTTGGAATATGTTCTGATCAAACGCAATGTCTTTGCAATGATGAATTAACATTCTCGCTTAATAATAATCAATTAACCTACGTACTCAACAACAACGGAGAAACGTTTTTTAACGCAGCTCATCAGGCTATTGTTGGTGGTAATGGCAGTGATGGAGACGCTTGTTTCAATTTCGATACCAGCGGAGTTAAAAATGTAACTCTCGCCCCAGCAAGCGGTGAAGTTCCTTCAGATCAAACGCGAGGAACTCAGCTAAACTTTAGTGATGGTGGATTTATGGGATATTACGTGAGTTCTTCATCTTACGAAATTTTAGAAATTTCTGAAAACTCTTTATACGTACGAACTAGAGATGCATTAAACCCTGTGTTAGCTTGGTATCATAAGTTTACCACCACACCCGTAGGTGATGATACAGGAGGAGATCCCTTTGATGATTTAATATTTGAAGACGAATTTGATGTTGATGGCGCTCCAAATCCAGATGTATGGGGATACGATCTAGGTGATGGTTGTCCCAATTTATGTGGTTGGGGTAATAACGAAAGCCAATACTATACTGACCGTCCTGAAAATGTGATCGTTGAGAATGGGATATTAAAAATTACTGCACGAAAAGAAAATTTTGGAGGAAGAGAATATACCTCTGCCCGTTTACTAACAAAAGATAAGTTTGATTTCCAATATGGTAAAGTAGAGGTACGTGCTAAGCTTCCAACCGGTGGTGGAACATGGCCTGCCATTTGGATGCTGGGTGCAGACATTGATAGTAATCCATGGCCCGGTGCGGGAGAGATGGATATTATGGAACATGTGGGTAATAACCAGGATGTAGTATCATCTGCGTTGCACTTTCCTGGAAACTCTGGCGGTAATCCAATTTTTGACGAACAAACCGTAGCCGGAGTATCAGATAATTTTAATATTTATTCAGTTGAATGGACCGAAGAGAACATCAAATTTTATGTCAATGATTCTCTAACACTTTTCTTTGAAAATAGTCAGGATGTGCCTTTCAATAAAGACTTTTTCTTGTTACTCAATGTAGCAATGGGTGGAAACTTTGGAGGTACTATTGACCCAAATTTTGTTGAAAGTACGATGGAAATTGATTATGTTAAGGTATATCAATAAATCAAGCTATGAGACAACTCCTGTTTAGTGTATTCATCACACTGTTTATAGTATCTTGTAATACAGAACTATCGAACAATCAAATGAAAAATTCGGCTCAAAATTCGACTAAAAGTGCGATTGACTATAAAGTAGATTCGCTCTTGGCGATTATGACTTTAGAAGAAAAAGTCGGTCAAATGAATCAATATAATGGCTTTTGGAATGTTACGGGACCTACTCCTCAAGATGGTGATGCAGCCAAAAAGTATGACGACTTAAGAAGAGGACGCGTTGGTTCCATGCTAAATGTACGGGGAGTAAAAGAAGTACGTGCGGTTCAAAAAGTAGCTGTTGAAGAATCTCGGCTTGGAATACCTCTCATTATTGGCTTTGATGTAATACATGGGTATAAAACATTGAGTCCAATTCCGATTGCAGAAAGTGCCAGCTGGGATATGGAAGCCATTGAAAAATCCGCAAAAATGGCTGCTCTTGAGGCTTCGGCAGCAGGTATTAACTGGACATTTGCTCCTATGGTGGATATTTCACGCGATGCCCGCTGGGGAAGAGTCATGGAAGGTGGTGGTGAAGATCCCTATTTAGGCAGTTTAATCGCTAAAGCCAGAGTTAGAGGATTTCAAGGAAAAGATTTATCATCTGCCAGTACAATTGCTGCTTGTGCAAAACACTTTGCTGCTTACGGATTTGCTGAGGGAGGACGTGATTATAATACGGTGGATATTGGAACTTCAACCCTTTATAATACCGTTTTCCCTCCATTTAGAGCAACGGTAGATGCGGGTGTAATGACCTTTATGAACTCGTTTAATGAGCTAAATGGAATACCTGCAACGGGTGATAGCTTCTTACAACGTGATATTCTTAAAGGAAAATGGGGCTTTGATGGTTTCGTTGTTTCAGATTGGGGATCCATTAAAGAAATGATAGATCATGGATATGCGCAAGATCTTAAAGATGCTGCGCGACTGGCAGTCATAGCCGGGTCTGATATGGATATGGAATCGTATGCGTATGTAGATAGACTTGTAGCTTTAGTCAATGAAAAGAAAGTTGATGTAGCACTTATTGACGATTCAGTAAAAAGAATTTTAAAAGCAAAATATGAATTAGGACTTTTTGATGATCCTTACAGATATTGTGACGAAGCCAGAGAGAAAAAAATAACTGGAAGCAAAGAAATTAATGAAGCAGCCTTGGACATAGCTAAAAAGTCGATTGTACTTCTTAAAAATGAGCTGAATTTGCTGCCCCTTAAAAAAGAAGGTCAAAAAATTGCCGTTATTGGGGCACTTGCTAATGATAAAACAAGCCCGCTGGGGAGCTGGAGAATTGCAGCAGAAGATGAAACTGCTGTATCTGTATTAGAAGGTCTTCAAAATTACAACAAGAATGAGTATACGTATGCTAAAGGTGTTGATGTGACCACTGGTCGCACTGATTTTGTATATGAACTGGATATCAATACGACAGACCGCAGCGAGATTCCCCAGGCAGTTGCTGTAGCAAAAAAGGCAGATGTTGTTATTATGGTTCTTGGAGAGCATGGTTTTCAAAGTGGTGAAGCAAGAAGCAGGACACAATTGGATTTACCGGGATTACAACAAGAATTATTAGAAGCGGTCTACGCCGAAAATAAAAAAGTTATACTGGTCTTAACCAACGGAAGACCCTTAGCATTACCATGGGCTGCAGAAAACGTTCCGGCGATAGTTGAAGCCTGGCAACTGGGCACTCAATCTGGACATGCCATTGCTCAAGTGCTATATGGTGATTACAATCCAAGCGGAAAACTACCCATGACTTTCCCACGGAGTGTAGGTCAGGTTCCTATCTATTATAATTACAAAAACACCGGGAGACCGAACAAACAAGATGATAGAATTGTCTTTTGGTCTCATTATACAGATGAAGAAAATACACCATTATTCCCATTTGGTCATGGTTTAAGCTACAGCACATTTGAATACAGTGATTTTTCAATCAACAATGAGTTTAATACCAACGGAAAAATAACCGCACAAATTAATCTTAAGAACACGGGGATTTTTAAGGGAAAAGAAGTTGTACAACTTTACATTCGGGATAAGTTTGCTTCAGTTACACGTCCTGTTAGGGAACTAAAGGGCTTTAAAATGGTCGAACTTACTCCACGTGAAACGCAAACAATAACGTTTGAACTAAAAAAGGAAGATCTCAGTTTTTTTAATAATGAGGGAGAGTTCATCTTTGAGCCGGGCGAGTTTGAGATTTATATCGGAGGTAGTTCAATAACAACAATGGGAGATACCGTCACAATAGAATAAATAAAAATAAATTCAATTATTAATTAAATAAATACGTTATGAGAAAAATTACATTTTTACTGGGTACACTATTACTTTCACTACCGGTCCTTACTTCGGCTCAAGTAGAAGTAAACTATACACCGGGAGTTGCACCAACTTCATTAGCATTTGTAGAAGCATTTAACATTTCAGATGGAACTTCAGCTACAGCCTTTGGATATAATGCTGACTTTACACAATCATTTTCCGGGACATCAGTTACGATCATTCCAAATACTGAAATCTGGGCCTCAAATGGAGGATCAACTCCAGATTTCAATGATTTTTGGTTTGCATCACAAGGTATTCCATCCAAAACATTAGATGTATTAACATTCAATGAAACCTTATGGGATGGAACTGGTGATGCTCCAGAATTTTTAAACGAAGAATTAACCTTTTCTGTCGATTTGACAGAGTATACTTTTGTGGATGATTATACATTAAAGATTTCGGTAACGATTTTTGAACAGGATTTTGCAAACTTTAGAAGAGAAACTGTTACAATTCCAAATACTCCGGGTTCTTACTCTGTTACTATGCCTGCGGCTAATGTTTCAGATGCAGATAGAGTTTGGCAGTGGGGATTTATCCTTGAAGGACCAATGGCTAATCCAGATGATGCAGCTTCGCTAGGGACGGCAATTTTTGATCAGGCAGTATTAAGCGTTGGATCTTTTGAAGAAACCAGTTTTAGTGCTTTTCCAAATCCCGTTCAGGATAAATTGACCATTACTTCTTCAGCTACGATAAAGAATGTTGAAGTGTATGATATTACAGGGAAGATGGTTGTATCTACCAATGAATCTTTAGTAAATACCGGCGTATTAAATGCTGGAGTATATTTTGCACGTGTTTCTACAGATAATGCCGTTGAAACGATTCGTTTTATTAAGAAGTAGATAATTAGTTAAATATTCTGATTATACATCAACCCGGTAAAGCTAGCCTTGCCGGGTTTTTACATTGGACAAAATCAAGTTTGTCGTTATTGTTTAGGATTGTTTCTCTTTTCGTTTCAACATTTATCAACAGAAAACGTTATAGTAATGTTGTAAATTAGGCTTTTACGTGATTTTCGAATAGTTTTGGTATGAATGGAAAATAACATTAAACATATTGGTGTGATGACCAGCGGGGGAGATGCCCCTGGGATGAATGCCGCCATACGTGCAGTGGTAAGAGCCTGCACATTTCATAAGATTAAATGTACTGGCATTTACAGAGGATATCAGGGCATGATAGAGAATGACTTTGAAGAACTCAATGCACGTTCAGTACGTAACATTATTAATAAAGGCGGAACCTTTTTAAAGTCTGCCAGATCAAAAGAATTTAGAACGGCTGATGGTCGTAAAAAAGCCTATGACAACCTAAAGGAAGCTAATATTGATGCCCTGGTGGTCATTGGTGGTGATGGAACATTTACAGGTGCTAAGGTATTTAATGATGAGTTTGACTTTCCTATCGTAGGTTTACCCGGTACAATTGACAATGACATTAATGGCACTGATTATACCATTGGATATGACACAGCGCTCAATACTGCAGTAGAGGCCATTGATAAAATTAGAGATACTGCAAATTCTCATAACCGTCTCTTTTTAGTTGAGGTAATGGGGAGACATGCCGGAGACATTGCTTTAAATAGCGGAATTGGCGCTGGCGCGGAAGAAATTCTTATTCCGGAAGAAAATCTGGGTTACGATCGCATGATCGAATCCTTAAAACGGAGTAAGAAATCCGGAAAAACCTCTAGTATCATTGTAGTGGCAGAAGGAGACCGAACCGGAGAGAATATTGTAGAACTAGCCGAATACATCAAAGCAAATCTTGAAGGGTATGAGGTGCGCTTTACGGTATTAGGACACATTCAGCGCGGGGGAGCTCCCAGTTGTTATGACAGGGTGTTAGCAAGTAGACTAGGAGTAGGAGCCGTAGATGCTCTGGTAGCCGGTCAACGAGATATAATGGTAGGTGTAGTCCATAAAAAAGTAACTTACGTATCATTCAAAAAAGCTATTGCAGGTGAAAACGAAATCGACACCGATCTTATACGTGTGGCAGATATCGTTTCTATTTAATATTTAACGAACTAAAAAATTACTATGAGTACAAAATTGGGAATTAACGGCTTTGGTCGTATTGGTAGAATTGCATTTAGAATTGCAGCTCAAAAAGATAATGTTGAGGTAGTAGCCATCAATGATTTACTAGATGTAGAGCATTTAGCCTATCTGTTAAAATATGATTCAGTTCACGGCAAGTTTCCGGGGACCGTTGAGGTAAAAGATGGTCATTTAGAAGTAAATGGCAAAACTGTACGCGTAACTTCAGAGCGCAATCCAGAAAATCTTAAATGGGATGACGCAGGTGTAGAAGTAGTCATGGATTGTACAGGGATATTTACAGATGTTGAAAATGCTTCGGCACACTTAAAAGCGGGAGCAAAGAAAGTAGTGATTTCGGCTCCTTCAAAGACAGCTCCCATGTTTGTCATGGGAGTAAATCATAAAGACGTTAAGGCCAGTGATAATGTAGTTTCTAATGCATCTTGTACGACGAACTGTTTAGCTCCTATGGCTAAGGTGATTGAGGACCATTTTGGATTGGAAGAAGGCTTAATGACAACCGTTCATGCGACTACCTCTACTCAGTATACAGTAGATTCACCTTCACGTAAAAATTATCGCTTAGGGAGAAGTTCATTGATGAACATTATCCCTTCAACAACAGGAGCAGCTGTTGCGGTAACTAAAGTTATTCCTGTTTTAAAAGGAAAACTTACCGGAATGGCATTTAGAGTTCCTACGGCAGATGTTTCTGTAGTAGACCTTACCGTGAGAACTAAGAAATCTGTAACTTATGATGAACTTAAAAAGGTGTTCAAAGAAGCCGCACAGGGAGAGTACAAAGGTGTAATAGATTATGTAGATGATGAGCTGGTATCTCAAGATTTTGTAAGTGATCCACATACATGTAATTTTGATGCCAATGCAGGTATGGCGCTTAACGACAACTTTTTTAAGCTTATCGCGTGGTATGATAATGAGTATGGATACTCAGCTAAATTAGTAGATCTTTCTGCACACGTAGCTTCACTTTAAGTGATTGTAACTTAAAACATATAATTCCTTCTTCAACCTTTGTTGAGGAAGGATTTTTTTTTATAAACCGCAAGCGTTACGCTATCTTAGCACATATAAAATCTAAGCGCGTAGCAACAAAAAATTAAACAAGAATAAGTTTAGGTATGGTATTAATTGCAGATGGTGGATCAACAAAGTGTGACTGGATATTAATGGATCGTGATGGGAAGCAACTTTTAAAAACACGTACAAAGGGATTGAATCCTGCCGTTTTTGAAGCCGAAATGTTAGAAAATCGGTTGGACGAAAATGCCGACCTAGAGAAAATAAAAGATTCAGTTGAATATGTTCATTTCTATGGTGCCGGCGCCGGCACCAAAACTCCGCGTAAAGTTTTACAAGAAATACTAGCCAATCATTTTATCAATGCCAAAGAGGTGATTGTAGAAGAAGATTTGTTGGCTGCTGTCCGTGCAGCAACCACAGAACCTGGGATCGTATGTATCTTAGGAACAGGATCTAATTCGTGTTATTATGATGGTGAAAGCGTACACATGGCTGTCGCATCCTTAGGATATACTTTAATGGATGAAGCCAGCGGTAATTACTTTGGTAAGCGATTGATCAGAGACTACTTCTATAAAAAAATGCCTGAAAAGCTAGCAGATGCGTTTGAAAAACGTTTCAATCTGGACCCAGATGAGATTAAAACAAATTTGTACAAGCGTGATAATCCAAACACGTATTTAGCGTCGTTTGCAGAATTTATCTTTACCAACCCCATAAACAACTATTTTTATAAGTTAATTGAAGAGGGAGTGCTGAATTTTTTAGAACATCGCGTATTGTGTTTTCCTGAAGCGCAGAAAGTACCCATTCATTTTATAGGGAGTATAGCGCATTTTAGTAAAGAAATTATTCAGGATTGTATGCGACCATACAATTTACATCTGGGAAATATCGTTCGTAGACCCATTGATGGATTGATAGAGTATTATCGAAAGGAAGTTATTCCTAATTTAAAGTAGGTAAAAACTTACCTTTTCTCAAATTCAATAAACAATATAATACCCTGTTACACTGAGCGGAGTCGAAGTGATTGGACAGACCTAATTTAATTAACGTTTTCACACAGACATGCCACTAAAAGCTATAAACCCAACCACCACAAACGCCTGGAAGAACCTACAGCAGCACTTTGATCAAGGAGGAAAAGATATCAATGCTAAAGAATTGATGCAATCTGATCCTGCCAGAGCGAAAGAAATGAAGATACGCTGGAAGGATTTTTATGTAGATTATTCTAAAAACAGAGTAACCCATGAAACTTTAGAATTGTTAATTCAATTGGCGAATGAAGTTGAGTTAAGTGATGCAATTGAAAAGTATTTTTCCGGCGATTTAATCAATCAGACCGAAGGTAGAGCGGTTTTACATACCGCGTTGAGAAACAATGCTGAAGATATTTTTCATGGAGAAAAGAATATTTCAGCAGATATAAGAAAAACCTTAGCCAAGATAAAGGTTTTTTCTACTGCGGTGAATGACGGAAGCTGGAAGGGGCATACCGGTAAAGCCATTACACACGTAGTCAATATTGGAATAGGCGGTAGCGATCTGGGACCTCAAATGGTCGTAGATGCATTAAAATATTATAAGACAGATTTGGATGTGCGCTTTATCTCAAATGTTGATGGAGATCATGTAATGGAAACCCTCAAAGATTTAGATCGAGAAACAACATTATTTACTATCGTTTCCAAAACATTTACGACACAAGAAACCTTATCTAATGCGCAAACGGTACGCAGCTGGTTCTTAGAAGATGCTCCTACAGATGCTGTAGAAAAACATTTTGTAGCCGTTTCTACCAATCTGGAGGCAGTGAGTAATTTCGGTATAGCTCAAGAAAACATTTTCCCGATGGAGAATTGGGTCGGCGGACGCTTTTCCCTTTGGAGTGCCGTTGGATTGTCCATTGCTTGTGCAGTTGGGTTCAAGCATTTCAACGCCTTGCTGGAAGGGGCACATGAAATGGATCAGCATTTTAAAGACCAACCTTTAGAAGGGAACATTCCGGTAGTCTTAGGATTGCTTACGATTTGGTATAATAATTTTTTTGGGGCCGAAAGTGAAGCCTTGATTCCGTATACTCAATATTTACAGAAGCTTGCGCCTTACCTACAACAAGGCATCATGGAAAGTAATGGAAAAAGCGTTGATCGCAATGGCGATAAAGTGAAGTATCAAACCGGAACCATTATTTGGGGAGAACCCGGCACCAATGCGCAGCATGCTTTTTTTCAATTAATTCACCAAGGAACCAAGTTGATACCAACAGACTTTATTGGGTTTAAAACCTCCCTTTATGGAAATAAGGACCATCACGACAAGCTTATGTCTAATTTCTTCGCCCAAACCGAAGCTTTGCTCCAAGGGAAAGAGGAAGCAGAAGTACATTCAGAACTCAAAGCACAAGACAAATCACCTGAGGAAATTGAACGCTTGCTCCCGTTTAAACTTTTTGAAGGTAACAAACCTACCACCACCATATTAATTGATCAACTTACCCCTAAGAGTCTGGGGAGTTTAATCGCGATGTATGAACATAAACTTTTTGTACAAGGGGTGATTTGGAATATCTATAGCTACGACCAGTGGGGTGTTGAACTGGGCAAGCAGCTAGGCAAAGCTGTACTTAAGGACCTGGAGGCTGGAAAAGAGGTGATTCACCACGATGCCAGTACAAATACACTTATCAACAGGTACTTGGACTAGTTTAATCCTTGATAACGCCTAGTAATGCGACTTCTAGTTTTTATAGTACTCTTTTCAAGTTCAGTAGTATCTGCACAAGTGGTGAATATTGAATCCTTACGACGACCATCAGATTCTACAAACTGGATAGGATCTGCCAGTCTGGATATTTCATTGATTAAAAACACTTCAGACATCATAAGAATAGCGCATAAAGCCCATGTTCAGTATAATGATACGATCAACTTTTGGCTATTTGTAAATGATTTGAACTTTCAAAAAGTAGAAGAAAATTCATTGGTTAATCGTGGCACACAACACCTACGCTACAATAGGCGAATCGCGTCTATTCTAAAATGGGAAGCTTTTGCACAGGCACAATATGATGCCATCTCTGAGATTGATTTTAGGGGTCTCCTAGGAACGGGACCTCGATTTAAATTGAGTACTACTAACGACTATAAATTCTATCTGGGGACTCTGGCTATGTACGAATATGAAGAAGCATCAGCGTCTGTGGGTAACATTATTGAACGAGACTGGCGCTTGAGTGCTTATCTTTCGTTTAGCCTATATCCCACCCAAACCATAAGTATCATTAGCACCAGTTATTATCAGCCTAGGTTAGACAACTTTTCAGATTATAGACTCTCCAGTAATACTTCGCTATTATTTCAAATATTGAAAAACCTTGCCTTTAAAGTCAATTTTAATTTCTTCTACGATGAGTTTCCGGTGAGTGAGAATGTTCCAAACACTCAGTACGAATTGACTAATGGGATTTTATATACATTTTGATGATTATCTGGTGTTGAAAATTTATTTTAACACGAGTCAGCTAATACGTCAGAGCTATTTTCAGAGGAATATAGTATAACACCAACATCATCAATATGTCAATTTAAAATTACATACTATAAATAGTTTAGTTTTTTCATATTGTTTATTTTTAACAAAATTTAAATTAAGTTATCTTGAAGAAACTATTTTTCTATTTGTCATTATCTACTATTGCGGCTTCTGCCCAATGGAATCAAGTTGGACAAACGATTGAGGGCGATGCTCTGGATGATAACTTGGGATTATCAGTGAGCATATCCGGTAATGGAACAGTCATAGCAATGGGTGCTCCTGAAAACGATAATTTGGGCAATGATATAGGTCAAGTCAAAATTTATTCTTTTCAAAATGACTCTTGGGTACAAATGGGTAGTAGTATATATGGTGAAAATTCTGGAGATAAAGCCGGTGAGTCTATAAGCATGAATGATGATGGCACACGTATAGCCATTGGCGCTAGATTTAATGATGATGGTGGTTCATCTTCTGGACATGTAAGAGTTTATGAATTTAATGGAGTCGATTGGATTCAGTTAGGTGACGACATTGACGGTGATATCCAGGCAGATGCATTTGGGCGTCGAGTTGCCTTAACACCTGATGGTAATAGATTGGCCGTCGGAATACCGTTTAGAGATGATAACGGTAACGGGTCTGGACAAATAAGAGTATACGATTTTAATGGCACAAACTGGATACAAATCGGTAATGTGATGAATGGTTCTAACGCCAGTGATAAATTAGGCTGGTCTTTAAGTATATCCAATGATGGTAATACACTCGCATCTGGCGGTTTTTCAAATAATGAGAATGGTTACGCACGTATCTACAAGTATAATGGAACAAATTGGTTACAGAAAGGTGATGATATTACTTACACTAATAACATTGATTCATTTGGAGAAAATGTCGCACTTAGTTCAAGTGGAGATTTATTAGCCGTATCAGCAAGGCGGAATGATGATGCAGGAACTGATACTGGTAAGGTAAAGGTTTATAAATATAATAATGACATTTGGGAAGAATTAGGTCAGGATATTAATGGACAAACTCAATTTGAATATCTGGGACAACATGTCGAATTTAATGATGATGAAAACTTGCTGGCAATATCTTCTTGGGGATCTGTTCAAGGTGAAGGGAAGATTTACTTTTATGAAATCGAAGACAATTCCATAGTGAATACCAATGCCCACATCATGGGTCAATTTTCTGGAGATTTTTTTGGATGGTCGTTTGGATTAAACCAGTTAGGTAATCAAGTGGTGGTTGGAAGACCGGGGGCTGAGCCAGATGCTGGAAACGTTACAGTATTTAAGAATGATACCTTTTTAGAGTTAAGTGATCTTTCATTTCAAAATTATCCAATTGAATATTTTCCAAATCCAACTGGATCAATATTACATATAAAGTCAAAAAAAAGTATTTTACAGTTATCAATTTATGATTACAATGGTAAACTGATTGCCGAGTTACTACCAAATGATAGTATAGTAGATTACCAATTAAATGTAGAAAAATTTCCTAACGGCGTTTACTTTATGCAAATAGAAGTAGAGGATAATCTTCAAAATTTAAAGTTTATAAAAGGGGATTAGGATTATTAATAAAGTATTGTATGCTCACAAAAGTATATGGCAGCGCCGTCTTTGGGGTAGAGGCTACCACCATCACCGTAGAGGTAAATGTAGATAAGGGAATAGGCTATCACCTGGTGGGTTTACCAGATAATGCCATCAAAGAAAGTAACTACCGTATTGCCGCGGCTCTTCAAAATAATGGATATAAAATCCCCGGGAAAAAGATTACCATCAATATGGCTCCGGCTGATCTTCGTAAAGAAGGCTCAGCCTATGATCTCACGTTAGCGATTGGAATCCTGGCAGCTTCTTCTCAAATTAGAGCCGAAGGCATAGAAGAATATCTTATCATGGGTGAGGTTTCGTTAGATGGCGGGCTTCAACCCATCAAAGGAGCATTACCTATCGCCATCAAGGCGAGAGAAGAAGGCTTTAAAGGATTTATTCTCCCTAAACAAAATGCCGAAGAAGCGGCTATCGTAGATGGGCTCCATGTCTACGGTATTGAAAATATTAGTGAGGTTATCGACTTTTTTGATAAAGGAAAAGAATTAGAACAAACCATTATAGATACCAGAGCGGCATTTTTCCAGAGTTTGGAACACCCGGAATTTGATTTTGCAGATGTTAAAGGTCAAGAAAGCATCAAACGCTGTATGGAAATTGCTGCAGCCGGTGGACATAACATTATCCTCATTGGTCCACCCGGTGCAGGAAAGACGATGCTAGCCAAACGTTTGCCCAGTATTTTACCACCCATGACCTTGCATGAAGCGTTGGAGACGACTAAGATTCACAGTGTAGCAGGAAGAATCAAAGCCCACGGCGGACTCATGGCGCAACGCCCGTTTCGTAGTCCGCATCATACCATTAGCGATGTAGCCTTGGTAGGTGGCGGAGCATATCCCCAGCCGGGGGAAATCTCGTTGTCCCACAATGGGGTGTTATTTCTAGATGAGTTACCTGAGTTTAAACGCGGAGTTTTAGAAGTAATGCGTCAGCCGCTGGAAGATCGTGAAGTAACCATCTCCAGAGCTAGATTTACAGTGACCTATCCATCTAGTTTTATGTTGGTCGCCAGTATGAATCCAAGCCCGGGTGGTTATTTTAATGATCCTGATGCGCCCGTAACCAGCAGTCCCGCAGAAATGCAGCGCTACTTAAGCAAAATCAGCGGACCCTTATTAGATCGAATTGATATTCATATTGAAGTAACGCCGGTTCCTTTTGAAAAATTAAGTGAAGATCGCAAAGGTGAAAGCAGTGTAACCATTAGAGAACGCGTTACAAAAGCCAGAGAAATCCAAACTGAACGTTTTATACAATTTCAAAACATTCACTACAATGCGCAAATGGGTACCAAACAGATCAGGACCTATTGTAAGCTTGACAGTGCTTCATTGGATTTACTAAAAAATGCCATGGAGCGTTTAAATCTTTCAGCCAGGGCGTATGATCGCATTTTAAAAGTCGCCCGTACGATTGCTGACTTAGAAGCTTCAGAAAAAGTCACCGGTACACACATTAGTGAAGCCATTCAGTATAGAAGCTTAGATCGTGAAGGTTGGTTGGGCTGAAGAATTCTTTCTAAAAATTTTCCCAAAGCGTTTGCACAAGTAAACAAGATGAAGTTAATTTGCACCAGCATTATGAAACAAAATCATCTACATCATCATCATTCTAATTCGGCGTTAGCGCGAGGATGATCTTGTGGTAGATAGTTACTATAACTAAGCAAACCCGTTTGAGCATCTCAAGCGGGTTTTTGTATTTCCGCGAAAGCGGAAACCTTAACATCGTGAGTAAGAAACAACATGAACAAAATTAAAATAGCAGTACAAAAATCAGGTCGGCTTAATGATGACTCACTCCGACTTTTAAAGGATTGTGGGATATCAATCGATAACGGGAAAGATCAGCTTAAGGCCAGCTCAACTAATTTTCCGCTTGAAGTTTTTTACTTAAGAAATGGTGACATTCCGCAGTATTTAAGAGACGGGGTCGTTGATATCGCTATACTTGGAGAAAATACCCTGATTGAAAAAGGAGATGAGTTAGAAATTGTGGAGCGCCTGGGTTTTTCTAAATGCAGATTATCGCTAGCAATCCCCAAAAACGTGAAATACGGAAATGTACAGGATTTTGAGGAAAAGCGTATCGCTACGTCTTATCCAAATACCGTAAAGAAGTTTTTAGCCGAAAAAGGCATCAAAGCGGACTTGCATATTATCAATGGATCGGTAGAAATTGCCCCAAATATTGGTTTAGCAGATGGTATTTGCGATTTAGTTTCTAGCGGAAGCACTTTATTTAAAAACAACCTCAAAGAGGTTGAGGTCATTTTAAAGTCGGAAGCGGTATTAACGGTATCGCCAAAAATTTCAGGTGAAAACCGAAGCATTTTAGAAAAGCTCCAATTTAGAATTGAATCGGTGCTAAAAGGGCGACGAAATCGCTACGTATTGCTGAATGCTCCTAATGACCAATTAGAGAAAATTATTGAGATTTTACCGGGCATGAAAAGCCCTACGGTGATGCCATTAGCAGATAAGAATTGGAGCTCTATACATTCTGTAGTGAATAAGGATGAGTTTTGGGATGTCATTGATGAACTCAAAAGTGCAGGAGCAGAAGGTATTTTAGTCTGTCCCATTGAAAAAATGGTGGTTTAATTAAAAAGTTTTCCGCCTTCGCGGGAGGGAACTAATAAGTAGAAGAACAACTAAATAGATTCTCCCCTCCTTGTCTCCGACGAGAGACGAAGGATCGAGAGAAAGACACAACGTGTAAGTATAAAATTTTAAAATTAAGTTGAACAAAAAAATTCCCGCTTTCGTGGGTAGCAACTAATAGGTAGAAAAATAACTAAATAAATTTTCCCCCTTTGGGGGAGATGCCCAAAGGGCAGAGGGGGATATGAAAAAAATATATAATCCAGATCGATCAGATTGGGCTCAAATCCTAAAACGACCTACATCTACTATAAATGATATTGAGCCTGTCGTGAAAGAAGTGTTTGAGCAAGTCCAACAAAAAGGAGATGAAGCCATTACAACGTACACACAAAAGTTTGATGGAGTCAAATTAGATCAACTTCAGGTTTCTATTGAAGAAATTACTCAGGCATCGGGCAAGGTTTCTCCAGAATTACAGCAGGCCATTTTACTGGCAAAGAAGAATATCGAACATTTTCATGCGGCACAGAAAACCGGTCGGGTAGAGGTTGAAACTGCTCCTGGAGTATTGTGCTGGCAGGAAAAACGCCCTATTCAAAAAGTAGGATTGTATATACCTGGGGGAACAGCTCCGTTATTTTCAACGATTTTGATGTTGGCCGTTCCTGCAAAAATCGCAGGATGCAAAGAAATAGTTCTGTGCACGCCACCTGATCGTAATGGTAACATTCATCCTGCGATTCTCTATACAGCGGCACTTTGCGGTGTTACTACAATTTTTAAAGTCGGTGGAATCCAGGCCATAGCCGGGATGACGTTTGGCACAGAGAGCATTCCCAAAGTATATAAGATTTTTGGTCCGGGTAATCAATTCGTCACTGTAGCTAAACAAATGGCGACCAGATATAATGTAGCCATAGACATGCCTGCCGGACCCAGTGAGTTGCTGGTGATGGCAGATGATACAGCAAATGCTGCCTTTGTCGCTTCAGATTTGTTGAGTCAAGCAGAACACGGTAAGGACAGTCAGGTGGTGTTGGTTACTACTTCTAAAGACCTATTGCAAGCGGTGGAGCAGGAGATTGAGATACAACTAGATGCGCTTCCGCGGAAGGAAATTGCAAAAGTAGCTGTAGGAAATTCGGTTGCTGTCTATGTAGAAAATGATGCCGAAGCTTTAGATCTGATTAACGAATATGGACCAGAACATTATATCGTATGTGTAGAAAATGAAGAGTTTTACGTCAATAATACCATGAATGCAGGATCTGTATTTATTGGCAACTATACCCCTGAAAGTGCCGGGGATTACGCCAGTGGTACGAACCATACTTTACCAACAAATGGCTATGCAAAACAATATAGTGGCGTGAACTTGGATAGCTTTATGAAAGCGATGACCTTTCAGAAGATTTCAAAAGAGGGAATTCAAACCATAGGTAAAGCAGTAGAACTTATGGCAGAGGCAGAGGGATTGCAGGCGCATAAAAATGCTATGAGTTTAAGGCTAAAAGAATTGAATAACAATGATTAATACCTTCAATTCTTAAAAAAAGAGGATTGGAGTGTAGATGTTGCAAACAGGATGACGAAAAACATGAAAAAAGACTTCAATATAGAATCTTTAGTACGCGACAATGTGGCACGCATGAAGCCCTATAGTTCTGCGCGGGATGAATTTAAGGCGGTAGGCGAGGGCATGATTTTTTTAGATGCCAATGAGAATCCTTTTGATAATGGTGTAAACCGATATCCAGATCCACAGCAACGCACCTTAAAATCAGTTTTAGCGAGACAGAAGGGAGTACAGCCTAATCAACTACTCATTGGTAATGGTAGTGATGAAGTGTTAGATTTACTCTTTAGGGCATTTTGTGAACCCGGGCGAGATAACATCATTTTTCAGCCACCTACTTATGGAATGTACAAGGTATTGGCAGAAACCAACGCGGTAGCATACAAAGAAGTGCTGCTGGATGAAGAATTTCAGCCTCAGATGGCTGAACTTAAAAATACCATTGACGATTGCACCAAGATGGTATTTTTCTGTAGCCCGAATAACCCTTCGGGAAATACCTTTGATGCCGATAAAATTGAGGTGATATTACAGGATTTTTCCGGATTAGTTGTGATTGATGAAGCCTACATCGATTTTTCCGAAGAAAATAGTTGGATTAACCGATTAGACGAATTTCCAAATCTGGTGATTACCCAAACTCTTTCAAAAGCCTACGGCATGGCAGGAATACGCATTGGATTGTCTTACGCTTCCGCAGAAATAATTTCAATTTTAAATAAGATTAAACCGCCGTATAACGTAAATCAGCTTTCTCAACAAAGGGCCCTAGAGCGTGTTGAAAATGTTGAGGAAGTAGCCTATGAAGTTGCTCTGCTAAAAGCTCAACGCGAAGAATTATACGAGGCCTTTACTGAAATTGATTTTATCGAGAAGATGCACGAATCTGACGCAAATTTTATTTTAGTAAAAGTAGATGATGCTCTTAAAAGATACAATCAGCTTTTGGAACAGGGTATTGTTGCCAGAAACCGAAGCAATCAACCCAGATGTGAAAATACACTGCGATTTACTGTTGGGACGAAAGAGGAAAACAAGCAATTGATAAAGGTTTTACAAAAACTCTAGTTAAATGAAAAAAGAAATAAGTTCACCTGTTGATGGTAAAACAGGCCGCAAAGTCCTATTCATAGACCGTGATGGAACCATCATTAAGGAAACAGTAGATGAGCAAATTGATGCGTTTGAAAAAATGGTGTTCTATCCTAAAGTATTTACGTATTTAGGGAAGATTGCCAAAGAATTGGATTATGAGCTAGTAATGATCACTAATCAGGATGGTTTGGGAACAGTCGTTTTTCCTGAAGAAACCTTTTGGCCGGTGCATAATTTTATCATTCAGGCGTTTGAACATGAAGGAGTGATATTTAAAGAGGTGTTGATTGATAAAACATTCCCTGCAGATAATGCACCCACCCGAAAGCCGGGTTCCGGACTGTTGAAGCATTATTTTTCCGAAGAATATGATCTGAATAATTCTTTTGTTATAGGCGATCGTTTAACAGACATTGAATTGGCTAAGAACTTGGGGGCGAAGGGTGTTTTTATCAACGATGACACTAATTTAGGTACGGGAGAGATTACGGTAAAAAAGGAAGAATTAGAAAATTATATTGCCTTAGAGACTAATGACTGGGAGAAAATTTATGAATTTTTAAAGTTAGAGGAGAGGACTGCAAGCGCAGCACGTAAAACCAATGAAACTGACATTGATATCACATTAAATTTAGATGGCACGGGTCAAAGCGATATTAGTACAGGAATTGACTTTTTTGATCACATGCTGGATCAGTTGGCACGTCACGGTCAGATGGATTTAAGTATCAACGTAAAGGGCGATCTGCACGTTGATGAGCACCATACCATAGAAGACACAGCGATTGCATTGGGAGAAGTTTTTCACAAAGCGCTGGGGAATAAGTTAGGGATTGAACGATATGGTTTTTGTTTACCTATGGATGATTGCTTAGCGCAAGTTGCCATAGATTTTGGTGGTAGGAATTGGTTAGAATGGGACGCAGCATTTAAACGTGAGATGATTGGAAAAATGCCGACAGAGATGTTTTTTCATTTTTTTAAATCCTTTTCAGATGGTGCAAAAGCTAACCTCAATATTAAAGCCGAAGGAACAAACGAACACCATAAGATAGAAGCTATCTTTAAAGCATTTGCGAAAGCCATAAAAATGGCAGTTAAGCGCGATACCGAAAAGATGATTCTACCAAGTACAAAAGGAATGATTTAGAAGCCTGAAAGTCTCTATTGTCATTCCTGCGAAAACAGGAATCTAGCGCTTTATGTCTACTTAAGTAAACAAATTTTAAATTAAAATTTTATAAATGAAAATCGTCATTATCAACTATGGAGCCGGTAACATCCAATCCATCAAATTTGCCATACAGCGATTAGGTCATGAAGCGGTACTGAGTGACGATGCAGCTGAGATCAAATCTGCAGACAAAGTGATTTTTCCGGGAGTGGGAGAGGCGAGTAGTGCCATGAAAAAGTTACGAGAATCCGGACTTGATCAAATGATCCCTAAGCTTACTCAGCCGGTCCTTGGAATTTGCCTGGGGATGCAACTAATGTGTACTTCTTCAGAAGAGGGAGACACAATTGGCTTGGGTATTTTTGATGTTGAGGTAAGGCGTTTTAATAATGACTTAAAAATACCTCAAATAGGATGGAATCAAATTGAAGGATTAAAGTCACCTTTATTTCAAGGTGTTTCAGATGGAAGTCATATTTATTTGGTTCATAGTTACTATGCACCTGTAATTTCTGAAACCATCGCAACAACCACCTACGGAACGACCTATTCTTCAGCCTTACAAAAGAAAAACTTCTATGGCACACAATTCCATCCCGAAAAAAGTCATGATATAGGGGAGCAGATATTAAAAAATTTTTTAGAACTATAATATAACCATTTCAGAGTATTAACGGGGTAAATTTAGGTATGAGAAATAAGGAATTAGAAATAAAAAAGAGAACGCCGCCTTCGGGGTTTGGGGGGCTTCGGATAATACCAGCCATAGATATCATAGACGGTAAAAGCGTACGACTTTCAAAAGGGGATTACAGCACTAAGAAAGTATACAATGAGCATCCACTAGAGGTAGCCAAGCAATTTGAGGCACACGGGATTAAATACCTTCATTTGGTTGATCTGGACGGTGCAAAGAGTAAACACATTGTCAATCATAAGGTCTTAGAGCAGATCTCGAATAAAACGTCTCTAAAAATTGATTTTGGAGGAGGTTTAAAAAGCAATGAGGATTTAAAAATTGCTTTTGAAAGTGGCGCAGATCAAATTACCGGTGGGAGCATAGCCGTTAAGGATCCTGAAAACTTTCGCTATTGGATTCACACCTACGGAGCTGATAAGATCATCTTGGGAGCAGATGCTGTGGATGAAAAAGTAGCTGTAAGCGGTTGGCAAGAAGAAAGTGATCGAGAGCTGATTCCGTTCATTCAGGAATACCAAAACGAAAGCATTCAATATGTGATATGTACTGACATAAGTAAAGATGGAATGTTGGCAGGACCTGCATTTGAACTATATAAAAAAATTATATCCTCTTGTCAGTCTGAACCTGTCGAAGGCGACTCAAGAAAAACACTCAAACTCATTGCTTCTGGAGGAATTTCAACATTTGATGAAATACCTAAATTAGCCAACATTGGTTGCGAAGGTGTAATCATAGGCAAAGCGATTTATGAAGATAAAATCAGTTTAAAACAACTAGAGAAATATATTCTTGGTCAAAATAATCATTAAGAACTTTCTAATACCTCATACCTAATACCCATTTAATGCTGACAAAACGAATCATACCATGCTTAGATATTAAAGACGGAAGAACTGTCAAAGGGGTTAATTTTGTTAACCTAAGAGATGCAGGGGATCCGGTGGAACTGGCAAAAATATATGCCGAAGAAGGTGCAGATGAACTGGTGTTTTTAGATATTTCGGCGACAGAGGAAAAGCGAAAAACCCTTGCTGATTTGGTACTCCGTGTTGCGGAAAAGGTAAACATTCCCTTTACTGTCGGTGGCGGAATTTCATCTGTTGAAGATGTAGATGTTCTTCTGCAAAATGGAGCCGATAAAGTTTCTATCAACTCTTCTGCCGTAAAACGACCGGAGCTTATCAATGAACTGGCCGCTAAATTTGGTAGTCAATGCATTACGGTAGCCATAGATGCTAAACAAATAGACGATGAATGGATCGTACATTTGGTAGGTGGTAAAGTTCCTACGGAAAGGAAATTATATGAGTGGGCTCAAGAGGTTCAAGAGCGTGGAGCAGGAGAAATTCTTTTCACCAGTATGGATCATGATGGTACTAAAAATGGTTTTGCTAATGAGGCTCTAGCAAAATTGTCCTCCTTGTTAAACATTCCCGTGATAGCATCTGGTGGAGCCGGAAGCATAGATCATTTCGCAGATACCTTTAAACATGGAAAATCAGATGCTGCGTTAGCGGCCAGTGTATTTCATTTTAAAGAAATTAAAATTGAAGAATTAAAAAAAATTTTGCACGAGAACAATATTCCTATGCGACTATAAAAATATAACTAGAATGTCATTCCTCGCTCACAACGCTAAACTATCTTATGAAAATAAATTTCAACAAAAACAATGACGGTCTTATTCCGGCAATAATTCAAGACGCCAGTACCAAAACAGTGCTTATGCTGGGCTATATGAATCAGGAGGCCTACGAAAAAACCATAGAAACCAAAAAGGTTACCTTTTATAGTCGATCAAAGCAACGACTATGGACTAAGGGTGAAGAAAGCGGTAATGTGTTGAATTTGCTTAGCATTAAGAACGATTGTGATCAAGATACGCTCTTAGTGCAGGTAAGACCTCACGGTCCAACCTGTCATACCGGGAGCGATACCTGTTGGGGTGAAGAAAATTCATCAAGTTTCGGTTTTTTAAGTGAATTAGAGCATATCATTCATGACCGTAAATCAAATCCTGAAAATCAGGAGAGTTATGTAGCTTCCTTGTTCAGAAAAGGAATCAATAAAATTGCTCAAAAAGTAGGTGAAGAAGCTATTGAGGTGGTGATTGAAGCAAAAGACGCCAACAATGAGTTATTTCTCAATGAAAGCGCCGATTTACTATTTCATTATCTCATTTTACTTCAAGCCAAAGGATTTAAGTTGGCTGATATTGAAGAGGTATTAAAAGAAAGACATTAGATCAATCCTCTACTTCTCTTGGTTCTTCAGCAATAGTGACTTCTCCTTTATAGGTATTATAGTAGGCTAAGTGGAGGGTATTTTTTGTAAAAACCCCAGTTACCTTAGATCTATTTTTGTGATTAATCTGTTTATTTAGCTGATCTCTGTTTTCATAATCTTTAACAGCAGGTCGTAGATTAGAATTGGATTTAAATTCCAAATCAGGCGAAAGAACAAATTTAAAACTGTTTCCCTCGTCTGCGGTAAGGCTTGTTTCGATATATGCTTCAGGTGGATTTGGACCAAATTTAGGAATGCTGTTGTTCATCATTTGTTGCTGCATCATCATTTGCTGATGAAACATAAAATCATAGTTGTATACTCTGTTGTCTACGTAATCTATACGTACGATATAGTTTCCGTCAGAATTTTCGTTTACAGTCAGCACAGGATCAAAGGCACTTCTTTTAAGTTTCTTTGCATACTTTTCTACCTCTTTTTGAGTTGCATTACTATTCGCTATAAAATCATCCATTGAGATTGATTTCAATAATTGTCCGTTCGTAACATCAAAAATAGACATGGCTATTTTCTCCTTGGTCAAACCCAGCTTAAAAAGTTTATTGTCGTAAACGTAATAGTCTCCATCAATAGCTTCAGTGACTTCAGTATCAAAAGCATAGGTTTTAGAAGCTTTCTGACTGTTATTATTAGAGTTTCCTATAGCCATTACTGTTAGGTTTTTTTCTTCGTCAGAAAGAACCATCGCTAAGGATTGATCATTAAGTTGATAGAGGTTTGCACTGTTATTAGAACCTGATTCAACGTATTTAGACTGATTAATGTAATCGATAGGGCCAACGAAAGCTCTTTTTTCTTTAAAGCCTTCTGGATAGGAGATAATACTTTTTTCTAAATTGTTTCCAGCGACAGCATAAACCTCAATGCGGTTCTCGTCTTTATCTGTATTGAATATGATGGTTCTATCAGATATATTGGCTACATATTCTGCTTCCTCTAAGGCACCTAGTTTTTCAAGCTTTGATTTTTTTTCAGCTGGATTAATTTCGATCGCCATAAGATGCATTTCATTTTTTACAATAATATAGAGATTGTCATTGAGAAAATGATGCGCCAAAATTTCAGGCTCAGTAGGTGATTTTTCGTTAGAAAACTCTGTTACTTTTGACTGATTTTTTATAAATGTTTTAATGGAATATGTATCGGTATTTTTGTTTTTGGTTATTATGCTATGAAAGATATTAATGGAGTTAAATTTCCCTGAATAGGTAGAGATTATCTTGACACCTTTGTCAAGATCGTATTTAAGTAATGGCTCAGGCTTTACGAAAATCATACTGAGTATAAGGGAGGTAAAGGCAATAATATATTTCATGGGTCAAATTTTTCGGCAAATATAATAAAACTACATTAACACAATGTTAACACGCTACCACCACACCACAAAGAGTCGCTCCAGAGTTCTGGTAGGATGTTTTACCCAAATTAACGGGGATCGTTCATTGATGTGCTTTAGATTTATTTCCATTACGGTATCAAAGTGAGACTGCCAATCAACCTCAAGATGTGGTTGATGCACCCATTCATATTTTTTAGGCAGGTAGCAATGGCATTGGTCGTAGTGGTCCTTAAATTCATTTAGCCGCATCCATTGACCTGTGATACAGTCAGCATTCAATGGTCTGATCAATGATGCTCCCCAGCTCAGCGAATTGGCTTCGGGATTAAAAGGGATATAAAGCTGAGCTTTGTAATATACTTCTTGAGCAAGTTGAGCAGCCCTTAGATTAAAAGAGTGCAGTACCTTTTCGGCTTCATTGCTGTATAATAATGGAAATTGGTGCGTTCTTATTTTCTCCATTTTGGTAAAGAACATATCCTTGCGGTTCGGACCCATTAATCGGTGAATAGGTTCGCTAATGCTGGTGTCTATGCAATAAAATTTATAGGTAAGTTCAATGTGCTTGGGCGTATTACTTTTTCGATCGCCAATCAGATAATCAATTTCTCCTATGGTCGTTTTTTGCTTTTTAAGCTGAAGATTATGCGCAATAAGATCATAATTGGCAGACTGTTCCAGTAGATGTTTAAATACACTTTCTAGTCGTTGGCCTAATCTGAGATTCCCCGGAATAGATTGAACGGCATCCTCTAGTATTCCTGTCTCATCAAACTCAAACTGCTTTAGCGAAAATTGCGTGTTTTTCCACAGGGTGGGAGTAGCAGCAAAGCCTCGATAGGTTTTTTGAACATCTGTCGTCATACCTTACGAATATCTGCTATTTTTGATAAAAACACTGCTACGTGCAAAGAAAACGCTATTACTATCTAATAAAACTTCAGTATTTAGGCTTTCGTTACCATGGTTGGCAAAAACAGCCAGATGTTAATACGGTTGAGCGTATGCTTACCAGAACCTTAAACTATGTGTTGGGAGATGTTAAGTTTAAGGTATTAGCTTCGGGACGCACTGATGCTAAAGTTTCAGTGAATCAAACCTATATTGAATTGTTTGTAGATGAGGTAGAGTTGGACCTGGAGACATTTTTCCCGGTCTTCAATCTTAATCTTCCGCAAGATATCAGAGCATTAGATATTGTTAATACAACTGCGGACTTTAATATCATTCAGCATCCTAAAGAAAAAGAGTATTGTTATCTATTTGCACATGGGGGTAAAAGTCATCCTTTCTCCGCACCCCTTTTAATGACTAATCCTTTGCCATTAGACATTATCATGATGAAAAAAGCGGCTAAACTATTTGAAGGTACGCATGATTTTAAACACTACACCTACAAGCCCAATCCCGAAACCAATACCACCTCAACCATCAATGAATGCGAACTTATTAGTAATACGACCTATAAGGCGAATTTCTTCCCGGAGAAAACCTATATGCTTAGAGTTGTAGGTTCGGGATTTAAACGACATCAAATTAGATTGATGATGGGAGCCTTGTTAGAATTAGGTGAGGGAAAAGTTGATCTTTATTTTATTGAACAATCATTACAAGCTAAAGAGGGCTTTGGAATTACGCGCATAGCGCCCGCCAGCGGACTTATTTTACAACGGGTTGAATTTAGTATTTAATCAGTAATGTTAATTTTATTTAACGTATTGAATTTCAGTTTTATAATGCTATTAACATAAACTAAGACTTCTATATGTTATATTGAGGTAAATCGAATTATTAATTTAAACTATACAATAACATGGATATGAAGAGAATAGCAATTTTAGCTACAAATGGATTTGAAGAATCAGAATTAACCTCACCAAAGCAGGCGATGGAAAATGAAGGATTCCAAGTTGATATTGTAAGTATTGAAAAAGGAAAAATAAAAGCATGGGCAGATGGTAATTGGACTAATGAGTATGATGTAGATTATACCTTAGAAGAAATTACCGCAAAAGATTATAACGCATTGGTATTACCAGGCGGAGTAATAAATCCGGATATCTTAAGAAGAAATGACGATGTACTTATCTTTGTGCGAGATTTCTTTAGACAAAGCAAGCCGGTTGCAGCAATCTGCCATGGACCACAAATCTTAATAGAAGCAGATGTAGTAGAAGGTAGAACAATGACAAGTTTTAATTCAATTAAAACAGATTTAATCAATGCCGGTGCACTGTGGGTAGATCAAGAAGTAGTATGTGATGAGGCATTAGTGACTAGTAGAAATCCTAATGACTTGCCCGCTTTCAATGATAAACTAATTGAAGAAATTAGAGAAGGAAAGCATGAACTACAGCATGCCTAATACCTAATTGATTAGTCATTTTGAAAAGTCGATTCAATTATGAATCGGCTTTTTTTATATCTTGTTGTCTGTATAATTCCAAGGTTTCAACTTTATATTTCCACAAGTATACTTCGCAACTGTATAAGTCTACAGGCTTATATTGCATCATTATAAGTCTACAGGCTTATATTACACCATTATAAGTCTACAGGCTTATATTGTATCTTTATAAGTCTACAGGCTTATATTTTTTGTATATTTGACGTATGAATGCAGTAATTACAGCTGATTTTATTGCTTCTTCGGCACTGGATGCCCAAGAATTAGATTTGCTATTAGATGTATTGAGCAAAGAATTTAAAGCGCTTCAAGATGATCATAAGGTCAATATACAATTTAAAATTTCAAGAGGGGATAGCTTTCAAGGCGTGGTAGGCGATCCCGGGATAGCGCTAAAAGTATTACTTCAACTTAAAACAGCTATTGCTAAAATAACCTTTGATGATAAATCTGAGGGTAAAACACCAGATTTTAGAGCAGCCATAGGCATTGGAGATATTAATCTTACCCGTGATTCTGTTTTAGAATCAAATGGTGAGGCTTTTCAATATTCTGGTCGTACACTTGATCAAATGAAAGGAGATCAACGTACAGCCTTAACAACAGGCAGTGATGCGATAAATCAAGAATTTTTAGTTAGCCTTACCTTAATGGATAGTGTGATGAGCAAATGGAGCGCAGCATCTTTTGAAGTCGCCTATTACGTACTGAAAAATTGGAAAGAAGTCGATATCGCTAAAGAATTGTCCATTAGTCAGTCAGCAGTAAATACACGTAAAAAAGTAGCGAATTGGGATGCCATTAAATTACTAATGGATCGATTTAACACGGTGATTACTTCATATACTTCTCCTTATGAATGAAAATCTCGTCTTGTTATTACAGCTTTTATTGGCACACGTGCTGATAGACTTTGTGTTTCAATCCAAGAAAATGGTAAAGCACAAACAAAAACACCGCGCTACTTCGTGGGTATTGTACGCACATGCCTTTGGGGCAGGTTTTCTTACGTATTTGATTTTGCAGCAGTGGAGTCAATTTATCGTTCCGCTAATCATAGCAGTGACTCATTTTTTTATTGATTTATGGAAGCTGAATAAAAAGAAAGATAATTTTAAGTATTTCATTATTGATCAGCTTTTACACTTGGCAGTCATCTTTTTTGCGTGGATATATTTAGCGGAAGCTTTTGAAAGTCTACTACCTGCCATTACCAAGTATGCTTCTAATCAAATAGTCCTAGTCATCTTAACAGGCTATCTCATTGTGATCTACCCCGTTGGATTTATCATTGGGAAAGCGACAGAACGTTGGCAAAAAGACATCGCGAAATCTGAAGCTAAAACAGATCAAACCAGCCTTAAAAAAGCCGGAAGGTATATTGGAATATTTGAACGCATTCTCGTACTTACCTTTATCCTGATTGGCGAATTTTCTGCTATTGGCTTTTTAATTGGAGCAAAGTCTATCTTAAGGTTTGGAGATAGTCGCAATACCCGCAAACAAACTGAATATATCCTCATAGGCACCTTAATGAGTTTTGCGATATGCATAGGGATAGGATTACTGGTAAAACTGGGAATGACGCTCTAACTGGCGGGCGACAGTATCTTACTTTGATCAAATAATTGCACCTGATCTTTAAGTCGCTCAATCACAATATTCATCATACGTTTATTAAGCGCAGAAGAATTTTGAATGTAGGTTTCATACTCCTCAATGGTAAACTGTCCAATGATCATTCCTTTTAAGCTATTTCTATACTTCATGTCCTTTTGAACAGCATGTTCGATATAGGCCAGCTTCTTTTCTAAATTCAATGCGTAAAACACATTTTTACGTTTAGCGATGTAGTTTCTAAATGCTACTACAAGCAGATCATTCTGTAGCTTGGCCACAGGGCGTAACGTTTGATTTTGAAATTTCTCCTCGGCAGACATGCCTTCAATGACTCGGGCATTTTTAATAACGGGGCGTAATGCTTTAAGGGAATTCTCTCTGGTTTCCATAAGGGAGTTTTTATAAAATTACAGGGATTAAGGCCTGCGTGTACGAGAACACGCTCATAATTGTTAACGAGTTTTAAACATTTTGAAATCGCGTTAATTCTATGCTAAGTTAAAGAGCTGATCCTTTATTATTCCATAGCTTTAACTAAAAAAATTACATGATTACCACGCTTAATCCTTATACCGGTAAAGAACTAAAATCATACCAAAATGCAACTGATCATGAAATTGAATCGGCAATTTCATTAGCCGAAACTACATTTCATCACTGGAAAAAAACTACGTTTGAGGAGCGTCGTCATCATATCCTAAATGTCAAAAAACAACTCGAGAAAGACAAACGTGAATATGCCGAAATGATGACTGCAGAAATGGGTAAACCCATCTCTCAGGCCATTGCCGAAGTAGAGAAATGCGCCTGGCTATGTCAATATTATGCAGACCATGCCGTAGAGCACTTAGAACGTTTGGTGATAGAAACTGACGCACAAGAGAGTTTTGTAACCTTTGAACCGCTGGGTATTATATTAGCAGTTATGCCTTGGAATTATCCGTTTTGGCAAGTGTTTAGATTTATCATTCCGTCATTAATGGCGGGTAATGTGGGCTTGCTTAAGCATTCAACTAGTGTGATGGGCAGTGCTCAGCTCATTGAGCGTGTATTTTTAGATGCCGGATTACAAAAGGGATGTTTTCAAAATCTAGTAATTGCTTCAGATGCCGTAGAACCCATTATAAATGATTCTCGTATCAAAGCAGTTACACTAACAGGAAGTAAGCCTGCGGGTAGTGCGGTAGCTTCCGCGGCAGCGAAAAAAATCAAAAAATCTGTATTAGAATTAGGAGGGAGCAACGCCTTGGTGGTATTACCAGATGCAGATATGGAAAACACCTTAGAAACCTGTGTAAAAGCACGCTATCAAAACACAGGGCAGAGCTGTATTGCCGGTAAACGTCTCTTATTGCATGAAGATATTGCCGACCAATTTTTAGAACGTTTTGTTGAGAAAGTAAAAGAGCTTACCACAGGTGACCCAATGGATGAGAACACCTATATCGGAGTAATGGCACGTGAAGATCTGGCTAAAGATTTGCAAGAACAGGTAAATGATACCTTAGATGCGGGAGCAAAGTTGATGCTAGGAGGCAAGCGTGATGGAGCATACTTTGAGCCAACTATCGTTACTAATGTACATGCTGATATGCGTATGTTTAAGGAAGAAACTTTTGGACCGGCGATGGCAGTAACAACCTTCAAAACTTTTGATGAAGCTGTAGATTTGGTCAATCAATCAGATTTTGGATTAGGAGTTTCTGTATTTACCACTAACATTGATCAAATAAAGCCGCATATTTCAAGATTTGAAGACGGAGCAGTATTTATTAATGAGTTGGTAAAAAGTGATCCAAGACTACCCTTTGGCGGAACAAAAATTTCAGGATATGGTCGCGAATTATCTGTTTTTGGAATCAGAGAATTCGTGAATATTAAGACGGTATATATTAATTAGCGACAATTTGAGCTGTACTTACAGATTCTTTTAATCCATACATTTTTACATAATAGGGATCGATACGATGCTGATTATAAAGCTTAGTGTATTCGCGTTTTAAGCGCTTAATCTCTTTAGTTAGTTTATCCACCTTGAAATCAATCATATCCTGATCAACGTCATTACGCCCAGAAACTACCTTGATGTAGTCTGAGTGTTGTTGAATCTCATTTTGAATATCAAAACAGCGTTTAGCGACAGAGCGCTCCTGATCAATCTTACGATCTATGTCTGTTATGATGGAAGGAATTTCTGTCTTTACTCGTTCTTTTTCCATTTGTGCAAAGCTCAATAATGGAAATAACAAAAGACATAATAGTTTTTTCATAGTGCTTGAATGCTTCCCCAAGTATCCAGCGCGAAATTCTTAAAAATTCAGCATACTAGAAAAAATATAAGCTAAATTACGACAACAAACTCCATTACTAGATCAACGACACTTTACGTAAAAATCAAGATTTTTTAAAGCTCAATTTTGTTGCGATTGTATCAATTATTCGGGCAGCTAATCGTGAAGTGGCATTGTCCTGATCAAACCTTGGATTCGTCTCGGCTAGATCAATTGCAATAACTTTTGGCGATTTTAGCATATAATCCAACACTTTAAAGAAAAACATTGGATCAAATCCTTGAGGCGAAGGTGCACTCACCCCTGGTGCGTATGCAGATGAGAATGCATCTATATCTATACTCAAATAGATATAATCATTGCGATGAATAAAACGATCAAGTAATGTGTGCACAGCATTGAGATGTTGTGTATCTGTTGTGCAGTATTCATTAGAAATATAAACAACATCATGCTGTTGCGCAGTAGCAAATAAAGATCTGGTATTAGACTGTCGTTGAATGCCTAAAACGACATATTCTCTATTTAAAGAAGTGGATTGATCGTTTAATATTTGATAAAATGGCGTTCCTGAGTTTGGTTCATTCACCGGCAAACGCAAATCAAAATGCGCATCAAAATTTAAGATTCCAAGTGATTTTTTAGTTGAGTTAGCTAACGCATCTCTTACTCCGCAATACGTTGCATAGGCAATGTCATGCCCACCACCTACGTTAATTGGGAAAATACCTTGCTTTAAGCGTTGAGCCGTAGCAACTGCCAAGGCATTTTGCGTAGATTCTAAATCACCATTTAAACACTGTATCGTTCCATAATCTGTAATTGTCTTGTTTTTGATATGTACCGGTAACTTTGCCAGCTGTTTTAATATGGCTTGCGGTCCATCTGCAGATCCTACTCTCCCGTGATTACGTTTAACACCTTCGTCACAGGCATAGCTCATTATTCCAATTTGAGGTGTTTTGCTATTTTTTTCTAGATCGTTTAAATCCTCTAATTGAATGATCTCATGCCAATACTGTTCAGTTTCTTCTGGAGGAGAATTTCTTCCTTGCCATATTGAAGAAGAAGTAGGCGCGTAGGATTGATCAGTGGTTATACTTTTAAGCATCTAAACGATTTTTTGTCCCTTTAAATATACATGCTTCACATTATCTTCACCAAATGAATAGGGGAGATAGCCCAAGCTTGGTACATTCTGTGTAATAATGAGGTTTGCTAATTTACCTTTTTTGATAGAGCCCAGGCTATCTTCAAGGTTCATCGCATAGGCACCATTAAGAGTTGCCGCATTGATAGCTTCAGTAGGACTCATGTTAAGTTTTATACAGGCCGTAGAAAGCACAAAATTCATATTACCGCTTGGTGCAGATCCCGGATTATAGTCGGTTGCGAGGGCGACGGGTAAATTTGCATTGATCAGGGTTCTGGCCGGTGTATAGGGAATCCCTAGAAAAAACGAACATCCCGGTAAAGCCACTGGCATGGTATTACTCCCTGTTAATGCTTTGATATCTTGTACGGTTAACACCTCTAAATGATCGACTGAACGCGCGTTGTGCTTAACCGCAGCAGCTATTCCACCCAGCGCATTAAATTGATTGACGTGTACCTTTGGGACTAGCCCATATTTGGCTCCGGCTTCGAGAATCTGTTCCATTTCTTGAACAGAAAAATATCCTTCTTCACAAAATACGTCGATAAAGTCGGCTAAGTTTTCATCGGCTATCGCCGGAAGCATTTCATCAATCAATAGCGAAGTATATCCCTGTTTATTCTTCTTGAATTCGGTAGGCATGGCATGAGCCCCTAAAAAAGTAGCCTTAATTTGAATGGGGTAGTTTTCTTTCAGCTTTTTAATCACCCGAAGCATTTTAAGTTCAGCCTCTGTGGTCAATCCGTAGCCGGATTTGATCTCCACAGCTCCTGTTCCCATACGCATGATGCCTTCTAAGCGCTTTCTGCTTTGCTCATATAATTCGTCAAAAGAAGTTTGCTGAAGCTTTCTTGCCGAATTCAGTATTCCACCTCCTTTAGCAGCAATCTCTTCGTAGGTCGCGCCTTTAATGCGATCTACAAATTCAGATTCACGATTGCCGGCATAGACTAAATGGGTATGAGAGTCACACCAGGCAGGTACTACAATCGAACCGCGGCAATCCACTATTTCATCGCTCTCTTGATGCATACATTCTTCCATTTTCCCGTAATCGATAATAATCTCATCTTCCACAAGTATAAAAGCGTTCTCAATGGTGTTAAGTTCATTCATTTGCGCACCGGCAACAAATGCTCGACCTACATCAATTCCAACCAGCTGTTTAATATGTTTGAATAATACCTTCATTCAAAAAGGCCGTTTAAAAGATCATCTTCTACAAGATTTGGTAGCGTCACAGTTAATTGCGGAGTTCGATCCATTTCACGTTTTATGGCGAAAATGGCTTCTTCATTTCGTGCCCAACTTCTTCGTGCAATACCATTGTTCACGTCAAAAAAGAGCATGTTTTGTAATTTTTTACGCGCAGCTTGAGTACCATCCAGCAGCATTCCAAATCCGCCATTAATAACTTCACCCCAACCCACTCCGCCGCCGTTGTGTATGGAAACCCAAGTTGCACCTCTAAAACTATCACCAATCACATTGTGAATCGCCATATCTGCAGTGAATTTACTGCCGTCATAAATATTAGAGGTTTCACGATAGGGAGAGTCTGTCCCACTCACATCATGATGATCTCGACCTAAAATTACCGCACCGATTTCTTGATTGGCAATAGCATCATTAAAGGCCATAGCAATTTTTGCGCGTCCTTCGGCATCAGCGTATAGAATCCTTGCCTGTGATCCTACCACCAATTTATTTTGTTGTGCATCTTTGATCCAGATAATGTTGTCTTGGTGTTGTTGCTTTATTTCATCCGGGGCCGTTTGTGCAATTTTTTCTAACACCTTTTGTGCGATACGATCTGTTTTTTCAAGATCTTTTGGATTACCCGATGCACACACCCATCTAAAAGGTCCAAATCCATAGTCAAAGCACATGGGTCCTAAAATATCCTGCACGTAGGATGGATATCTAAAATCTTGAGCATCGTTTTTCATCACATCTGCGCCTGCTCTTGAAGCCTCTAGTAAAAAGGCATTGCCGTAATCAAAGAAGTAAGTTCCACGTTCAGTATGCTTATTGATGGCATCTGCGTGACGTCTTAGTGTGTTTTTCACTTCTTTTTTAAATGCTTCGGGTTGATCCCTCATCATTTTGTTAGAAGCCTCAAATGTTAAACCAACCGGATAATAACCGCCTGTCCATGGGATGTGCAGCGATGTTTGATCAGATCCAAGATGAATAAAAATGTCATGCTCATAAAAAGCTTCCCAAACTTCTACGATGTTACCGATATACGCGATAGAAACGACTTCTTTTTTATCTTGCGCTTGTTTTACGCGCTCAATGAGTTCGTCTATTTCTTCTATTAGCACATCTACCCAGCCCTGATCGTAACGTTTTTTTGCGGCATTAGGATTTACTTCGGCGCAAACAGTAATGCAACCTGCGATATTTCCGGCTTTTGGTTGTGCTCCGCTCATACCTCCTAATCCGGCGGTAAGAAAGATTTTTCCGGCAGGAGATTCTTCGGCTTTTAACACCTTTCTAAATGCATTCATTACGGTGATGGTCGTGCCATGGACAATTCCCTGAGGACCAATATACATATAAGAACCCGCTGTCATTTGACCGTATTGAGTTACCCCAAGAGCGTTGAATTTTTCCCAATCATCTGGTGCAGAATAATTAGGAATCATCATACCATTAGTAATTACAACCCTGGGTGCATCTTTGGATGATGGAAACAATCCCATGGGGTGGCCGCTATACATATGCAGGGTTTGGGTGTCATTCATCCTTGCGAGATACTGCATGGTTAACAGGTATTGCGCCCAATTTTGAAAAACCGCACCATTACCACCGTAGGTAATCAATTCTTGTGGATGTTGTGCCACCGCCGGATCAAGATTATTCATGATCATAAGCATGATAGCCGCCGCTTCTTTTGTTTGTGCCGGGTACGCGTCAATAGGTCTGGCGTAAATCTCATAATCCGGCTTAAATCGATACATGTAAATTCTGCTATAATCCATTAGCTCTTGCGCAAACTCTGGCGCTAGGGTGGTGTGCCATTTCTTTGGAAAATAACGCAATGCATTTTGAAGGGCTAGTTTTTTTTCGGTGGTAGTTAGACTATCTTTTCTGCGAGGAGCAGAATTGGCGTTAGCCGGATAAGGCTTTGTCTGTGGAAGCTCATCTGGTATACCCTGAAGGATCTGTTCGCTAAAGGTCACTACTTTGCTCATGCCACCTTAATTTTTTGTTCCTGTACGAGTTCAATCATATTATCAATATCAGGTTTGAGCAAACGATCCTCTTTGAGCATCGCAACTTTGCTGCGAATAATACGATGATTTTCTTCTAAAATTTCAGAAAACGTATTGGGACGTCTAAAATCCATGGCTTGGGCGGCATACATTAATTCGATGGCTAATACCTTCTCCAAATTACCGATGATTTGATTGAATTTTCTGCTTGAAATACTTCCCATTGACACATGATCCTCTTGCCCTAGGGAGGTAGGTATACTATCTGCGGAAGCTGGAAAACAAAGGGATTTATTTTCAGAAACCAAGGCTGCCGTGGTGTATTGGGGTATCATAAAACCAGAGTTAAGTCCGCCGGCAATTGTTAGTAATCGGGGTAGTTCAAATTTTCCTTCCAATAGAAGATAGCATCGCCTGTCTGCAATATTTCCTAATTCTGAAACAGCGATAGAAGCGTAATCAATGGCCATTGCGAGTGGTTGCCCGTGAAAGTTTCCGCCAGAAATAGCTTCAGTTTCACTTAGTATAATGGGATTATCGGTAACTGAATTTAATTCAACTTCCACCAACTCATTTAGATGCGAAAAAGCATTACGCGAAGCACCGTGTACCTGCGGCATACAGCGAATAGAGTAGGGGTCTTGTACCCGACTGCAGTTTGCATGAAACTCCATGTTTTGAGAATCCTTAAGCAATTCCTTAAAATGCGCGATTACCTCAAGACTCCCAGCAAAAGGGCGTAACTCATGCAGTTTTGTTTTAAATGGCGCCCCGCTACCTTGCAATCCCTCTAAGCTCATGATACCTGAAACATCTGCTAATTCCTGCAAGTAATCGAGTTTATGAAGTCCATAAACCGCATGAGCTAAAATAAACTGTGTCCCGTTGATCAGCGCAAGACCTTCTTTTGCTTCTAATTGTAAGGGTTCTAATTGATGATCTTTCAATACTTTTTCTGCGGAAACAATTTCGTCGTCTATCCAAAATTCACCTAATCCTAAAAGGGGTAAAAATAAATGAGAGAGTGGTGCTAAATCTCCTGAAGCTCCTACGGAACCTTGTTCAGGCACCACAGGAATAAGATCGTGTTCAATAAAATATAGAATATGTTCAATTAGTATTAAGCGAACACCAGAAAATCCTTGGGCTAAGGCATGTACCTTACAAATCATCATGATTTTAGCGAGTTCCTTATCAATTGGCTTTCCAACCCCAACGGCATGGGTAAGTAGAAGATTCTCTTGGAGTAAACTGGTTTCTTGCGGAGTGATTTGTACATCACACAATGGTCCAAACCCTGTATTGACGCCGTACACACTTTTTTTTGACACTGCCATGTGTTCAACATTTTTTCGGCAAGTGCTAATCTTTTCTTTTGCTTGAGACGTAAGTGAAGCGCTAAGCTCACCCCGTGCAATAGCAAGCGTTTTACGAACTGTTAAGTGGTCTATCCCGTAATTGAACATGATTGTGGTTGGTCAAATTCCTCCAAAAGTAGGATTATTTTATCTTTTACTGATTTAATTGGATGTACAACTGGCGTTTTAGGTGAAATACAGATTAGCTTTACACTAACGTAATCGCTAAGTCTATGGGCACTGTTCCCAGCGCCTTAGAAATAGGACAATTATCCTTGGCAGACGTGGCCAATCTGGTGAACTCTTGTTTATCTATGTCACTTACCTCTGCCGTTAGTGTTAAATCAATTTTAGTAATACTAAAATGCTCACCTGTCGTATCCATATGCACAGTTGTATCTGTGCTTAAACGCGTTGGTGTAAAGCCCGCACCGTTTAATTGAAAGCTCAACGCCATATTAAAACATGCGGCATGAGATGCGGCTAATAATTCTTCGGGGTTAGTTCCTAAGGTGCCGTCTTCATTTTTGAATCTCGTCATAAATGAATAGGGTTGATGGTCAAATACCTTGTTTGGTGTGGTCATACTGCCTGTTCCATCTAATCCGTCTCCTTGCCATACTGCTGTTGCTTTTCGTTTCATATAGGTGTTGATTTATTGTGAAAGGTATGGATTATTAGGAATTAATGCTAGTAAGCTTATTCTTGTTCTGAGGTTTGTGACTTATAGCGCTATTCCTTTGGTTTTCCTTTACGATCCATGATGCAAATAGGAAACCACGATGCTCTTAGATTCCTGTTTTGGAAGAATAAATGAGACTGTTCAAGATTACCTTCGGTTTTCCTTTGCGATCCATGATGCAAATAAGAAACCACGATGCTCTTAGGCTTCTGTTTGAAAGAATATTTGAAACTGTATAGGATTACCTTCGGTTTTCCTTTGCGATCCATGATGCAAATAACAAATCACGAAGCTGGTGCTTTGAGATTAGAATGGGATAAGGCTACTTAGGATTACCTTCGGTTTTCCTTTGCGATCCATGATGCAAATAAGAAACCACGATGCTATCGCATCTTGTTCTTTATTTCATTTCAAGGCTTCAAACTTTGTTTGGCCTTTCCATAAAATAAAGAACCACGCTTTTCAGCGTGGTTTCTTGAGTGATTGTGATCGCGACAGGATTCGAACCTGTGACCGTCTGCTTAGAAGGCAGATGCTCTATCCAACTGAGCTACGCGACCATAAATCAAAGATATGATTTAGCGGATGCAAATATAGTTAGGTTTTGACTATTGACAAGGCAGCCTAAGATTTTTATTTAGATTTCTTCTCATTTATTATGAAATCAATGCTTATCAAAAATGTTACATCATTCGTTTTAGAGGATTTGGATTATAAATAGGATATAGAGGATTTTTTATTTAAAAATTTTATGGTTTGCTTGTATCATTTCAAAGGTTCAGTTACATTTGCACCCGCTTATAAAAACAAACCTCTTGTTGTTATGAGTGTTGATAATTATTTATCAGATAAGTTCATTTACAGGAGAGGTGGCAGAGTGGTAATGCAGCAGCCTGCTAAGCTGTCAACCTTCGGGTTGCCCGGGTTCGAATCCCGGTCTCTCCGCTAATCATGAGATGATTTTACGTTTAATAAAGAGTAATTCAAGTTATAGAAAGTTAAAGTTCTGTTTTAGCAGCATAAACTCCACCCGATTCCCTGTTTACTTTTGTATAGTAACTTGGGATTTGGTAATTGAAAATTAAAATATTGACTGCATTAGCAGTTTTCGGGGTGTAGCGTAGCCCGGTTATCGCGCCGCGTTTGGGACGCGGAGGTCGCAGGTTCGAATCCTGCCACCCCGACACAGTAAAGCCAGCAATCCAAGATTGCTG
>NZ_BAAAFG010000014.1:226527-251991 GCF_039523415.1 Gangjinia marincola
CATTTTCAATCATAATGTGTTCTTCTTTCATGGAAGCATGCTCTTTCATTAATAGATCATGCGTTTTGATCATTTGAGCTATCTGTACTTCCATTTCAGCAGTTGATTTTTCACCAAAACCTTTCTTTAGTTCTTTATGTGCAGCTATCATTTCATCATGCCCTTTCAATAGTGCATCATGTTTCTTTAAAATGACTTCGTGCTTAGCAATATCTTCTAGAAGTGTGGAGTCTTGAATCTTCATACCTTGTAGTTGAGTTTTAAAATCCTCATGCTTTTTTGACATCTGTGAGTGCACAGATTGGAATTGATTATGAACCTTAGATATACTATCGTGTTGACGTTGAAGTTGATCAAATTTTTGAGATAAATCTTTCTTTTCAGCATCATCACATGCGATAAATACAACGAAGAGAGATAGAATGGCTATGTATTTTTTCATGATTTTTAAATTTAGTTTCTTAAATTTAGTAAAAACTAGGATTACATGCTATAATGGTTTAATAAAATTGTTACAAACCAAAAAACCTTCACATCTTGTGAAGGTTTTTTCAATCCCAGTTTCTATTTTATAGGTTAAGTTCACGTTCCTTTTGCTTAAACAGCAATAAGGGGTAATACTTAGTGCGTCAACAGCAGTTCTATTACAAGCAGTTTCCATCTTGAAACACTGCACAGATTTTAGCTAATGTATTATCTTGGGGAGAACATTCTTTAGCAGGTAAGAACTTACTGCTCGCACCTCTTGTGGTACAGAATTGGGTATTATCGTTGATAGTTATGTTAGAGAAGTCGATGTAGGTATAGGTTTGGTTTACATAATCCTGCTCATCAATCTTAAGCATAAAGGTAGTAGGAGTGTCATTTTTAAATCCCTCTACTAAGTAAAAGAATGAATTATCATCATAATCTTTATAGGCAGATACAGAGGCTACCTCAGAGATGATGGGAGAGAAGTTTGTTTCAATAGTCATGTATAAGGCCATGTTATTGATATTTGTCATGTGCATGGCGTTAGCAGTTGTAGCTTCACTGTTAGAGTTTCCTTTAAAGGCAACAAGAGCAAGAGCGAAGGCGAAAACTAGAGCGGAGGTGTAAACAAACTTTTTCATAATAGTAGGATTTTGGTATTGTTATTTCGTATTGACAAGACAAACATACGACATAGAACACATGTGAACGACAAAATGCATATATATTTAACAATAAATTAACAAATATGACGTTTAAATCAATATTACTTAGTGATAAAAAGACAACTATTTTAATATTTAACTATTTAAAAATCAATAGTAAACACACATTAATGCCGATAAAAGGCGTATTAGTATGTATTTTGACGAAATAGGTGTCGTTTGACGATAAGCGATTAGTCAAGTATTTCTAACCAAAGTAACTGGTTGAGTTGTTTGCCTAGTGTATTAAAGTTATTATCCGCCACTAATAATAATGTTTGGTTTCCATTAGATAGGGTAGGTCCAAAGCAAATGCCTTCAATATTATCGATCACTCCCTCTTTTAATTGATCCTTTATCCAATTGAAATCAAACAGGATAGACTTCTTGGCGACTTTAAGATTTTTGGCTTTTTTCAAGGACGATATAGATAAGGTATTAGTGGCCTGAGTAGCGTCTACATTAAATATTCGAACTGTGTTTCCCTTAGATCCGTACCCGCTGCTGTAGCCGCGTTCTATAATGTAAAATTTATCAACCGCATATTCAATTAAGTCTGTGAGTCCATTTACCGCAAAAGCTTTCAAAGGCGTTTTTGCGATGGGTTCAAGCAAGTACGCAAATTGTTTGTTATTTAGATCATCGCCGGGATCAATGTATGTTATACGTACAGGTGAAAAACTTGGAGTAAGTTGGGGTTCTGGTCCATCTATGGTGAGCGGTAATTCCATCGCAACCCAAAATCCTTGGTCTTCCGGTTTTTTGGATAATCCTTCAAGTGTACCGTTATTTCTAGGTTTTGCAGAGCTATTAGCGCTAAAATAATCCGGTAGACTATACGATGTAATAAAATTACCTTCAGCATCAATTTTAGCAACAAAAGGATTCTTTTGCGTATTAATACTTCCTTCACTTGAGATTAGGTAGGAAGAAGAAACATGATCGTATCGAATACTTTCTAAATCAAGTTGTTGATCCTTAAAATATCCTGAAGATGTTTTCATATTTACCATCTTATCAATAAGAACGGTATCTATTGATTTACCCGAAAATTCAATTTGTATAGTAAAAAATCTGGGATTAGAGGAGTCATCAGATATGACAACATATTTATTTTGAGAAACAGGATCTATCCCTGATATGCCGCCAAATAGAGTTTCTTTAAATTTAAGATCCGGAGCAAAAATGTATTCATCCAGTAGTTTTAGCTGTTTTTGTGGGATGCTAGAGTGTTTTACACCACAAGAAATGCAGGTTAGGCTAATTATAAGGCGCAAAAAAATCCTATTCATTCCTCAAATGTAGGATAAATAGGATTTACACAAATAATAAGGTATTATTGATTGACTATTATTGCCGCAAAATGAGCAATAGTTACACTAAAAATTAATAGACTGTAATACAATAAAATTCGATTTCGTTTTACTTTTTTGATTGATTTCATGGTGATTTAGTTTTGATTGATATTAATATGACGATCTAAACGTCAACTTGTTACACCTTAGATAATATTCCAATAAAAACACCGAAGAATCTTATGATATCTCCGGTGTTTAATAACCCATCTAATTTACACCATATACGTCTTTAAACAATTGGATTTGTTACTACCTCATTTCTAAAAACCAATTGGCTATCAAATTCATCCAGTAAAATTATACTCTCTGTATTGATTTTTCCAGAAAGAATTTGTTTAGAAAGTTCATTGAGTACTCGTTTTTGAATCACTCTTTTCACCGGTCGTGCTCCAAATTGAGGGTCAAATCCTTCTTTAGATAAGTAAGAGATGGCCTGTGGGGTTGCATCTAGCGTTATACCTTGTTGCGCTAACATCTTACTCACCCCCTTAAGCTGATGCGAAACAATTTTGTGAATATCCTTTTCGCTTAGCGGAGTAAACATAATAATGTCATCAATTCGATTTAAAAATTCTGGTCTTACGCTTTGTTTCAACAAGCCTAAAACTTCTACTTTAGCACTTTCCATCGCAGTATCCACATCTTTTACAGCTTCAAACTTCTCCTGAATAATATGACTTCCCATATTGCTAGTCATAATGATAATGGCATTTTTGAAGTCGGCGAGACGCCCCTTGTTATCGGTAAGTCTACCCTCATCTAAAACCTGTAGTAGAATATTAAAAGTATCTGGGTGAGCTTTTTCTATTTCATCTAACAAGACAACGGAGTATGGTTTCCGTCGAACCGCTTCGGTTAATTGTCCACCTTCATCATATCCTACATATCCCGGGGGCGCACCTACAAGTCTGCTTACCGCATGACGTTCTTGATATTCACTCATATCAATACGCGTCATAGCATTTTCATCATTAAAGAGATACTCCGCCAATGCCTTAGCAAGTTCGGTTTTTCCTACCCCGGTTGTTCCTAAAAATAAAAAAGATCCTACCGGCTTCTTTTGATCTTGTAATCCCGCTCTGCTTCTACGTACAGCATCACTTACCGCTTCAATAGCTTCTTCTTGTCCGACCACGCGTTTGTGTAACTCTTCTTCAAGCTGAAGTAATTTTTCACGATCACTCTGTAGCATCTTGGTGACGGGTATGCCAGTCCATTTTGCAACAACTTCGGCAATATCTTCATAAGATACTTCTTCTTTAATCAATTTACTTTCGCTTTGTGCGGAAATCTCTTGCTGAAGGGTTTCAAGTTCTTGTTGAGCTTCTTTAATTTTACCGTACCGAAGCTCTGCTACTTTACCAAAATCACCTTCACGCTCTGCGCGATCTGCTTCAGCTTTATATTGTTCAATGTCAGTTTTCACTTGCTGAAGATTGTCAACAAGCGTTTTCTCACTTTGCCATTTTGCGTTTAGCGCATTTCGCTCTTCTTTGAGATTCGCCAGATCACTTTTTAAGATTTTTTGCTTGCTCTCATCATTTTCACGTTTAATTGCTTCAAGCTCAATTTCAAGCTGCATGATCTTGCGATCCAGTACATCCAATTCTTCGGGCTTGGAGTTGATTTCCATACGCAATTTAGAAGCCGCTTCATCCATAAGATCTATAGCCTTATCAGGCAAAAATCTAGTAGTAATGTAACGTTGAGACAGCTCTACCGCTCCGATAATGGCTTCATCCTTAATTCGAACTTTATGATGTGTTTCGTATTTTTCTTTAATTCCGCGTAGAATAGAGATCGCACTTTCAGTATCAGGCTCATCTACCACTACTTTTTGAAAACGGCGTTCCAACGCTTTGTCTTTTTCAAAATACTTTTGGTATTCATCTAACGTGGTTGCACCAATTGCTCTTAGTTCACCCCGGGCTAGGGCGGGTTTAAGAATATTGGCTGCATCCATAGCTCCTTGTCCGCCACCGGCACCCACAAGCGTATGAATTTCATCAATAAAGAGAACTATATTTCCATCGCTATCAGTGACTTCTTTAATAACGGCTTTTAGACGTTCTTCAAATTCTCCTTTGTACTTTGCTCCGGCGATAAGTGCTCCCATATCCAAGGAGTATATTTCTTTCTCTTTTAAATTTTCAGGAATATCACCATCCACAATACGATGCGCTAAACCTTCAGCAATTGCTGTTTTACCTACTCCTGGTTCACCTACAAGCATAGGATTATTTTTTGTTCTACGCGAGAGGATTTGAAGTATTCTTCTTATCTCTTCGTCTCTACCAATAACAGGATCAAGCTTTTGATCTCTGGCCAGCTGATTAAGATTTTTGGCATATTTATTTAGGGAATTATAGGTTTCTTCTGCACTTTGAGAAGTGACGTTGCCTCCTTTGCGTAATTCTTGAATAGCTGCTTCTAATCCTTTTTGAGTTACTCCCTGGTCCTTGAGTATTTGCCCTACAGTTCCGGTAGATTTAAAAATTGCCAACATAAGATGTTCAATGGAAACGTATTCATCGTTCATTTTCTTGGCACTAATATTGGCTTCATTAAAAGCTTTTGATGCTTCTCTAGAAAACATAATATCCCCACCTGAGACTTTTGGAAAACTCTCTAAATTCTTAGTAATTAATTGATCGAGTAGGGGAATATTAAGATTTAACTTCTTTAAGAGATAAGGTGCGACATTTTCATCCACAGCTAAAATAGCTTTAAATATATGCTCATTTTCTATTTGTTGATGACCCATCTCTTGCGCAAGCAATTGCGCTTGTTGAAGTACCTCTTGGGTTTTTATGGTTAAATTATTTGTGTTCATATCTTGAAATGTTTAAGTCAATTTTTTTAACACTATTTCAATAATTACACCGCTGTTAAACACCTGTTAAAATGTCTGAAATATTGTTCTAGCCAGTGACATTTTGACAGTATAAAAAAACCGCCCTCAAGATAATTGAGGACGGCTTTCCAATTTTAATTGGTTATTAAAAACTAATCTACCTTTTGATAATCTGATAGTTTCCTATTTGACCACCAATTGTAGCTCTTAGGATATAGTTTCCTGCACTGAGTTCAGAAATATCAAAGGAAGCCGTTGTACTTCCTGCTTTTTGCATAAACACGCGTTGTCCCAGTAAATTGAATATTTCAATTTGCTCTACATTATTTTGAGCTCTGATGTTCAACACATCATTAGCTGGAACAGGATATACACTTACACCTTCAATGGTATTTCCATTTATGCTTAATGGAGCAGTTGGTAGTGCGATGAGATTTCCTCCGATGGGTAGTGCCACCCATAGACCAAATTCTGGTTCTCCTGCATCTGGTGCTAAGAATCCACTTGCTAAAACGGTGATTGCTTCGCCTTCTTGACCTAATAATGCTAAAGGAGCAGAGAATGCCGCAACTTCAGTAGCGCCATCAGCCGTGGTTACACTCACAGTATAATCTGCTGTTGGTAAAGAAAGGTATCCCTGAAAATCTGTATAGCTAATATCGTCTACAATTATACCGGCAGGGATACTGGTTTCTACAATATCGACTGTTGGAGCATCAGGCGAACCATGATGAACTAGTACATCTGTGTTAGCAGGGTCAGTACCTGTTTCTCTGGCGCCGGCGTATACTTCTAAGCTAAATTCTTCGCCTGCGTCAGGATCAGTTACTACCCCGTCTGCTACGACAATGTATGTTTCACCAGAATCTAGTGTTGCAGTCAATTCAAAGATAGAATCACCAGAATCATCACTATCACCTGGAGCGACATCAATAGTTAATGGTACTCCTGCGGGAGCATCGATAAATGATGTTGCCGTTCTAAATTGGAAATCATCCAATAACAAATCATCGTTTAGATAAACATCAACTGTTTGTACATCTGGATCTGGTGAATTATGAATGACTTGCACTCGTGCAGGAGCAACAGCACAAGTTACATCTGCTTCCCAACCCGCTCTTGTAACACTACCATCAGAAGTAAATACAAACGTGAGTGATCCACTCGCATCAGATGATGTAAAGGAAAAGGGTACATTTGCTGATAGGTCACCAGTTAGTATATCCAGTTGAGGAGATCCAGCATCTGGACCATCATATACTATCAACTCGTCAAATCCGTTTTCAATATTGAAAGCTGTAAATGTTACTGTTACTAAATCACCAGCATTATCCGGAGTAATGATAGTAGTTAAATTTTCACTGTTTTGATAATCTGATCCTGGCCCTCCAGTATCGTAAAAATTACCTCCACAAGCCGGAGGTAAAAATCCTGTTTCAAAAGAAACAACTGTCGCACCAGAAATTCCTCCGGCATCACAGTCTGAACTAACGTAAGCGTCATAAGAAGAGACTTCACTTAACCCTGTTACCGTTACATTAGAAGTTCCTGTTGGAACATTCTCGGTGAAAACAGGAGTATCAATGTCTGGATCATCTCCACTGTTATATACTTCTACGACATATCCATTGACAGCATCAGCAGCATCGTCCCATTCCAGTTCGGCAGATATCCCTGCCTCACTAGCTACGATAAGATTGATAGGGTTTGCGCAAGTAACGTTGAAGGACAATTCAAAATCAAAATCAGCTTCGCTCCAGCGATCATCCCATTCTAAAAAAATTGATTGTCCGGCTTCTAACGATAATATTAGAGAAGAAGTAAGCCCTGTTCCGCCATCATCATCATTTCCAAGACAATTTAAATCGGTACATGAATCATATACTGATAAGCGTGTGTCTTGAGTTTGGCCATTAACGTCTGAGGTAATCGTCAGTTCACCTGTTTCAACTGCTGTAAACCTATACCATAAAGCATCTGTTCCGGAAGAGTAACATCCATCCACGGCTCCGCCATCTGTATTATCCATTCCCACTGCACTATTGATACCAAGTGTTGCCGTTGCAGCAAAACCACAGGTAGTGTTAGGTCCGGCAAGTGATCCTGATACCTCAATTAATGGATTGGCGTCTGGAAATCCTATTGAACTCGGAGTAACATAATCAGCAACACTACAATTAGTTGATCTCAAAAAAGATTCTGTAGTCTCAGTAGGTGTTCCGCCTATAAAAAAGTTGTTTCCAAGGGGTACAACTACTGCAACGGCGATCGATTGAGTACCTCCCGGTATGAGGATTGGTGTGTCAAAAACAAAGTCCACCGTAGTCTCTACCGTCGCGGCATCTACCGCAACCACTTGACTTCCAAGTAGGTTAGCCGTGTCAAATGTTCCTGGGAATCCTGCATCGGTAGCGTAAACATTTACGGTGATGGATGTTCCACTTCCATCTGTGGATTGTACTCCCACAGATCCTGACGTCAGATTAAAATCAGCAGATATACCATAATCTGCTAAAACAAAATTTCTAGCCCAATCGTTGTCTCCTCCAGGACATCCAACACTATTCGTTCCGGTAACATCTCCAGAATTTTGCGTTAGTGTTGTTTGGGCTATTCCAATTACGCCAGATAATAAGAGCGCAAAAACAAATGTAATTTTTTTCATAAAGTATAGGTTGCGTTAATAAGGGATGAATATAATATTTAAATTAGAAAGTCTAAAAATATTCGACAACTTCAAAAAATTATCGTCCAATGACATATTTCTATTAAATAACAAAAAACCGCCCTCAAGATAATTGAGGACGGCTTTCCAATTTTAATTGGTTATTAAAAACTAATCTACTTTTTGATAATCTGATAGTTTCCTATTTGACCACCAATTGTAGCTCTTAGGATATAGTTTCCTGCACTGAGTTCAGAAATATCAAAGGAAGCCGTTGTACTTCCTGCTTTTTGCATAAACACGCGTTGTCCCAGTAAATTGAATATTTCAATTTGCTCTACATTATTTTGAGCTCTGATGTTCAACACATCACTAGCAGGAACAGGATATACACTTACACCTTCAATGGTATTTCCATTAATACTCAACGGAGCAGTTGGTAATGCAATTAAGTTTCCTCCAGTTGCTAAAGCTACCCATAGACCAAATTCTGGTTCTCCTGCCTCTGGTGCTAAGAATCCGCTAGCTAAAACAGTGATTGCTGCTCCATCCTGACCTAAGGTCGCTAAAGGAGCAGAAAATGCTGCTACTTCGGTTGCACCATCAGCTGTGGTTACACTTACTGTATAATCTGCTGTTGGTAAAGAAAGATATCCCTGAAAATCTGTATAGCTAATATCGTCTACAATTATACCTGCAGGAACACTGGTTTCTACCACATCTACTGTAGGAGCATCAGGCGAACCATGATGAACTAATACATCTGTGTTAGCAGGGTCAGTACCTGTTTCTCTGGCACCGGTGAATACTTCTAAGCTAAACTCTTCACCTGCATCAGGATCAGTCACGACCCCATCTGCTACGATGATGTATGTTTCATCAGAATCTAGTGTTACAGTCAATTCAAAGATAGAATCACCAGAATCATCACTATCACCTGGAGCGACATCAATAGTCAATGGTACTCCTGCGGGAGCATCGATAAATGATGTTGCCGTTCTAAATTGGAAGTCATCCAACAATAAATCATCGTTTAGATAAACATCTACTGTTTGTGCATCTGGATCTGGTGAATTATGAATGACTTGCACTCGTGCAGGAGCAGCAGAACAGGTTATATCAGCTTCCCATCCCGGATTAGGAACAACTCCTGTAGAGGTAAACGAGAAGAATAATGAACCATCTGCAGCAACGGATGTGTATACCACTGGTGGATCACCGGCTGCAACATTAGGTACTTGTTGTAAATTTCCATCTCCTATATCTACGAATAACTGATCAAAAGCAGGTGGTCCATTATCAACAAATGTGAAGGTAGCTGTAACTATATCGCCTGCATTGTCAGGTAAAATAGTAATGTCATAATCTTCATTGTTATCAAAATCTCCATTTGGTCCACCTGTATCATAAAATTTACCTCCACAAGCTGGTGGTGGCGGTATAAGTGGTAGTTCTACTAAAGGTCCACCTTGAGCCAAGGCAACCCATAGGCCAAATTCTGCTCCGTCGCTATTTTGAGAGGGATCTAAAAATCCTGAGGCTAAGACAGTAATAGCAGCATCAGTAAGTCCTAACGTTGCTAATGGAGCCTCATAAGACGCTACTACAGTTGAGCCGTCTGCTGTGGTTACATCCAACACATAATCCGCTGTACCCAGTTCTAAGTATCCTTGAAACTCTGGGTAAGAAATATCATCTACAATAGTTCCTGCAGGGACACTGGTTTCAACCACATCAACGGTAGGAGCATCAGTAGAACCATGGTGTACTAAAACATCTGTATTTCCAGAACTTGCGGCGGCTTCTCTTGCCATTGCGAAGACCTCAAGCGAAAAGTCTTGATCTGGAGAGTAACCGGTATCACTAACTATTCCATCAGCCACAACAATATAGGTCTCGTCGGCATCCAATGTCACGTCTAACGTATAGATCGCATCACTAGATGAAGTACTATTACTTGGAGCTACTCCAAGAGTAAGTTGAACTCCCGCAGGTAATTCCACAAATGGTGAAGCAGTTCTAAATTCAAAATCATCAATAAGCAATACGTCATCTCCATATACGTCAACCACGGCAGCCGCAGCATCAGCTGAATTATGGATAATTTGAGCTCTTGCAGGAGTTGGACAAATTAAATCAAGTTCAAAGTTCCCTTCACTTGTTCCAAATCCTCCTACTAAAATGTAATATGTCGTTGCTCCATCAGAATTAAATGTTACTTCAGACTGTAAACCACAAAAGTCATCATTTACAGCAATTTCGTTAGCCAATGTAATGTCGTCGTATATTCTAATGCGTGAATCATAATCTGTCCCATCTCCACAAAGCGAAACAGTTATATCTTCAGGAAAACCTTGACCCGTATACGTGTAAAATACATCTGGTCCTGCACCGCCTGCGGTGTCATTCGCACCGACTATAGTTCCCGTGACATTTGCACCACAAGAGAGTGCAATGGCGCCATCAGGTTCGTCATTAGGAGCTAAATCACAGTCACCTGATAAAATCCAAACCCCATCGTAGGGTTGACCAGAGTTGGCATCACTTTGAGGAATCCAACCTCCACCAGAATCTTGTCCGTGAATAGCATTTCCATTAACAGAAGCATCAGTAACTTCCCAAAAAATGGCATTGCCAGAAACAGTAGGTGTACCAATTAATTCAACCCAGTAAGAAGCTCCTCCTACAAAGGTCTGTGGCGCGAAATCTAATGTTACTGCGCTAATATCAAACCCAAAGTTACTCCCAACCACGGTTTGATCTGTAGGGACTATACCTGTTACTGTACCGATTTGGGTTCCGGGGGATCCACCTGCATCGTCGTAAAATACGATGTCTACTGAAGAAATACCTCCCTGATTAAATAAGTTAACGATAATATTGTTTACATCAATATTATCTCCCGCTGCAACGCTAAAGTCATCTGCTTGTTGAAACTGACCACCAGCAGTAATGTTAAGACCATTTTGAAAAGCGTTGCTAAATTGTGACTGCCCGCAGTCGAACTCTGGCACACTTAAATTTGTAAAAATCTTCGGATTATTGTCTCCTAGAGACGAAATAGTTTGTTGCGCTCCAACACTAAAAATGGAGAAAACAACTACTACCATCCAGCATGTAATTTTTTTCATTTAATACGTTTTAAATTAATAAATTTGTTAAAGAGTAATAAATGTAAGGAATTAAAACTTAAAATTTCGGTAATTCGTTAATGTGTAAGTATTGATGTTAAGGAGATGATACATTTACACAATTTAACATTTTGTTTATTTATGGGAATATTTGATCGATTTAAAAGCCAACGCGATATTGCAAAAAAGGAACTCAAGAATGTTCCATGGCAAGAACTGAACAAACTTGATCAATTAAATGAAATTAAAAACAATTCTAAGGAGCGCCCTCAAGTGTTATTTAAACATTCCACCCGTTGCAGTATCAGCAGCATGGCATTAAGTAGATTTGAGCGAGAGTATGACGTAGAAGATAGTAAAGCCGATATCTATTATTTAGACTTAATCGTTCACAGGGATATCTCTAATGCTATTGCAGAAGAGTTCAACGTGCAGCATCAAAGTCCACAGGTGATCGTCTTAAAAGATAATGAAGTTGTATATACTGCTTCTCATAACGCCATTTCAGCAAAAGAGATAGAAGTAACTATCTAACGCTTATACACCGGGAGCAACTTTGTACTCACTTCTCCAAATCCTATGCGTACATCTTTGTTTTTTGAGAATCCCCTTAAAATGATAGTGTCGTGATCTTCTACAAATTTTCGGTCACCGCCTTCGTTGAGTTTTAAGGGTTTTTCACCACGCCAGGTGAGTTCCAACATAGAACCGTATGAATCCGGAGTCTTTCCAGAAATAGTTCCGCTACCTAATAAATCTCCAGAATTAACCGGGCAGCCATTTACCGTATGGTGTGCCAACTGCTGACTCATATTCCAATACATATATTTAAAGTTGGAATGACAAACCACAGTTTCTTTTTTTCCTTTGGGTTGGATCGCAACCTCAAGATTGATGTCAAAACTTTTCTTTCCGTTGAACTGTAGATAGGGTAGGAGCTCTTTTTTAGGCTTAGGACTTTCTGTCCTAAAGGGTTCTAAGGCATCCAGCGTGACAATCCACGGCGAGATTGAAGTTGCGAAATTTTTGGCTAAAAAAGGTCCTAGTGGCTGATATTCCCATTTTTGAATATCCCGTGCACTCCAATCATTCATCAATACTAAACCAAAAATATGTTCCTCGGCTTCTTCAATAGGAATAGGTTCTCCCATGGTATTAGCTGCTGTGGTAATAAAGGCCATTTCCAATTCAAAATCTACCAAGCGTGACGGACCAAAGATAGGATTCTCGGCCCCGGCGGGTAGTTTTTGTCCCTGCGGTCGGTGAATGGGAATTCCGCTAGGGATAATGGAGGAGCTTCGGCCATGGTAGGCAACTGGTAAGTGCAACCAATTTGGCATCAAAGCATTTTCCTTTCCTCTAAACATGGTTCCCACATTGGTGGCATGTTCAATACTTGCATAAAAATCAGTGTAATCCCCAATCAAAACAGGAAGCTGCATTTCAATTTCGTCCATTGTAAAAAGAACCGTCTTTCTGTGGTCCGCATTATCTCTTAGTTCAGCATTTTCAGCGTCAAAAATTTTAGCGATACGATTTCTCACTGCACGCCAGGTTTTGCGACCATCTGCAATAAAGTCATTGAGCGTATCCTGTAGAAAAATATCATCAGTCAAAGCAACACCTTCAAAATACCCTAATTGATGTAAAGCTCCTAAATCTATGGCGTAATCTCCAATTCTAGTACCAATGGTAATGATATCATCACGGGTTAAAAAGACTCCAAAGGGAATGTTTTGTATAGGAAAATCAGTGTCCTTTGGTGTTGATAACCAAGTGGTTCTCTTAGGATCATTAGCGAATTTTGGCATGATGATATGTTGATTTTTAGTGGATAATTAACGTATCAAATATATCATTTTACAATTATTAACCGAATGTCTTTCGTATTTTTGAGGAATAATTAACGACAATGCACTGCTATGCAAAAGGATACTGAAATTTTTGATTTAATTGAACAAGAACGTCAACGCCAAACCAATGGTTTAGAACTGATCGCTAGTGAAAATTACGCCAGTGAGCAGGTCATGGCAGCAGCGGGTTCTATTTTGACCAATAAATACGCCGAAGGGTACCCAGGAAAGCGATATTACGGTGGGTGTGAAGTAGTGGATCAAATTGAACAAATCGCTATTGATCGACTCAAAGAACTTTTTAATGCAGAATATGCCAACGTGCAACCGCACTCCGGTTCACAGGCTAACACAGCGGTGTATCATGCCTGCATAAAACCCGGAGACAAAATTTTAGGATTTGATTTAGCACATGGCGGACACCTAACACACGGTTCTCCGGTTAATTTTTCAGGTAAAATATATAAAGCAACATTTTATGGTGTAGCCCGCGAAACCGGAATGTTGAACTATGAGCGTATTCTTGAAATCGCTAAAAAGGAACGCCCCCAGTTGATCATTTCTGGTGCCTCTGCCTATTCACGTGAAATTGACTATTCTAAATTTAGAACCATTGCAGATGAAGTAGGTGCGATTCTATTAGCAGATATATCACATCCTGCCGGTTTAATCGCTAAAGGTTTATTGGCAGACCCTGTACCACACTGTGATATCATTACTTCGACCACACACAAAACCTTACGTGGACCACGAGGAGGGATTATCTTAATGGGTAAGAATTTTGATAATCCATTTGGGATTACCCTAAAAAGTGGAAAGCTTCGTAAAATGTCTGGATTGTTAGACAGTGGAGTATTCCCCGGGAATCAGGGAGGACCTCTAGAGCATATCATCGCAGCAAAAGCCATTGCGTTTAAAGAAGCCTTGAGCGATGAGTTCATGACGTACATGAAGCAAGTGCAAGCTAATGCAAAAGCAATGGCACAGGCATTTGTAGATCGCAAGTATGACGTAGTTTCTGGCGGAACAGACAATCATATGATGTTGATTGATCTAAGAAGTAAAAACGTTACCGGCAAGCAAGCCGAAGAGGCTTTAGGCAAAGCTGAAATCACCGTTAACAAAAACATGGTTCCATTTGACGAGCAGTCTCCTTTTATCACATCAGGTATACGCATTGGTACTGCGGCAATTACCACACGTGGTCTCAAAGAAGAAGATATGCACCACATCGTAGACTTGATTGATCGTGCGATAATGAACGTGAATCAGGAGGCTGTACTTACAGAAATCAAACACGAAGTGCATCAAATGATGGAACATTTACCCTTATTTGATGGCGACGGAGTTTTAGCTTAATTTTATGGGGGCTTTCCAACTTGTTGGGAACCGGGCTTTCAGCTATATACCCCAACTTGTTGGGGTGATGCCGCTTTAATCCCTGCCCCGGGCTGAAGAGATTTCATTTTAATCTTCGATAAATTCTATACTTTGGTACGCTCCGGCGTCACCAGGTAGTGTTCTATTTACACCCAAAATATCATCACCGACTGCAGTAGTCGTCACTGGATTTCCTATTTCCCTTGCAAAAGAGTCTAGCCCAATCTGTAACTTATTTTCTTGAGCATTTAAAAAATTGGGTAGTTCATTAAATACATTCTCTGTAAAAATAGACGGGTTATCAAAATCGTATAACGGATTATCTGCGAACTGATTATTGAAGTCATTAAACCGAATTAACGAATTTTCGAATACATAATTAAATGCGGTATCATTTCCAGAAGGTTCTATCCACAGTTCTAAATTTTCATTGCCATAAATAATGCAATTAGAAAAAGTAGCATTCAACTCTTCTGAAAATTCTGGAACCCCATCACTTAAAAACAGTGCCGGCGTATTTCTAAAGCTATTGTTCCAGTAATTGGCGATTGTACAGTGTTTAAAGTCATAAGTTCCGCCAAAGTTGATGCGCAGGCTGTTAATCCCGGCTTGATTGATCACTACATTTTCGGCCGATATGTTTGCCGTTTGTGCAAACAACCCAATGAGTGAACTATTATATATCTGAGTATTTTGGATAAGTAGAGTAGGATCATCTGTACCATCATTGCTATCCATTTGCAAAGAAACAGTTGCATTTTTTATAGTGGTATGATTAATTATGTGATCTGTGCTCCCTGCGGTGAGCCAAATGCCATACCATTGACCGGGAACCTCGCTAAACGCAGGTTCAAGGCGGTCTCCTTCAAAAATAATTTCATTTTCTAAGGCTTCCGGATCTGTGCTTAAGCTTCCGTTGAGGTGTAAGCTACCCTCATTTGCCACGATTATACCGCTATTTCTATGAAAGTTTACGCGGGCTCCAGCTTGAACCTCCAGTGTTTTATTCGGCGGTACAGCCGCAAATCCATAAATAACGTAGGGTTTTTCATTGGTAAAAATAAGTTCATCATCTTCCAGTAAAAACCCTTCAACAAAAACTCCTTCACCGGTATCGGGATCTTCTCCAATTTGTAGTAGTTCGATTTCGCCTGTGCTCTCGTCGATTACTTCGGGAAATAAAAATACTGCATCCTTGATCAGGGTTACTAACTCAACTTCTTGCTGATCGTTACCGCTATCAAACTGAATTTGATCGGTGTATAGAAATTCTACCGCATTTGCAGCCAGCTGATTAATATCTGCAGTAGTTTCAACAAAAATAAAAATACTGTCATTGGCGAGTATATCTATATTTTCAAAGGTTTTACCAGCTAATCCATCTACGTTGAGACGGTAGGCAGAGTTCTCGCCTTGCGCCAATCGTACTGATGGGATCGTAATATCATCATCACTGCGATTATATACTTTTAGATTGTATGTACTTGATCCTATATTAGAAAAAACGGTATCCAGATAAACGGTGTCTTTAGAAAACGAAAGCCGCCCCGCGCTGGGTTCTGTCTCAAAATCATTGCGGCATGAACTCCATAAGATAAGGAGGGAACAAAGACAAAGAGCATAGAGATAGCGCATGAATTAATATTTAGCTTATGATAAAACGCGAAAGATAGGAGATTATTTTTTTACGATTTCAACCTCAAACAGTTTATTCCAGTTTTTTCCTGTAACATACAAATGACCATTCATTGTATTATAGGCAATCCCATTAAGGTAATCTTGAGAAGTAGCGCTGGTTTTTTTACGTAAACTTCTAAAGTCAATAAGACCCTCAACTGCGCCGGTGGTTGGGTCAATAATCGCTATGCCATCTTTTTGCCAGGTATTGGCGTAGATTTTACCGTTCACCCATTCCAATTCGTTAAGTTTAGAAGAAATGCTTTTATGCGTCACAGTTTCAATATAGTCACGTTCCCTACCAGTGACAGGATCAAGTAACCATATTTTTGAGGTTCCGTCGCTCTTGTACAACACCTTTCCATCAGAACATAATCCCCATCCTTCTTTACTCTTATTGTAGGTAAAGCTTCCGGTTTGCTGGAGGTCTTCCGGATTAAAGAGGAGTCCAATTCCTTTTTGCCAAGTCAGTAAATGTAACGTAGAATCTACAATGGTTAAACCTTCAGCAAAAAGTGTATCTGCAATTTTGGTGGTTATAATTGCTTTTCCGTCAGAAATTGTAATTTTCTTCAAGACTGATTTGCCGTATAGCCCGGAGCTTTCAAACAATTCACCATTATAAAACTCCAGTCCTTGTGTAAATGAAGTAGGATCGTGCGGGTAGGTGTTTATAATATTAAAGGTATATGCCTTAGGTGGTGTAGCAGCATAAACAGTTACTTGAGCATTAATTTCTGCTTTTTCTTCACCAGAAAATACGGTAGCACTAAGAGTGCGTTTGCCCAATTTAGCACCTGCAAGTGAAGCTGAAATAGTTTCATTTGCCGTTGACCTACTTAAAATAGTCGTATCAAGTTTGTAAATGACAGAATCTATGATATGCTCCTTTTTGTTTTTAAGCCTAAGCTGAATCTCTTTAGTAGGATTTAAATTTTTAGGGTTTAGGATGTCAATCGAAACATCTTTAGAAAGGTTTTTTTCTCCGCAGCTCAAGAAAGAAAGCAGGATAAAAAAGAAAATGAGTAGGGTACGCAATTGCATATCATTTGTTTAGCCTACAAAGGTAAATATTAAACTCAAAATAGCTTTGCAAAGCAGGTAAAGATTGTATATTTGCACCGGGCAAGTCCTACACAACCAGCTCCTGTTGAATCCCCCAGGGCGGGAACGCAGCAAGGGTATACGGTCGTAGCGGTGTGATGTAGGTCGCTTGCCTTTTTTTTATATCCTGTACTGGAGCTTCGGGATGTTTCAGAATCTCTCAAAGCTATTTAAATCTCTCTACTTTTACTTATTTCAGCATTCTTCTCCAGTGTATTCTACATGTTCATGTTAATTAATTTTAGGTTTTTTTCTCTCGCTTTTGAGATTAACTTATAAATGATGCATTTTTGCACCATGCATACTTCACCTATTGTATTAATTACCGGCGCATCATCGGGCATTGGAAAAGCTTCCGCAGAACTCCTTTTTCAAAAGGGCTATACAGTTTATGGCACTAGCCGAAAAGAAATGAACTCGCCTGTAAACGGAGTGCATTTTCTTCCGCTTGACGTTACCGATTCAGCTTCGATTAAAAAGGTAGTTGAACAATTAATTGAAGCCGAAGGTCGCATTGACTATCTTATAAATAATGCCGGAATGGGAATCACCGGTGCTGTAGAAGAAATTCCGCTCACTGAAGCAAAGCGGGTCTTTGACACCAATTACTTTGGCGTGTTAGAACTTACCAATGAGGTGTTGCCACATATGCGCAAACAGCATAGCGGAATGATAATTCACATCACTTCAATTGCAGGGTATATGGGTTTGCCGTTTAGAGGAATATATTCGGCGAGTAAAGCCAGTCTTGAAATTACTGCAGAAGCCTATCGTATGGAGTTGAAGCCTTTCAATATAACAATGACCTGTATTGCACCCGGTGATGTAGCGACTAACATTGCCAATGGAAGATATCACGCGCCACGAAACGCTAATTCTCCTTATGCTGAAACTTACGGAAAAACACTTGCTATGATGGACGCTCATGTAGATACCGGGATGAGTCCACTAAAGATGGCAAAAGCAATAGCCAAGGTAATGAAGATCAAAGAGCCCAGACCTCATTATAAAGTAGGAGAACCACTACAAAAATTCTCTATTGTTCTAAAAAATGTACTTCCAGACACTTGGTATGAAAAATTGTTATTAAATCATCATAAGTTATAGTGCTGCAATTCTTTCTACCACTAAGATTTATTACTTTTGACATCAACTAAAATTTAAAAAACATCACATGAAATTTTTTATCGATACTGCCAATTTAGACCAAATTAAAGAAGCTCAGGATTTAGGAGTATTAGATGGTGTGACTACCAATCCTTCTCTAATGGCAAAAGAGGGTATTACTGGTCGTGAAAATATCATCAATCACTATAAGAAAATATGTGAGATTGTTGAAGGTGATGTAAGTGCAGAGGTGATCTCTACAGATTACGAGGGTATAATCAAAGAAGGGGAGGAGCTAGCCAAATTGCACGATCAAATAGTGGTCAAAGTACCTATGATTAAAGATGGGATCAAAGCGATCAAATATTTTAGTGATCAGGGAATTAAAACCAATTGTACACTCGTGTTTTCTGTCGGTCAGGCCTTATTGGCCGCTAAAGCAGGTGCAACCTACGTATCTCCTTTTATTGGCAGGTTAGATGATATTTCAAGCGATGGATTACAATTGATCAATGAGATTCGTCTTATTTATGATAACTATGCGTTTGAAACGCAGATCTTAGCTGCATCGGTTCGACATACCATGCACGTCATTGATTGTGCTAAAATAGGTGCAAATGTAATGACCGGACCCTTGTCTTCTATTCTAGGCCTCCTAAATCATCCTTTGACCGATAGCGGACTTGAAAAATTCCTCGCTGATTACCAAAAAGGAAATCAATAAATTAGAGTTTAAATCAATAAAAATTTTAACAATTTTGTTAATTGTCGAAATTACTAAAACGATTTCGACAGTTCTTATTTAAGAAGGTTTTTCATTTCATCCTTTTAAAATTGTTTTTAAACTAAAATTTTGCCGAATTGACTCTGATAATTGTTTTTCGTAATAAATTAGCCTACAAATACATAACACACTAACTATTCTGTAAAATTACAATTAGACGCTCTTATTTATCTCTTTATTTAAGATTGGATTTCTCACATCTTATTTAAAGAGGAGTTTCTTATTAGTATATGGTAGTAGGTGTGAGTTCATACCAACATTTATTGTCATTATATGAAACGTCAATTACCTTCTGTTCAACACCAATCTGGTTTCTCCTTTTTTATTATTGCTTTTTTTGTTTTTCTGGTTTCACACGGGCAAACAACCTATACAGTAACAAATACTAATAATGGTGGTGCCGGATCCCTTAGAAATGCAATCGCTCAGTCTAATGTGAATCCGGGAGCAGATATTATTGTATTTGATGCGAGTCTTGCAGGACAAACTATTTTTCTTACTTCAAATGATTTTGATGCAACGGTCGCCAGTCAAACTGTAGTTACGCGGTTATTAATTTCAGATGATTTGACAATTGATGGATCGAATGCACCCGGGATTACATTAAATGGTGGATGGAACGGTACTCTTGGTGGAGGTAATTCTACAGGAGCAAGAATATTAATGACTGATCTGGGTAATACGCCACAAACTATTATACTTAACAATCTCACGTTTACCAGAGGTAATGCTGGTCCCGAGAGTGGAGGTGCAGATCCTGGAGAACCAGCCGATAACGGTGGAGCTATTTATGTTGAATACACTGATTTCATTATAAATAATTGTACTTTTTTTGAAAATACAGCGAACGATGGAGGAGCTATAGAGGCAGAGGTAAGTACGGTCACCATAAATAACTCAACTCTTAATAATAATTTTGCCCGTGATGATGGAGGAGCTTTGGATATTGCTATAGGATCAACAGTTTCTATCAATAATTCCACAATAGCATTCAATATATCTGGATCAGGAGGTGCTACTAATACAACCAATACTGGTGGAGCTATGCGCATAGATGGTACGGCTGTATTAGATCACGTTACATTAGCATACAATGAAGGAGCAGCAGATGGTGTTATCGATCAAAATAATGGAAATACAACAACTTTAACCAATTCTCTCATTGTAGGGAATTCAAATTCAGGCGCTAATCCTGATATATGCTCAGGAGGTATTGTAGATGGTGGGAATAACTGGTCAGACCAGTCTGCATTGTGTACATCAACACCAACTGCCTTTAATAATGATACCACAGCCAATATTGCATTAGCAACAACACTTGCAAGTAATGGCGGTCCAACGCAAACACTTGAATTACCCTGTACATCTAGCGTAGTAAATGCAATTACGGGAGGTACTTGCGGTTCCACTGTAGGTGGAGTTGACCAACGCGGCGTATTAAGAGGTTTTTTAACCGAAAGTTGTGAACCGGGTGCGTTTGAAGCAATTTTTTGTAATACTAATTTTGATGGAGACGGATTTAATGACAGCGCAGATGATGATGATGATAATGATGGGATCGCAGATGTAGATGAAGCTCCGGGTGGGAATAATCCGCTAGGAGATGAGGACGGGGATGGTGTTCCTAACTTTTTTGATACCTCAGATGATGGAAATGCAGGTGATGGTTCAACAACAGACTATACTGATGCTGATGGTAATGGAATTCCAGATGTATATGATGTAGATGGTGATGGAAATCCTAATCATTTAGACTTAGACTCTGATGGTGATGGTCTTAATGATGTAGACGAAGCTGGTTTGGGAGCACAAGATACCGATGGAGATGGTGATATAGATTCTTCAGATACTGGTTTTAATGATGGTAATACTAATGGTCAGGCAGATGGCTCTGAGGGAAACGTCCCTACAAGTTCAGACGGAGATCCCGAACCTGATTTTCTTGACTTGGACTCAGATGGCGATGGTAATCCTGATAGTACTGATCCTAATCCAACTTCTCCGACTACAGCAGATGATAACGGTAGCACAGATCCAAATGTAAGTGTTATTATTAATGTATTAAATAATGATGATTTTCCGGCTAATAACGATCCTACGAATACAGGAATCACCACTATAAATGATACAGGAGCGGGTACGGCAAATGGTACTATTTCATTTAATCCTACCACTGGAGAACTAGACTATACTCCCACTTTTGCAGAAGCAGGCACAACAGTCACTGTTATTTACGAGGTATGTAATAATGAAAGTGGTGCTAATATCTGCCAAACAGCTACTGTTACGATAATAGTAAGTGACCCTGATACTGACGGCGATGGTAATTCTGATAGTACAGACCCAAATCCTGCCACACCGACTGCGGTAGATGATACTTCTGTTGGAATATTAGAAATCACAAATGAAATAGATATTCTTTCAAATGATGACTATTTGGACAACTTAGATCCAAATAATGTAGGAACAACCACAATAACCCAAACGGGAGGTACTGCCGGTGGGACAGTAGCTTTTGATGTAGACTCAGGAGCATTATTGTACACTCCTTTGGCATCAGAAGCTGGAACTTCGGTTACAGTGATTTACGAGGTTTGCAATGATGCCAGTGGTTCTTCAGTTTGCGATACAGCGACAGTAACCATTAACGTAGAAGGCGATATAGACGGGGATGGTATTGGTGATAGTGCAGATTTAGATAATGATAATGATGGTATCCCAGATATCGTTGAAAATCCTTGTGGTAGTGCTTTTACATTCAATATTGATTCTCAAGGCTGGTATACGATCAATAATAATAATAATGCTTCAGTAACTGCCAATCCAGCTTCTCACTCAACCGATGCAATAACGGCTAATGTGGGATGTGACATCACTCCGGTAGGACCAGCTAATACTAATACTTCTGGCACCAGCCCAACAGGTACAAATTATATCGTTGATGCAGATCCTAATGGAGGGAATATGTACCTGCGTAGTCCTGATTTTGGAGGACTTGATTATAGCGGACTTGTAGGAGGTTCTTTTGAGTACCAACATTACAACTACAGAGTTGGATTTACAGGCGATCCCAACTGGAATACTAACCCCAGTATTTTTATTGGATTTTACGATACTAATGGTAACGCGGTAACTTCCCAGCGACCAGTAACTGCTGCAGAGTTTACTAATTGGGAAAATGGTATCTGGAATACTTTTAATATCTCAATAGATGACGCAACTTTTAGTGGTAACGCGGCTGATTTAATCAACGTACTTTCTGATTTAAATTACATTAGTATTCGTATTGAGTTTATCAATGGCGGTAATACTGGCAATTGTGCCGATGTTGAATATTACGCACTTGACAATATTATTTTCACCGGTGGAGGATCTTGTGATAATGATACAGATGATGACGGAGTTCCAGATTATTTAGACTTGGACTCTGATAATGACGGAATATATGATGTAGTTGAAGCTGGTTTTGGTGGATTAGATACCAATCAAGACGGAACAATCTCAAATGCTGAAAGTGCCGATGCCGATGGTGATGGCCAGGCAGATGCCACCGAAGGAACATTACCTACTGATACCGGAAACGACGGAAGCTTTGACTTCCAAAATGTAGATAGTGATGGTGATGGATGTAGTGATGCAAATGAAGCGTATGATGATAACAATGCAGATGGAGGTGATGGAGGACAGTTTGGTGCCGGGGATCCTGCTACAGTTAATGGGAATGGCTTAGTGACCGAAACCGGGGTAGATTATACTACAGGTACAAACGCCAATGTTACCGATAGCTCTATTTTCACGGCTTGTGATACAGATACAGATGGAGACGGTAATCCTGATATCATCGACCCTAATCCTGCGATTCCTACAGCGAATGATGACACAGGAACAGCAATCGTGGGTGTTGAGAATGTTATCGATATATTAGGGAATGATGATTATTTACCAAATGATAATCCTAATAATTTACCATTAACAAGTATTACACAAACTGGTGGTACCGCTACGGGTACTGTAGTATTTGATGCAGCTACAGGAGCACTTATTTACACTCCTACTGCAGCTGAAGCAGCAACTACGGTTACTGTCGAGTATGAAGTATGTAATAATAGTAGTGGAGCAGCAGTCTGTGAAACAGCAACAGTTACTATTACTGTTGGAAATGATAATGATGGTGATGGTATTGGTGATGAAGCCGATTTGGATGATGATAATGATGGTATAGCAGATATTATAGAAAATCCATGTGGAACTACATTTACCTTTGATATTGATTCACAAGGATGGTATACATTAAATGATAATAACACCGCAGAAATTTCTTCAGATCCTGCTTCTCATTCAACAGATGGCACAACTGCTAATGTAGGTTGTCCAATTGATATTACGGGTCCTGCCAATCTAAATATAGCAGGTGCTAGTCCAACAGGTACAAATTATATGGTGGATTCAGATCCTTCAGGTGGAAGCATGTTTGCGCGTAGCCCCGCATTAGGTGGGCTGGATTTTAGTGATTTATTAAATGGAACATTCAGATATGATCACTACAACTATCGTGTTGGTCAAACAGGTAATCCGGGATGGTTGCCTCAAAACCTTAGTGTAGCTAATTCCGCTAGTGTTAGAGTATTTTTCTATAATACAGCTGGTGATGTTGTTTTGTCTGAGCGAGTTTTAACCAATGCTGAATTAACCAACCTTGAAAATGGTAATTGGAATACGATTATAATCGATATTAACGACGCATCTTTTTCAGGATCTCTGGCAGATCTTCAAAATGTATTAGCAGATCTTAATGAGATTAGTATAAAAGTGGAGAATATTTCCTCTGGAATAAATTCATGCCCAACAGGAGAATACTATGCTTTGGATAATATTCAATTTGCACCCTCTGCTGCGGGTGTATGTGATAACGATACTGATGATGATGGAGTTCCGGATTATTTGGATTTGGATTCTGATAATGATGGAATTTATGATGTAGTCGAAGCCGGTTTTGGTGGATTAGATACCAATCAAGACGGAACAATCTCAAATGCTGAAAGTGCTGATGCTGATGGAAACGGTCAGGCAGATGCAACCGAAGGTACGTTACCCATCGATACAGGAAGCGACGGAAGTTTTGACTTCCAGAATTTAGATAGTGACGGCGATGGATGTAGTGATGCGAATGAGGCTTACGATGATAATAATGCAGATGGCGGTGACGGCGGTCAATTTGGTGCGGGTGATCCGGCCACAGTAGATGGAGATGGACTGGTAACCGAAACGGGTGTGGATTACACCTTAGGTACTAATGCTAATGTAACCGATGCTTCAGTTAGTACAGCGTGTGCCTCTTCAGATCTTTCATTAACTAAATCTGTAGCCTTTGCAGCGGGTGGAGATAATGATTCGAGTGGAGATTTCTCCCCTGGTGATGAACTTACGTTCACGGTTTCTATTGCTAACGCCGGTCCAGATGATGCTACGGGAGTTGGAGTAGGAGATATCGTTCAGTCAGGATATTCTACAATTACCAATATTAGTAACGCTGGAGTTTTAGCAGGTACTACCATAAATTGGACGGGATTATCTGTTACCGCAAGCGGAAGCCTAGACTTGACTTATAATGTAATCGTTCAGTCTACTGGAAGTTATGAAAACATCGCAGAAATTACGGCGAGTGATCAAACCGATCCTGATAGTACACCAGATCCTACCGTTGATACTGATACGCCGACTGAAGATGATGAAGTTAGCTTTACACCTGCGATTGTTATAGATACAGACGGTGATGGTAATCCAAATACCTCAGATCCAAATCCAACTGTGCCAACAGCAGTGGATGATAATGCTACGGCTGATCCCGGAGTAGCTGAGACGATAGATATCTTAGGCAATGATGATTACCTGGATAACTTAGATCCAAACAATCAGGGAACGACTACAATTACGCAAACAGGCGGAACAGCAGGTGGAACGGTTAGCTTTGATACTGATACGGGCGAGTTGACGTATACCCCAACTGCAGGAGAGGCAGGAACTACCGTTACAGTAATCTATGAAGTATGTAATGATGCAAGTGGTAGTGCTGTATGTGATACTGCTACGGTCACTATTGTTGTAGGTAATCCAGACACAGATGGTGATGGTAATCCAGACGGAACCGACCCAAATCCAACTGTGCCAACAGCAGTGGATGACAATGCTACGGCTGATCCCGGAGTAGCTGAGACGATAGATATCTTAGGCAATGATGATTACCTGGATAACTTAGATCCAAACAATCAGGGAACAACTACAATTACGCAAACAGGCGGTACAGCAGGTGGAACGGTTAGCTTTGATGCTGATACGGGCGAGTTGACGTATACTCCAACTGTAGGAGAAGCAGGAA